>CAVWTZ010000134.1:0-9554 GCA_963757485.1 uncultured beta proteobacterium
CTCCTTACAAACGACAACGCCCCTCCAAAAATAGAGGGGCGTTGTAGTTTCGTGAACACATTTAAAACGAATTGTTTTGACAAAGCATTAAGCATTTCCGATAATTTGCTATGGTTTTATTCTTTGCATCCTAATATGGGTCGTTAGCTCAGTTGGTAGAGCAGTGGACTCTTAATCCATTGGTCGAAAGTTCAAGTCTTTCACGGCCCACCAATAAAACAATAGGTTAGATAATTACAAGCTAACCTGTTTTTATTTAGTAGCCGCATAGTAGGCTACTGAATACGCTTTAGGTGTTAACCGCACACTTATCAGTTCGACATAACCTTGTGGTAAATCGTGGACGCACAGAAAACTGCGTAGGGGCTGTTAAACTATAAACCACAACAGCGATGCTCTTGTGATGGCTTGGTCACAGACTTGCTATGCAAGACTGTGGAGTGTTATCTTCAAACACTGAATTTCCTTTTTATGTCATGTGCTACTCTCGGCGAACGACCGCTTCCAGGTAGGCTACTATAAGGATCAAAATTCCGTTCAGTGCCACTAGCGGACGGTCGCATGTAGCCTCCAATCTGAAGCTTAAACAGTGACTTCATCGCGAATTGACGGAACAAATCAAGTCATATGAATTCGAATTGATTGTTTTATAAGTTCGCTACCACACAGACCGGCGGCAACATTAAGTTCAATCTGAATACTTCACAGGGCAAAGTCTGTTAATTTCAATAAAGGAGTCTGATCATGAACAAGAATCAAGTCAAAGGAGCTTTAAAAGATGTCGCCGGTAAAGTACAGGAAAAAGCTGGACAGTTGGTCGGCAGCAAAGAGCAACAAGTGAAGGGCCTCGGCAAACAAATTTCCGGGAAAGCCGAGAAAGCCTATGGCGATGCAAAAGAAGTCATCAAGGATTCAAACAAGCGTCCTTGAAGCATTAGCGTAACAACAATGGCCGCTATACGCGGCCATTTTATCGACATGCCAACTCACGGGACACGTCCGCGCAAAGGTCACAACTTTTCTGAATGTGGTTCTACGGATTGGAGAAATGTCATGCCGCTAAAAAAGGGCTCAAGCCAGACTGTCGTCAGCAGCAATATCAAGACACTGGTGCATGAATGGGAAGAGGATGGATCGATAGGCAGCAGCCATCCCACAACGAAACAAAAAGCGGTCAATCAGGCTGTTGCGATTCTCGTTGAAAAAAGCCGGGAAATCATATGCTCAGCCTCTGAAGATCCCCCTCGAGGACCTTGAACAAACGGACCATTTGGGGAGTCTCTGGTTTACCAAGCCAAGAGACCACCAAAGTGTGCCACGCCCTACTGCAAGATTCCAGATTTTTTCGCTTGCTGCTGCAAATTGATATTGAACTGGCTGCGCGAACGCGGGTTGGCGGATGTCACTGTGGCGGTGTTCTCCATCGCGCCAACTTTCCTCGCAAGCCTCGATGTTGCCCGAACGAGGTTCGTGCTGACTACGAATGGCGTTTCAGTTTCTGCTGTAACCTCTGCCGGAAACGTACTACGTCGGTGTCGACACGCTTCCTTGGTCGGCGTGTATATCTGGGGTTGGCGGTGGTGCTGATGTCGGCTGGACGAGTGGAAGCAACAGCAGCGGTGGCGAAGCTTGGCGAGATAGTGGGAGTTCCAGTGCGCACGATTCAACGCTGGAGAAATTGGTGGGTTGAGCAGTTTCCTGCTGACGCCGCTCTGGCAGGCCTCCTGCGCCCGTTTCATGCCACCGGTCAGCTTTGAGCCAACTTCCTGCCAGCCTGATCGAACGCTTTATGGGTACGGCGGCAGAACCATTGATGCGACTCTTGCTCTTTCTTACCCCCGTGACGGTCGGGCGTCCGGCCACACTGAACGAGGGGGGCTAATCACACGCAGAAGTTGTCGATAGCCAAGCTCCCCGAGGGTTTGTAACCTTCACTCCCACAAGCGATGCCGCCGGCATCGCAACTGGGAGACCATTTTGAACACACCAACCGATCCGCACCAAACGTGATCGCTGGGCGCGCCTGCGCTTCTCGATCATTGGCCCTTTGCTGGCAGCACCGCCCGCGCCAAGGGAGTTGCATGCCGAACTGGCAAGTGCTCGCCGCCAAGATCTGGCGACATCCGATGTCCGGCACTCGATGTCGCTTTCGGTGCATCGACACTTGGAACGCTGGTACTACACGGCACGGCGTGCCAACGATCCGGTGGCGCCTTGAAGGATCGCCTGCGCGGTGACATCGGTCGCTTCCCCAGCCTGACACCACTGGTTATCGACACGCTGACCACTCCAGTATCGCGAACATCCGGGCTGGACGATGCAATTGCATTTCGACAATCTGCGCGCCGCACTCAAGGGCAGCGACACCACGATTGCTTCCTATCCCACGATCCGGCGTTACCTCAAGGCACAAGGCATGTTCCGCCAGGCGCAACCCAAACGCGCCACCGCTGGTGCGCTCGCCGCGCGTGACCGGCTGGAACGGCTTGAAGTGCGCAGTTTCGAGGTCGATCATGTGTGCGCCTTGTGGCATCTCGACTTCCATCATGGCTCACGCCGTGTGCTCACGCGTCAAGGGGATTGGGTAACACCGATGCTGCTGGGCGTGATCGATGATCGCTCACGTCTGGTTTGCCATCTGCAGTGGTATCTCGATGAAACCGCCGAGAGCCTGATCCACGCCCTGTGCCAGGCATTCATGAACCGCGGTCTGCCACGCGCCCTGATGACCGACAACGGTGCCGCCATGCTGGCTGAGGAGACCACTGCCGGCCTGTTCAAGCTGGGCGTGTTGCACCAGACCACACTACCTTATTCGCCATATCAAAACGGGAAGCAGGAATCCTTCTGGGGGCGCGTCGAAGGACGCCTGATGGCCATGCTCGAAGGCGAAGCAAACCTCACCCTCGATGCGCTCAATCTGGCGACCCAGGCATGGGTCGAGCAGGAGTACCACCGGACACGTCACTCGGAAATCGACGCCACGCCGCTGGCCCACTTATCTCGCCGGCCCCAACGTTGCGCGCCCATGTCCTGCGAGCGCTGTGCTCGCTGCCAGCTTCCGCATCGAGGTAAAGCGCAAACAACGTCGTTCCGACGGCACCGTGAGCCTGAATGGGGAGCGCTTCGAGATACCGTCACGGTATCGACACTTCGAACATGTTCATCTGCAATACGCCCGATGGGATCTGTCCCGGGTCGATCTGGTCGATCCGCGTACCGGTGCCATCCTGTGCCCGGTCAAGCCGCTCGACAAGTCAGCCAATGCCAACGGCCAGCGCCGGCTACTGGCGCAGGTTACGGCCGACCTGTCTCCACTGCAGCCGACTGGTATGTCGGCGCTGATGACCGAACTGCTGGCCGACTATGCCGCCACGGGGGTGCCGCCAGCCTATCTACCCACGACCGATAAGGAGTCCACATGAACCAGAAATTACTCGCCCTCTATGGGCTCAAATGGAATCCCTTCTCGCCGGAACTGCCGATCGACGCGATCTATGTGCCGCCGAAGATCGAGAACTTCTGTTGGCGCATCGAGCACGCACAGATTCGCGAGGGCGGCTTCGCCATGATCCACGGCGATCCGGGCAGCGGCAAGAGCATCGTCTTGCGCCTGCTTGCCGAACGGCTCAAAAAACTCGCCGACATCACCGTCGGCGCGATCAACCACCCGCAAAGCAATCTGGCCGATTTCTATCGCGAGCTGGGCGACATCTTTGCGGTGCCGCTGAAACCCTCCAATCGTTGGGGCGGCTTCAAAGCGTTGCGCGAGCGCTGGTTCAGCCATCTCGAATCCAGCCGTTGCCGACCGGTTCTGCTCATCGACGAAGCGCAGGAAATGACGCCGCAGGTGCTCTCTGAGCTGCGCCTGTTGGCCAGTGCCCGTTTCGATTCCCAGCCGCTGCTGTGCATCGTCATCGCCGGCGACGCGAGGCTCGTCGAGAAAGCTGCGCCGCGAGGAACTCATCCCGCTCGGCAGTCGCATCCGCACCCGCCTTGCCACCGAGTTCGCCAGCCGCGAGGAACTGCTTGCCTGCCTCGATCACTTGCTCGCCGGAGCAGGCAACGCCAGCCTGATGACGCCACAGTTGCGCCATACCCTGTGCGATCACGCCGCCGGCAATTACCGCATCCTGACCACGCTGGCCGCCGAACTGCTCGCCGCCGCCGCACAACGAGACCTGCCGGTGCTCGAAGCTCTATCTGGATGTGTTCGCGCAACCCGATCGGCCAGCCCAGCGCGGCAAAACCGCTGGCCGTTGATCATTCAAGAGGAAACTATGTGCTCCGACACGGCTATCAATGCATTCCACGACCGCTCTCCGATGAGGCCGTTGTCGAAATACTCGACTTCCTGCAGGTCTTCACGACGGACTTCGAAAACCGATACTGCGACCAGATTCATCGCTATTACGAGGATCGTTCCCGTCACAATATCGTTCATTCCTGCCAATGAGAACCGACGATCCTCCATTCTGATCATCGGCATCACTCAATGACAAACGGCGTCAGTAAAACTGACGCCGTTTTGCTTGAAATTCTTTGCCCAACCATCACCGAACGTGAACATCAGGCCATCAAATTAGCTGACCACACTCAGCAAACGCGAAAAGTGACTTGCGGATGACAGTTCTTGCTTATGTGCGACAACGCACAGAGGGATTCATGACCAACCCCCATCATTCGTTAGTGAGTGTTGTGTAACGACTACGACACTTCTGAAAAAAAAAGACATCAAGGTCGTTAATCATTGAAAATTTACAAAGGAGCTACTATGAATATCAAATTTGTTGGGGTCTTTCTCTTTGCCGCTGCGCTACTCATGCCGGCTTTCTCCTATGCGGCGGATACGTCCACCGATACTACTGGTCAATATATAGACGATGCGACCATAACCACAAAAGTAAAAGCAAGTTTTGCCAAGGATAAATGGGTCCAAGGGCGGGACATCAGTGTTCGTACAGATCATGGCGTTGTCGATTTAACCGGAACTGTTGGCAGCACGAAGGAATCTGATCGCGCCACGGCGCTTGCGACAAAAATAGAAGGTGTGAAGGCAGAACACAATAATTTGAAGATTATTCTAATTAAGCTTGAACCTGTCTGTGCAACAGTGCTGTATTGGGAAAGCTTGCTGATGATCAAATTGAAGTTGCTGAAGGAAAATGCAAGCAGCTGTCTGGAAAAATCCAGGAGTCATACGGATTGGGGCAGTGCATGCGTGGGCCATGAACTGAACTACGACCTTCTAAAGTAGTGAGTTCAAGCAGTTTGTTATAGACGGCGAGGTCGTTTCCCGCTCCAGACTAACGCGCATAAATCAGCACCACTTGAAGTCAACTTCAACAGCTAACGCTGGTGGTTTTGCCCCGAGCATTTGACAATAAAGGAAAATATCATGCTCTATACCATCGCCGTTGTTATGCTAATTTTGTGGCTGCTTGGGATGATTACTTCAAACACTATGGGCGGTTTCATTCACATTCTCCTGGTGATCGCTATCGTGGTTGTTTTGCTTAGAGTAATTAACGGATGACACTATGGAACGAACGGCAATGCCACTCTAATCTCAATTGGAGGCTTGTTCAAATTCTGATCTGGCTTGACACATGGAAAGCCGGACACATTCCGGCTTTTTTGTTGCCTGAACAATTACATCCTTATCCGAGTAAGTTGCCACCAACACAAACCTAGGAGATATGAGAGATGACAGAAACAATACATAGACAAGAGGGGCTTTCACTCGTAACCTCGATGATCCTGATTCTGTTCGTGGCGGGCCTCTTGTTTGCGGCCTACATCTGGGCCATGCTGCATTGGGAGCTACTCCAGCGGGGAGCGAGCCGGCTGGGTGCAGAAGCTGTCAGATAAGGGCTATATCTGTAAGACGTGGGAGGGCGAGATGGCCTTGGTTTCGCTTCCCGGTTCTATGCCCGAAAAATTCATCTTCACGGTGTGGGACGACAAAGCAGCGGAGAAGCTCCACTCCGTGATGGGCAAGCGCGTGTCGCTCCATTATGAGCAGCATATTGGGCTCCCCACGTCCTGCTTCGGAGACACTAGCTACTTCGTGACGGACGCGAAGATTATCGACGAGACCCCGGCACCGTTGATTGTTCCAGGAAACACCGGTCCTCAGCAACAGCCGCAACCGCGCAACTGAATGGGCACGCATGATCCTACAGGCCATCGAAATGAAATACCCAATCCAACTAAACAGACCCAGAAAGAACATTTCACTTCCACCATCAAAAAAAACTGACTATCTAGTTTGTCTCGCGGTTTGCACATTATGAAAGGCCGCTTGCCGGCAAATATGGCATCATGACGTAGTGCTCTGTGCCAATAGCTGCGATCCACCCATCTGATTTTGAACGGCCTCCTGCTACTGAGAAGCCGACAATGTATTCTCATTGCAATCCAGCCAGGCACGATGGCACTATACGCGTCGCTACGGCAAAACCGAATTGACAAACACACCCTCCATGATGAAGAAGCGCGCTCCTGAACAATATGCGGCCAAACCAAAAATTGTGGCGGTGAAATCTAGCATCACTCCCTCCATGCATCCGGCGTTGGGTGCGGCTAAAACGTTGGTGAGTTGGATGGCAAGGGGAGGAGTACCACCCAGCATCATCCTGTTGCATGGCCTGCATTTCGCTCGTAGCCCAGAAGATGATGGGCTTCCGGTGGACACGTATCGTCCACAGCTCACGATGCAAGGCACCGACAACAAGGCCATTTCAGCGATACTGGATGCCTTGGCACGCCCGCAAGCCGATAAAACCCAAGTGATCGCGGCGTGGCTTCAGTCGGTCTGGGTGAGGAAATCCGCCGGTGCATCTCGGATTGCGCCATCTACAAAAGAGCATAAAAAACCCATTGCTCCGAAGAAACAGGTCCGGCCACCTAGAAAATCTAAAGTCACTACCTTGACGAAACCCAAGATCGACAGTCAAAAAGAAACGATAAAAGTATAGCGTTATAAGACGGAGTTTGTCGGACGAAGGAATGAAAATCGAATGGCTGCGGCAGGCAATATCGCGAAGTGAATGACCGCTCTGTGCAAATCCCGAACTTCAACTTGCCACGCAGCCTAATATCCGCAACAATCCGTTGCAGCACTTTAATCACCACTAAGGGAAGTAATAATAATGAACCGCAAAGAACTGATTGACGCATTGGCAGCAAAAACAGACTGCACCAAGGCCGCGCTGACCGCACCCTCGCAGCTTGATCGAAGTTATCACCGCCACTCTGAAAAAGGGCGACAACGTTGCTCTCGTTGGCTTTGGCACTTTTGAAGTACGCAAGCGTGCGGCACGTAATGGCCGTAATCCAGCGACTGGCGCACCCCTCAAGATCAAGGCTTCCAAGGCTCCAGCATTCAAGCCCGGTGCATCTCTCAAGACGGCTGTGAACGGCGCAAAGAAATAATTATCCCCATAGCAACCGCTAGGGCATCTTGGTTGTTGCGTTTTGGAAGTTCTGCTTACGAGCGTTGATTCCAGCGACTTGAAGCTCTGCTGTGTGCCAATTTCAGAACTTCGGCATATTGTCACAACGCCAGCACCCCATACAATATTCACCAATAATAAGTAGAGTACTTCGTTGATTTATTCATTGACGGGCGTACAGTGTCTCAAAATTATCTGGCTGATTTATGAGGTTGGTTTTTTTGTCGGGTGGTCAAATCCGCCGAAAGGCCGGGTGCTGGCAATTAAGTATGCACACGTATATGTTTTACCGTAATGCTAGGGTAACTTTGGCTGGACATGATCAGGCTTTTCTTGGGTATTTATCACCTAAAATCTCAAATACTCCTGACGGGGGGCCATCATGCAACTGCTCAGCGCACACCGCCAGACAACCCGATTCGCCCAAAAGGGGGTAAATCCAAATGAATGGAAAAGTATCGTTTGATACTCGACAAGCGGATCTTCATAACACTGTTCAAGATTTCCGCTTAAAAAAATTAAACCCTGATATGAGGGTTGCCGGCGCACAACGAAACCACCTTCTTTCCGCCCTGCCTGCGGAAATACTGTTCGACTCTCCCTCGATATGGAATTGGTCTTCATGCCGCTCGGTGAAGTCGTCTGCGAATCCAGCAGCCAGTTGCATCATGTCTATTTTCCGACGACCGCCATTTTGTCCCTGCACTACTTCCTAGAGAATGGTCAATCGGCTGAAGTCGTGGGAGTTGGCAATGAAGGCATGTTCGGCGTTTCGGCATTCATGGGTGGGATTACCAGGCCCGGCAGGGTCACCGTGCAGAATGCCGGTTATTGCTACCGGCTGCCATCCCGGTTCCTGATGGAGGAATTCAATCGTACCGGTGGACGCCGCCGCGGCGAATTGCACGATTTGTTGCTGTGTTATACGCAGGTGCTGATGACACAGATATCCCAGATTTCAGTCTGCAATCGGTATCATTCAGTGGAACAGCAACTGTGCCGCTGGCTGTTGTCAACCCTCGATCGATTGCCTTCCAATGAATTGACGGTCACACAGGAGCAGATCGCCGGCATGCTGGGTGTACGCCGCGAAGGCATCACGGAAATCGCCGGTAACTTGCAGCGCGAAGGTTTGATCAGTTACAGCCGTGGCCATATCACGGTGATCGACCGGTCCGGGTTGGAGTCCCACGCTTGCGAATGCTACAACGTAGTCAAGAAGGAATCCCATCGTTTGCTCTCTGATGCACGTAATCAACAAGAACTTCAATAGCCCGCCTAAGATTAAAATGAAATCGGTTCGAATTCTTCGATTCAAGTAAGTCATCGAAAATTAGAAAACCAATTACCTAGTTATTAGTTTTGTACTGAGTGGCAAGCCGGTTGCCTTCAAACCTGAAACGACTGGTGTCGAAAACCGCTTGATACGAGTGTCGGATTCAAGTGATACTTATCTAGCGAGGTAACCTTGGTTCTGCTGCAATACACTCAGGCCATGCAAGTCGGTGGTGCAAGGAAGGTCATGAATGAGTCAAACCTTCTGGGGTCGGCGTTGGCCCCGACCGGCAGGGGTCATCAGATGCACCCCTCCATTGGAGTTCGATGCCTAGCATGGTGTGCAGCGCTGATATTTGCGACTCTTCCCGCCCTTGTCTTTGCCGAAACACCATGCCCCGGAATTCACGTGAAGATTTTGAACATAAGAAACAACATTGGAACGGTAGCGTGTGCGCTGTTCGAATCGCCGGACGGCTTCCCTGTTGATTTCCTGCGCAAGGCAACGAATGTGATGGTTATCAAAATTCGGAAGTCACAGGCGCGTTGCGACTTTGAAGACATCCCGCCGGGAACCTATGCGATGGCAGTGATTCATGATGAGAATATGAACGGCAAGCTCGATACCAATTGGTTGGGAGTTCCGACGGAAGGCTATGGGTTTTCCAACGACGCCAAAGGCATACTGGGCGCACCTTCATTCTCTGCCGCCAGCTTCCGATATGACGGGCAGATGTCGATTTGACGATGAGCTTGCATTACTGAGCTTCCCCTGTAGGCGAACGTTGAGTCTTTCTGGAATCTAGAATGACCGGAATGTGT
>CAVWTZ010000135.1:0-5736 GCA_963757485.1 uncultured beta proteobacterium
CAGACTCCCCCATAAAGCAAAAAGCCCAACTTCGTGTTGGGCTTTTTGCTTTATGGAATTTGATTTGTGACCTACTTGAGATACTGACAACACGCCGCATCGCGGCTTGTTGCGGTGGACACTCACATGCGCTTGCGCATGTTATGTGGTAGCCAAAGTAGGTCACCGTCAGACTCCTTGCAAATAAAAACCCCTCAGGTTTTCACCTGAGGGGTTTTTATTTGCAAGGGCATCACTTGTAGTCGCGAAATTCCGGAGGGATGTCATCATGATCGCCATGCGGCTCTCGGTCGTAAGCCTTGATGAACACTTCGCGCTGGAATTTTTTTGTGGACTGAATGGGGATGTCCAGATTGTGGCAGGCCGTATCCTCGCAGTAATAAATCACCTTGCGGCCGATGCTATGCAACGGGCTGTGATCCAGCTTGAATCCTTCTTCGGTCAGGCCATCTTCCAGTCCATTGAGCGTGTAGTTATGCAAGTTATAAGTGACATGCAAGGTGTTCAGAGCATTTCCATATTCAACCTTGCAGTCAGGCAAACCGGACAGAAGCTCATAGGCGCGCGCTATCTGTCCGGGAGGATCCGCACTGAATACGATTTCACGATGTTTCTCCAGTTCAATAGCATCGCTCATTCCGGACCCGCAAATAGAAGATCATTTGCCCTGCAGTATTTGCATACCCTTAAGCAGATTCAGAGCCTGATTAAGCTGATAGTCATTTTTTGAGCCGAATTCGGTAGGCGCAGGTTTTGAAGTATCATCATTGGTATCCGGCAATGAGAGCGTGTTATCGCCGGTATTGTCGGTTTTTCTGTGCGATGGCCTGTCATTGATAAGATGCTTGTTCAGATCCGCTTCACGCAGGCGGAATATGCCACTATCCTGGCCGACAGAGGCAGGGTCTTCCACCAGAATGTCAGGTTCGATGCCCTTGGCTTGTATGGAACGTCCTCCAGGAGTGTAGTAACGTGCAGTGGTAAGTTTGATCCCTGTGCCATTTCCCAAAGGCAAGACCGTCTGCACCGAACCCTTGCCGAAAGTTCGCTCACCCATGATCACCGCACGTTTGTGATCTTGCAGCGCGCCGGCAACAATTTCGGATGCGGATGCAGTACCGGCGTTTACCAGTACGATCAACGGTACACTTTTAATTGAAGCAGGTACCGTTGCCAGGTAGTCTTTGTCGCTGCTGCTGCGCAAGTAATTATCCGGATTGGCTGTCAGGCGCATTTTTGCGTCTTCGGTGCGCCCATCGGTGTACACCACCAGCGAGTTTCTGGGCAGGAAGGCAGAGGAAACGGCGACTGCTCCGGTCAACAGTCCGCCCGGGTCATTGCGCAAATCGAGTACCAAGCCCTTTAACGGGCCATTGTTCTCTTTCACGAGCTTTTCCAACGCGGTGGCGAGATTCTGGCCAGTCAATTCCTGGAATTGCGTAATACGGACGTAAGCGTAGCCGGGTTCCAGCAGTTTGTATTTCACGCTTTGCACCTTGATGATGGCGCGCACGAGCGTAACTTCAAACGGTTTGGGTTCGTTTTTGCGGATAATGGTAAGAACGATCTTGCTGCCCGGTTTGCCGCGCATGCGCTTAACCGCATCGTTCAGTGACATGCCCTTGATCAGCGTGTCATCAATCTTGATGATGAAGTCGCCCGGCTTTATGCCTGCCTGATAAGCAGGGCTGTCTTCAATCGGTGAAATGACCTTAACAACGCCATCTTCCATGCCGACTTCGATACCCAGTCCGCCGAATTCACCGTGAGTTCCAACCTGCAATTCTTTGAATGCATCAGCGTCCAGATAAGCGGAATGCGGATCCAGACCATTCAGCATGCCCGCGATTGCATCGGTAATCAACTTTTGGTCTGTTACCGGTTCGACATAATCGCTTTTGATGCGTCCGAAAACCTCGGAGAAAGCGCGCAATTCCTCAACGGGCAGAGGCGTGGCGGTGGTTTCCTTGTCCGCCATCGCCGACAATTGAAGGCTGATAGACACGCCCGCAAACAAGCCCAAACCGACCAAACCCGCCTTTTGCAAAAGTCTCATATTTTCCTCAATGTTGTTTTGTTGCCATCCACTTCATTGGATCGAGCGGTTTGCTCTCATGTCGTAGTTCAAAGTATAAACCGAAATTCTCGTTGCCGCCGGTATTCCCCGCTGCTGCAATGGTATCCCCGCCGCGCAGCACATCCCCGACCTGTTTGTAGAGCGTTTCGTTATTGCCGTACAAGCTCATGTATCCGTCGCCGTGATCGATAATAATCAGGTTGCCGAAACCCCGCAGCCAGTCGGCAAACACCACACGACCGGCAGCAATTGCTTTGACAGGCTGTCGGTCAGAAGTTCTCAAAAACAACCCCTTCCAATCCACCGTGCTGCCGGGTCGCGGCGCACCAAAGCGATTGGTGAGCTCGCCTTTGACCGGCAAGGTGAGCTTGCCCTTTAGTTTGTCAAAAGGCAGGCCGTCGAAGCGACTGTCGGGAAGTTTGTCATTGCGGAATAGCGAGTTGGATGCCGGTTGCGCGAGCATTTTGGTCAGTTGGTTGACCAGTTGCGAGAGGCGGCTTTCATTGCGTTGCAGATGCGTAAACTCGCGGCGCTGCCGGCGCAGTTGCAGAGAGATTTTGCCCAGTACTCGTTGCCTCGCGTGTTGTTCCTTAAGCAGCGTCGCCTTTTGAGCCGCTTGTTCTGTGCGTAACGTTGCGAGTTCATCACGCTGTTCGCGTGTGGATGTGTTCAGTGCATTCAAGGCGGCGAAATTCTTGCGCAGGGTGTTCAGCCAAGCCGCGCGATTGCGGGCGATGTATTCGTAATATTGCAAATTGCGAGCAATTTGGTTGGGGTCCTGGCTGTTCAGCAACAACTTGAGATATTCCTGATTGCCGCCAAGGTATTGTTGATACAGCAACTTGCCGAGCAGGGTCTGTTGCTCCGTCATGTTGGTACTTAATTTGAGCAGTTGCCCCTGCAGCTGGCGCATTTTCTGTTCGGTGGCTTGTTGTCGTGCTGCGATTTCGGCGAGTTTGCGATTGCTGGTGCTGATGGCCCTTTCCGATTCTCGCAGTGCGTCTGCCGCTTCGTTCTTTGACTCGCTGGTTTTGTCCATATTCTGCTGAACAACCGCGATACGCTTGCGCAGATTTTCCAGCTCGTCCTGTTGGCTCGCAATGGCCAAATTGCAGATGCCCAGACAACATATGGCCAGCAAAAGTAAAGGCATCAGTCTTGCTTTGGTTGCAAGCGGCTTTTTTTTGCCCTGGAATGGAGGCATTGCGCTATGCAAGCGACGAGCGAAATCAGGGTGAACGAGACTTTGGTTTGAGGGCCGCGGTGCTGGAGTCGAATGAAGGGTCACTGTATCTGGATCAAACTGTGCCCGGTCATTTCCGCGGGTTTCGGCAAGCCCATCATGGCCAGCAGGCCGGGGGCGAGATCGCGCAAAGAGCCGCCGCCGTTCAGCCTGGCCTTGCGTCCGATGTACAGGAAAGGCACTGGATTCAACGTGTGTGCAGTGTGAGCCTGGTGTGTAATGCAATCCATCATCTGTTCAGCATTGCCGTGGTCCGCAGTGATAATGACTTCGCCGCCGATGGATTGCATTGCCTTAACCACGCGCCCGATGCAAATATCCAGCGCTTCGATGGCTTTGGTGGCGGCGGCCATGTTGCCGGTGTGCCCGACCATATCGCCGTTGGCGAAATTGCAGACGATGGCTTGATACTGGCGGCTCAAAATCGCAGCTTCGAGTTTGTCCGTTACTTCGAATACACTCATTTCCGGCTTGAGATCGTAGGTGGCTATTTTGGGCGAAGGTACCAAAATACGATCTTCACCGGGGTAGGGTTGTTCCCTGCCGCCGTTAAAAAAATAGGTGATATGAGCATATTTTTCAGTTTCGGCGATGCGCAACTGCTTCAAGTCCAAGATTTGAGAGATATTCGCCGAAACCGTTATGTATGGGTTGCGGGGTATAGGCGCACGGCAGATTAAAATCTTCGCCATAGCGGCTCAGCGTCACAAAACCGGACAGTTTCGGGAAGATAGGCGCGGGTAAATCCGCTGAAATCTTTGTCGGTCAGGGCGCGCGTGATCTCGCGCGCGCGATCAGCGCGAAAATTCATGAATACCACCACGTCGCCATCCTGCATCGACACGGCATTCTCGCCATTTGGCGACAATGGCAGTGGGTTTGACGAACTCGTCGGATTCCTCGCGGGCGTAGGCCGCTTTCAACCCGTCCAGTGCGTTGGTCGCGGAAAATTCGGCACGGCCCAAGGTTAACAGATCGTAGGCGAGCCGGACGCGATCCCAGCGATTGTCTCTGTCCATTGCGTAATAACGCCCGACAATGCTGGCAATTCTCCCGACGCCCAATTCCGAGCACTTTTCCTGCAACCGCTGCAACGATTCTGCCGCGCTCCTGGGCGGTGTATCGCGGCCATCCAGAAAGGCATGCAGATAGATTTTTTTCAGGCCATTCCGGGCAGCCATTTCAAGCATGGCCAGGATATGGTTTTCGTGGCTGTGCACGCCGCCGGGCGAGAGCAGTCCCATGATGTGCAAAGCGCTGCCGTTGTGTCTGGCCAATGCAACCGCATTGCTCAGCGCGGGATTGGCGTAGAAACTGCCATCCTCAATATCGACGTCGACGCGGCTGAGATCCTGGTATACCACGCGACCCGCACCGATGTTGAGGTGCCCGACTTCGGAGTTGCCCATTTGATGGGACGGCAGGCCGACGAATTTCTCGGAAGCGTTGATCAGAGTGTGCGGGTAATCGCGCCAAAGCCTGTCCCAGTTTGGTTTGCGGGCGGCCACGAATGGCGTTGCCATCGGGATCTTCACGATAGCCAAAACCGTCGAGGATAAGGAGTAAAACAGGAGTGACGTTCATTGATGTAGAATATAAGCAGATGATGATTATTTACGAGTGCGCTATTTTAGACGAATTCGCCGCTGCTTGGTATCTGGCCTTGACAGGGTAATCTAGCGACGACGGAAGACAAATATGGCAAACAAGCTGATTGACAGGGATGAAGACATTCGCCAGGCGGCACAGGCTGTCAAGGCGATCGCCCATCCTCTGCGTTTGAAGATATTTATGCGTGCTTGGGCGATCAGGAAGTCAGTGTGCAGGACATCGTGGAACAGGTTGGCACCTCACAAAGCAATATTTCGCAGCATCTCTCGATCCTGCGCGACAAAGGCGTGCTGGCGACACGCAAGGACGCGAATCGGGTTTTCTACCGCATCGGTGACTTGCGCACCCTGAAACTGGTGGTGATGATGCGCGATGTTTTCTGCAGCATTTAACATCTGTTAAAAGTCTCCCCACAGCGTTTGCAGCACCGCGGAGCCTGCTATGGCTGCTGTCTCGGTGCGCATGACGCGCGCACCGAGCCGTATGGGAATGAATCCGCAATGTAACGCGCTAGCGCTTTCTGCATCAGAAAATCCTCCTTCCGCACCGATCAGCAGCACGGCCTTTTCGTGCGGAGCGGTTTGGTCGTGCAGCGTGGCGGTGCAGTCCGGCAGCAAAATATATTTTGTATCAGGCATCGTTTTGACTTGCTGCAGCCAGACCATGATGTCCAGCGGCGCGTGTATCTGCGGCAACACATTGCGGCCGCATTGTTCGCACGCCGAGATGGCGACTTGTTGCCAATGTTCGAGCCGCCTTGCGGTGCGTTCGGCAGAGCAGCCTGGCCACACTGCGTTCAGTGGCA
>CAVWTZ010000136.1:0-14984 GCA_963757485.1 uncultured beta proteobacterium
TGCTACTATAACAAAGCATGCTGACATCGTCAAACAATATATGTATTTTTTTCTCCACGCCGTGGTTCTGACAAAATTGACGGCGGGAAGCCAGCTGTATTCAGCGCTCAACCTATTTACCAGAACGCTATAATCACTTCGAATGACACAGCAATTATCGTATATGACCATAACCAATTTTATAGGCAGTGCTGCTGCTACACTTACCACCATAGCCTTCATTCCACAGGCCTGGAAAGTATGGCAGACCAAGCATACCGCTGACATATCCATGGGCATGTACGTACTATTCACGATCGGAGTCGCGCTGTGGCTAGCCTACGGCATCCTGCTAGAGTCATGGCCGATTATCATGGCCAATTCGTTCACGCTGGCATTGGCGGGGGCTGTATTGGCGATGAAAAACAAGTTCGGCTAGATATAAAAACTACATGAGTCAAATTCCCGAAATCAGGCCCGGCCAATCTATCGAACTCCTTAAAGAGCTGCACATACTCACTCGTGATGGCAAACTCAATCAGGACAGCAAGCGGAAGCTGAAGCAGGTGTATCACCTGTTTCACTTTATAGAACCGTTACTGAATCAAGTGCTCTCCACGAAAAAGACCCTGACGCTGGCAGATCACGGCGCCGGCAAATCCTACCTGGGTTTCATTATCTACGATTTATTCCTGAAGACGCGCGAAACAGCATATGTTTACGGCATTGAAACCCGAAATGAATTGGTCAGCAAATCGCAACACCTGGCGTCCAAACTAGGCTTTGCTAGGATGTCGTTTCTAAACCTGTCAGTTGAAGAATCCATCACATCACCACAAATTCCCGAGCAAATTGATGTGGTCACTGCACTGCACGCTTGCGACACCGCCACCGACGATGCAATCAAATTCGCCCTGCACAAACATGCAAAATTCATTGCGCTGGTACCATGCTGCCAAGCCGAAGTGGCAGCCGCCCTAAACAAGAACAAGAACCAGTCATTTGGAAAAACACCACTTTCCGAAATCTGGCGGCATCCGATTCATACCCGCGAATTCGGCAGTCATCTCACCAATGTGCTGAGATGCTTGCTGCTGGAAGCGCATGGCTATCAGGTGACTGTGACTGAACTGATCGGCTGGGAACATTCGATAAAAAATGAACTGATTATCGCGCGTCATACTGGAGTGCCGAAAAAAAATGCGCAAGAAAGACTGGAGCAAATTTTGCGTGAGTTGAATCTGGAGGAATTGCGTAGCAGGTTCAATTACTGATGAAACCACTGATGAAACAACTAGTCATTCCGCTAGGCCGCCAAAGAACGGCGGTCAAGCGGCTGGTTATGGCCATTTGGCTAAGTGAGCAACCAGCTTTGCATAGCCATCTGACTAAGCTGGCAAATTACGCCAACCAAGTCAATTGGTTAACGCTTCCCTAGCTATTGCTAATAGCGTGTTGCAAAAGGGCCCACTCAACGTGTTCACGCACCAGCGCTGATTCATGATTGGCACGAAGCTTTAACGCAGCGATCACCGCAACAGCGCCCTTCGACGCGTTACCCAAAGCCACGGCAATATTGCGCAGCCATTGCTCATGACCGATGCGATAGATGGCACTACCTGCAAGCTTGGTTTTGAATTCTGTTTCATCCCACGCGAATAGCTCTGTGAGCGACACGTCATCCAGCCCGTGCCGCACCGCGAAATCCGGCTCGACCGAGGCTTGCGCAAAACTATTCCACGGACACACTAGTTGGCAATCGTCGCAGCCGTAGATTCGGTTGCCGATCAAAGTACGCAGCTCGACAGGTATACTGCCTTTGAGTTCGATGGTGATGTAGGAAATACAGCGGCGTGCGTCCAACCGATATGGCTCAATGATCGCCCGGGTTGGACATATATCGATACAGCGTGCGCAGGAGCCGCAGTGTTCCTGCTGCGGAACATCTACGGGCAGTGGCAGGTTAAGGTAAATCTCACCCAGGAAAAACCATGAGCCGTGTTCGCGAGATAGCAGCAACGTATGTTTGCCACGCCAACCAAGTCCGGCTTTGCGCGCCAGTTCCACTTCCATTACCGGCGCGCTGTCCGTGAAAACACGCCCTTCATATTCGCAAACTTCAGCACGAATTTTATCGGCCAGTTTCGCCAAACGATTGCGCAGTAACTTGTGATAATCGCGCCCCAATGCGTAACGCGAAATGTAGGCGCGCTCCCCCTCTGCCAACACGCTCCAGCTGTCAAGCGCATCGGGCGGCATATAATTCATGTATAGCGAAATCACGCGCAATGTGCCTTGCACCAGTTCTGCCGGACGGCTGCGTTTCGTGCCATGATTTGCCATATAATGCAATTCACCATGCCGGCCTAGTGACAGCCATTCCAGCAGACCGCGTTCCGCTGCAGTCAGATCTGTGTCGCTGACACCAACGGCCTGAAAGCCAAGCTCATGGGCCCACGCGCGTATCCGGGCTACAAGCGCGCCGTAATCAACCTGTTGAGGATTTCCTTTTTGCATAGTGACGATGATAGCCGAATCAGCATGAATCTAGCCGATGAAAGCGTGACTATTTCGCTGGCCCGGCGCCTCGCGCCAAAACTAAAACCCGGCATGGTGATTTATCTGCGTGGTGACTTGGGAGCCGGTAAAACAACTCTGGTACGCGGCATACTGAATGCACTGGGTTATGCAGGACGTGTAAAAAGTCCCACCTATACACTGGTTGAACCATATCATCTCGATGGGTTAGACTTACGCCACTTCGATTTGTATCGTCTGCACGATGAAGAGGAATGGGATGCAGCCGGATTCCGTGATGAGTTCGATGGGCAAAGTATATTTCTCATCGAATGGCCCGAAAAAGCATTGGGATTTATTCCACAAGCCGATGTAGAAATTGTGCTTGAGATTTTGTCGCATGGGCGAAAAGTTGGCATTAGAGGTAACACACCAACGGGACGGGAATGCTTAAAGCAATTGTAAAACTCGTTACATTATCGTTTCTTCTCTGGCTTATACAGGGACATGCCACCCCCATCACCGTCAGTGCAGCGCGTATCTGGCCGGCGCAAGATTACACCCGCCTGACACTCGAGTCCAAACATGCCATCCGTTACAACATGTTCAATTTGAACAGTCCGGAGCGCCTGGTAATTGACTTGGATGAAGTAAAACTGGGTAACGCGCTTAGCAACTTGCCCAAACTGGTCGGCAGCGATGATCCCTACATCAGGAGTGTGCGGGTAGGGCGTTTCAAACCAGGTGTGGTGCGCTTGGTGCTGGATTTGAAAGGCGAGGTCAAACCTCAGTTATTCGTCCTCAAACCAGTCGCGGAGTATGGTTATCGCTTGGTGCTGGACGTATATCCCGTGCAGCCTGTTGATCCATTGATGGCTTTGCTTGACAGCATACCCGGGGCAGCGAGCACACCTGCCACAAGCAATCAGCCCGCAGCACCAGCAGATGACAAAATGCAGATGGCGCAGAGCCCGAGCACCGACAAGGCCGATAAGCCAACCCGTAATTCAACCTCGCCGCCCACCTCCCCCGAGATACACGCGCGCACCCTGATCATAGCGATCGATCCCGGACACGGCGGCGAAGATCCCGGTGCTCACGGAAAGCATGGCTCACTCGAAAAAAATGTGACGCTGGCGATTGGGCGCAAGGTAAAAGAATTGATCGATGAGCAGCCAAACATGCGCGCTGTATTGACCCGCAACGGAGATTACTTTATCCCTCTGATGGGCCGGGTCGCCAAAGCACGCAAGGCGAATGCAGATCTGTTCGTCTCCATCCATGCAGATGCCTTCATCAACTCGAAGGCGCGCGGTTCGTCTGTATTTGCCTTGTCCGAACACGGCGCGACCAGCACCGCCGCACGCTGGTTGGCAAAAAATGAAAATGAAGCAGACTTGATCGGGGGCGTAAACATCGCGGTAAAGGACCCTTACCTCGCGCGCACCCTGCTTGACCTGTCGCAAACCGCCACCATCAATGACAGCATGAAACTCGGCAAATATGTACTGAATCAACTCGGCGATATCAACGATTTGCACACTGGGCATGTCGAACAGGCTGGATTTGCAGTGCTTAAATCACCGGACATTCCGTCCATCCTTGTTGAAACAGCATTCATCAGCAATCCCAGCGAAGAACGTCGGCTAGATGACCAAAGCTACCAAATGAAAGTTGCGCATGCGATTGTAGGCGGCATCAACCGCTACTTTGCGCAAAATCCTGCATTATCCAAACCGAAGATCGCGCAGACAAATTAGTCATTAGGGGCAACCGCTGTGCGCAACGTTTCAGGCGGGGAATACACCTGTAGAAAGATAGCGGTCGCCACGGTCGCAGACTATGAATGCAATCACTGCATTTTCAACTTGTTGTGAGATACGCAGTGCAACGCTCAAGGCCCCACCGGAAGAAATACCGCAGAATATCCCTTCCTCGCGTGCCAGCCGCCGCGTCAATTCTTCGGCGTCCGCCTGGCTCACATATTCCAGCCTGTCGACATTTTTGCTGCTGTAGATCTTCGGCAAATAAGCCTGCGGCCATTTTCGAATACCGGGAATCTGTGCGCCCTCTTCAGGCTGCACGCCGATGACCTGAATGTTGTGATTCCTTTCCTTGAAAAAGCGCGAGCAGCCCATGATGGTACCGGTGGTCCCCATACTGCTGACGAAATGTGTGAGCTTGCCATCCGTATCCCGCCAGATTTCAGGTGCGGTGCCTTCATAGTGCGCCAGCGGATTATCCGGATTGGAGAATTGGTCCAGGATGATGCCTTTGCCTGCGGCGCGCAGATTTTCTGCCGTATCCCGCGCCAGCTCCATGCTGCCTTCTTTCGCGGTCAGCACCAGTTCCGCGCCGAATGCGCGCATGGTCTGGCGACGCTCTATGCTCTGATTCTCAGGCATCACCAGAATCATCCTGTAACCGCGCATTGCCGCGGCCATTGCCAGCGCAATGCCGGTGTTGCCGCTGGTCGCTTCGATCAATGTATCGCCGGGTTTAATCTCGCCGCGCTGCTCGGCGCGCGTAATCATGAACAGCGCGGGCCGGTCCTTGACCGAACCGGCAGGATTATTGCCTTCCAGCTTTGCAAGCAGTACGTTGCCGGTGTTGCCGGGAATGCGCTTCAGTTTCACCAGCGGGGTATTGCCGACGAAATCTTCTATGGATGGGTACATGTATGTTCTCTGGTAAACCAATCAGTCATTATGCCGTCGCCTTGAGCATCTGCTCGACATACCTTGCCACACCTTGTTCCACATTCAAGAATTCCTCGGCATAGCCGCTGTTGCGCAACGCGCCGATGTCGGCCTGGGTGTAACTCTGGTATTTGCCGCGCAGCTGTTCGGGGAAAGGAATGTAACTGATCGGTCCTTGCTGTTGCATCTCGACCAGGCTTAATGTCGGCTTGGACTCCGCTGCGCGCAGTGTATTGATGGTCGCCACAGCCACGTCGTTGAAACTCTGCGCCTGTCCGGTACCCAGATTGAATATGCCCGATTTGTTCTGATTATCGAGAAAATACATATTCACCTTGACCACATCTTCGATTGATACGAAATCGCGCAGCTGCCCTCCGTTAGCGTAGCCATCACAGCCTTCGAATAATTTCACCCGTCCCTCGGCGCGATATTGGTTGAAGAAGTGATATGCAACCGATGCCATCCGCCCTTTGTGCTGTTCGCGTGGCCCATACACATTGAAGTAGCGCAGCCCGACAACCTGCGCACTGCGCTTTTGCCAGCGGCGGCGCACGATCTGGTCGAACAGGAATTTGGAATAGGCATAGACGTTTAACGGTGCTTCAAATTCACGGTTTTCCTTGAACACGCTGCTTCCACCGTATACCGAAGCTGACGAAGCATACAGTAACGGAATTTCTTCATTCTGGCAGTAGTTCAGCAATTCCAGCGTGTACTGGTAATTGTTATCCATCATGAAGCGGCCATCGGTTTCCATGGTGTCCGAGCATGCGCCCTGATGCAGCACCGCCGTGACCAAGCCGTCGAAAAAACCCTCCTGCAATTTTCCCAGGAAATCTTTTTTGTCGAGATAATCGGCGATCTCGCAATCAACCAGATTCTTGAACTTGTCGGCATTCTTGAGATTGTCTACCGCGATGATGTTGTTCTCGCCGCGTTCATTGAGCGCCTTGACCAGGTTCGAACCGATAAATCCGGCGGCGCCAGTGATGATGTAATACATATTCCTTCTCCTCACATTTTCAAGTGCACGAAACAGACTCGAGGCAGAAACAGCAAGGTGAAAAAACTCGCCTGCCCTTGAACCTTGAACCTTAGCCTTGTTCCTGCAATCCCATATCCCGCAAGATCTCCTCGCGGCTGACCACCGCCGTTCCCAGTTTCCCGACCACAATACCCGCAGCACGATTGGCGATGCGCATAGCCTCGTGCAAATCCGCGCCGCTCGCCAGCATCACTGCCAGTGTGGCGATCACGGTATCGCCCGCGCCGCTGACATCAAACACTTCACGTGTTTGTGTCGGTTCGTGCTGCACCTCGTTGGCGCGAAACAGACTCATTCCTTCTTCGCTGCGCGTGACCAGCAGTGCGTCGAGTTGCAATTCGGTGCGCAGTCTTTCCGCTTTGCTGTTGAGTTCGGATTCGGTTTTCCAGCTGCCAGCCACCTCGCGAAACTCGCTAAGGTTAGGTGTCAGTATGGTTGCACCCTGATAACGAGCGTAATCATCACCTTTGGGATCAATCAGCACCTGTTTGCCCGAAGCCCGCGCCAGACGAATCATTTCGGCTATATGCGTCAATCCGCCCTTGCCGTAGTCTGACAGAATCACCGCATCGGCCAGCGGCAACTGCACGCGAAAATCTTCAAGTGCAGCGTGCAATACTTCATGGCTGGGCTGCGTTTCGAAATCGATGCGCAACAGCTGCTGATGGCGCGCAATGGCGCGCAACTTGATAATGGTGGCAAAGGTGTTGTCGCGATGCAGCAACGCGGCAATATTGGGGTGCTCATTGAGCAACTTTTCGAGGCAACTCCCCGCTTCGTCGTTCCCGACCACCGACAGCAGCGTGGCATGCGCGCCGAGCGCGGCGATATTGCGCGCCACGTTGGCTGCACCACCAGGCCGTTCATCGACACGCTCGACTTTGAGCACCGGCACGGGTGCCTCCGGCGAGATGCGGCTGACATCGCCGAACCAGTAGCGATCCAGCATCACATCGCCGACCACCAGTATCTTCGCTTGTTCAAATTTTGGTAACGTGATCATGCCCGCCTTGTTCTGTTCTGATACATTCCTGTTCTCCTCCATTTATTTCAGCCCTTATCGAGTTCCCGACTGATATCAAGCAGCGCCTGCAACGGATCCTCAGCCTGCGTGATCGGGCGACCGATAACCAGATAGCTGGAACCGGCTTGCATGGCTGCATGCGGTGTCATCACACGCGACTGATCGTCGAGGCTGGCATGCGCAGGCCGGATGCCCGGCGTCACCAGGCAACATTCATTGCCGCATTGCTTGCGCAACAGCGCAGCTTCCTGCGCAGAGCACACCACGCCATCCAGGCCGCTGTCGCGGGCCAGAATCGCCAGGCGCAGCACCATTTCGGCAGGCGTGGCGTCGATGCCGATTTCAGCGAGGTCCTGCTGCGACATGCTGGTCAGCAGGGTGACGGCGATCAGTTTGGGCTGCTGCACACTGCGTGCAATCGCCTCTCGAGCCGCTTCCAGCATCTTGCGCCCGCCCAGCGCGTGCACGTTGATCAT
The DNA here is from genome assembly GCA_963757485.1 of uncultured beta proteobacterium. Classification (GTDB taxonomy): domain Bacteria; phylum Pseudomonadota; class Gammaproteobacteria; order Burkholderiales; family Gallionellaceae; genus Gallionella. The sequence continues at coordinate 7,744 of CAVWTZ010000136.1, forward strand.
CCATACACCCAGGCCGGCGGCCGCCTTGCATGCCTGAGCAGTGGTATTCGGAATATCGTGAAATTTCAAATCGAGAAAAATCTCAAACCCGCGCTGCATGAGTTCTTCCAGCAAGGCCGGACCGGTGGCAGTGAATAGCTGCTTGCCGACTTTCAACCGGCACAACGACGGTTCCAACCTGTCGGCCAATGCCAGTGCGGGTAAGGCATTCGGGTAATCCAGCGCGATGATGATTTTGGGATCGCTCATAACGGCATTCCGGTTTCTTCGCCACGACGCGGGGAGTAACTGCCCCATGCTTGGCAGGCCGGGCAGTGCCAATAGAACTGACGCGCCTTGAAACCGCAATGCGCGCAGTGATAAGTTGCCAGATTGCGCGTGCGCTTGTGAACCAGGTCTTTGACCAGTTCCACATCGGCGCGCATATTTCCAGGCATTTCCAGCAAGCGTGCCTCCAGCAATTTATCCAGGCCCAGCAAAGTCGGGTTGCGCTCCAGCTCATCGCGCACCAATTGGTAAGCTGCAGCGGAACCCTCGTTTTTCAGCACACCGGCGAACACCACATTCATCAGGTCCAGCGAATGATATTTGCCCAAATATTCCCGCAACAGCGCCATTCCGTCGGCTTCACGATCCAAACTGCGATAGGTATCCAAGAGGCGTTCCGCAACCAGCGGCAAATATTGCGCATCCTGCGTTTCGATGCCTTTCCAGATGTCGATCGCCTCGGCGTGCTTCCCTTCGCTGGCATGCAAATCACCCAGCATCATGGTAGCGCGTACCGCATTCGGGTCAACCCGCAATGCCTGCTGCAAATGTTCGCGAGCTGCAGCCAAATTCACGGCTGCAATGTCCTCGCTTGCCAGTTCGCAATAAAAAAAGGCTGCCTGCTTGTTGTATGACTGCCCTGATAACTCAGTCAACCGCTGGGACACCTCTATCGCCTTGAGCCAGTCATGTTCTTTTTGATACAGTTCCAGCAGGAACTCCAGAGACTGTTTGGCATACATGCTGCCTTCCAATTCGCTGAACAGGCTTTCAGCGCGGTCCAGAATGCCGGCCTTCAGATAATCCTGGGCCAGTTCGAAGATCGCCTGCTGGCGTTTGTCGTCTTCCAGATCGACTCTATCCACCAGGTTGTGGTGCATGCGCAAAGCCCGGTCAACTTCGCCGCGACGGCGGAACAAACTGCCCAGCGCGAAGTGCAGTTCGACAGTCTGAGGATCCACCTTGACCACCTCAATGAATGCTTCGATGGCCTTGTCCTGTTGCTCGTTGAGCAGAAAGTTCAGTCCCTGAAAATACGAATTCGGCAGCACACTCGATTCCGACAGCAACTCTTTGATGTCGATGCGTGCGGCCAACCATCCCATTCCGAAAAACAACGGAAAAATCAGCAGCATCCATAATTGGAATTCCATAATTAAGGCACTTATCCTGGCAGTTGTTGCGTTCCGTCGATATCGGCAGGTTTATCCCCGGCGCGTAACTGGCGTTTCAGGGCAGCGATTGCACGGCGTTGTTGCATCAGTTTGGGGAACATTGCGAGTACGCCAACAACAGCGCCGACGGAAAAAAATATCAGTAGCACAACCACGAGGTAGGACTGCCATTCATAGCCGAAAAAATAGCGCAGCGCGACGGGTTGATCGTTTTTGATTGCAAAGCCGAGCAACGCAATGAAAAGCACTACTCTAATAATCCAATTGAGATAACGCATGCCACACCCCGGTAAATTCAATGCAACGATAGCATAAAAAAAGGCGGCTATACCTTGCGATATGCCGCCACTTGAAACGCTGATTCAAAAATCAAGTTTTCTGTTCGCAGACTCGCTCTCTGAGTTCCTTGCCTGCTTTGAAGTGCGGAACATACTTGGCCGGCACTTTTACCTTGTCCCCGGTCTTGGGATTGCGCCCCTGACGCGGCGGACGGTAATTCAGGCCAAAGCTGCCAAAACCGCGAATCTCGACACGTCCGCCGCTCGACAGCGTGGCGGACAAGGCGTCCAGAATCACTTTAACGGCCAGCTCTGCATCCTTGGCCAGCAGTTGCGGATGCAACTCGGCCAGTTTGGCAATTAGATCAGAACGAATCATATGGCAGCCTCAATCTCAAGCTTCGGTCTTGTTGCCGCTCATCTTGGCCTTCAGCAATGCGCCAAGATTGGTGGTACCGGCACTGGCATTGCTTTCGGACGAAAGTTTTTGCATCGCCGCATTATCCTCCGTCTTGTTCAGGGCTTTGATGGACAGATTGATGCCGCGGTTCTTGCGATCCACATTGATGATGACAGCTGTAACACTATCGCCTTCTTTCAGGTGGGTGCGAATATCTTCAACACGATCCGAAGACACTTCGGATGCTTTCAGATAGGCCTCCACATCACCTTCCAACGCAATGACGGCGCCCTTGGCATCCAGCGACTTCACGGTTCCGGTAACAACTGCACCCTTATCATGGCTGGAAGCAAAACCACCAAAAGGATCACCTTCCAGTTGCTTGATGCCCAGCGAGATGCGCTCGCGCTCGACGTCGATTGCCAATACCACTGCCTCGACTTCGTCGCCTTTCTTGTAGCTGCGCACCGCTTCTTCGCCGGGCTGGCTCCACGACAGGTCGGACAAATGCACCAGTCCGTCGATACCGCCATCCAGGCCGATGAACACGCCGAAATCCGTGATGGACTTGATTTGGCCCTTAACTTTATCGCCCTTCTTGTGGTTGATTTCGAAATCATCCCAGGGATTGGATTGGCATTGCTTCATGCCCAGCGAGATACGGCGGCGCGCCTCGTCGATTTCCAGGATCATCACTTCAACTTCGTCACCCAGACTCACAACTTTGGAAGGATGTACGTTCTTGTTGGTCCAGTCCATTTCCGAAACGTGCACCAGTCCTTCGATGCCCTGCTCGATTTCAACAAATGCACCGTAATCGGTCAGATTGGTCACCTTGCCGAACATGCGCGTGCCTTGCGGGTAGCGGCGTGCCAAACCATTCCATGGATCATCGCCCATTTGCTTGATACCCAGCGAAACGCGGTTCTTTTCCTGGTCAAATTTGAGAATCTTGGCTTCGATTTCGTCTCCGACAGTCAATACTTCGGATGGATGCTTGACGCGGCGCCATGCCAGATCGGTGATGTGCAGCAGGCCGTCGATGCCGCCCAGGTCGACAAATGCACCGTAATCGGTAATGTTCTTGACCACGCCCTTGACGATCGCGCCTTCCTTGAGGTTTTCCATGATCGCTTCACGGTCGGCGCCCACGCTTGCTTCAAGCACGGCGCGACGCGAAACCACCACGTTGTTGCGCTTGCGGTCCAGCTTGATGACCTTCAATTCCATGGTCTTGTTTTCGTAAGGTGTAGTGTCCTTGACCGGGCGAATGTCAACCAGCGAGCCCGGCAAAAATGCGCGGATACCGTTGACCATCGCAGTCAGACCACCCTTGACCTTGCCACTGACATAACCTTCCACGATCTTGCCTTCTTCCATCGCGACTTCCAGGTCGTGCCATGCCGCCAGACGTTTGGCTTTTTCACGCGACAGCTTGGTTTCACCATAGCCATTTTCCAGCGATTCAATCGCGACAGTGACAAAATCACCCGCTTTGACTTCCAATTCGCCTTTGGCGTCAAGGAACTCTTCGATCGGGATCAAACTTTCGGACTTCAGTCCGGCATTAACGACCACCATATTGTGGTCGACACGCACGACTTGTGCGGTAATCAATTCGCCTGCGCGCATTTCCTTGCGCGTCAGACTTTCCTCAAACATTGCTGCAAAACTATCGGGATCTTGTACAGCTGCTGCGGTTGCGGTTGCGTTCATCGGATATACCTAAAATATTTTCTGCCCGAAACAATAAATCGGCGCAGAGGGTTGGTTAAAAGTTCCCGTGGACGGAGAGTCTTACGGGGCCTGGTCTTTAAAGCTTCCTGCCGGGTAGTCTGCCAATATTTTCCGTGCCGCCTGCTCGATGTCCTGAACTGCTTCATCGATACTCAGCGCCGTGGTATCCAGCAGACTCGCGCCCGGTGCCTGTTGCAGAGGAGATGCGCTGCGTTGAGTATCTCGCTCGTCACGCACGCGTATATCCAGCAAAAGGGCGGCGATATTAGCATCGATTCCTTTCCCCATCAACTGCTTATAACGGCGGTCGGCACGCGCCTCGGCACTGGCAGTAAGAAATATCTTCAGCACCGCGTCAGGGAACACCACCGAACCCATGTCGCGCCCGTCCGCGACCAGGCCAGGAGCCCTGCGGAACGCATGCTGCTTGTTCAAAAGCGCGGCGCGCACATTTGGCAAAGCCGCCACTTTGGAAGCCGCAGCCGCACATTGTTCACCGCGCAACTCATCGCCGACCAGGGTACCATCCAGGAATATCTGATCGCCCTCGAAGCGAATCTCCATGCGTTCGGCCAGTTCCGCCAGACCCGCTTCATTTGTCAGCAGAACGCCGTCGCGTTGCGTAGCGAGCGCCAGCAAACGATACAACGCTCCACTGTCCAGATAGTGGAAGCCGAGCCGGGCAGCCACCAGTTTGGCCACCGTTCCCTTGCCGGATGCGGACGGCCCGTCAATTGCAATCACCGGTACAGCACGAACCACATCATGCAGCACCGTGAAATAATTCGGAAAGGTCTTGGCAACACAGCGAGGATCGTTGATGCGCATTCCTTCCGCGCCGAACGCAGCCAGCGAAAAGCACATCGCCATGCGGTGATCGTCGTAGGTATCGATGGCGGCATGGCAAATGTGTTCAGGAGGGGTGATACGGATGAAGTCCTCCCCGACTTCCACGGTTGCCCCAACCTTGCGCAACTCGGTGGCCATCGCCGCGATACGGTCGGTTTCCTTGACGCGCCAGCTGGCAATGTTGCGCAACGTAGTCGTGCCATCGGCGAAAAGCGCAACCACCGCCAGCGTCATCGCCGCATCGGGAATGTGGTTGCAGTCCATCTCGATCGCGCTGAGTTTTCCGGCCTGGGGAGCACGTGCCTCCATCCAGTTCACACCCTGTTCGATCTGCGCACCCATCGATGCCAGCGCGTCGGCGAAGCGCACATCGCCCTGTATGCTGGCGCTGCCCACGCCTTCGATGCGCACCGGCCCGCCGCCGATCGCCCCGGCGGCCAGGAAATAGGAGGCCGATGATGCATCGCCTTCGACATAGATCACGCCGGGAGATCGATATCGGCTGCCCGCCGCAATTTTGAAGCTGCACCACCCGTCTCTTTGCACAGTCACACCGAAGCGCTCCATCATCGCCAGCGTGATTTCGATATAAGGCTTGGAGATCAACTCGCCGACCACATCCACCGTGATCTGGCGACCGAGCAACGGCAACGCCATCAGCAAAGCAGTCAGGAACTGGCTGGACACATCGCCGCGCACGCCGACGCGATCCACATCGCTCAATGTCGCCGGATGAATCTGCAGCGGCGGAAAACCCTCATTGTCCAGGCATTCGATATCTGCGCCAAGTTCGCGCAGCGCATCGACCAAATCGCCGATCGGCCGCTCGTGCATGCGCGGCACCCCCGACAGCCGGTACTCGCCCCCGGAAAGCGCGAGCGCCGCGGTCAGCGGGCGGAACGCGGTACCGGCGTTGCCGAGAAACAGTTCTGGCCTGCTTGACCGGGAAATTCCCGCCGCAGCCGGTTATGCGGAACACCAGCGGCTCCAGTTCCACTCACTTCTACGCCCAGCATGCGCAAGGCATTAAGCATGCGTTCTGTATCGTCGGACAACAGCATATCGCGTATTTCGGTCGTGCCCTGCGCCAGCGCAGAGAGCAGCAGGATTCGGTTGGAAATGCTTTTTCAGCCGGGGTAGCGTGACCGTGCGGCGCGCACTGAGCAGGGGAGGAAGGTCAATGTGATTTTCGGACGTCATAACGATTGCATTGCAGGTACAGATTCGCTAGGGCGGGATGATACCGCAGAGATGAACCGTGCGCATCATTGCTGGGGCAGGAAATATCCCTCGCCTCCAGGGGAAGACGCCCGGAAAGTAGGTGGTGAAATACAAAACCGCCGCTGCGTTCAGCGTAACACGGCCCGCATTATGATTCGCCCCCCGCCTTTTTTACTTCGGTCCTCGCCCAGCCTTTGGCAAACGTGATGCGCAAAGCCGCTCCAATCGCCAGTTGCCCTGCATCCGACACCACGCCGCCGCTTGAGTCCTGCACCATGCTATAGCCGCGCGCCAAAACTTTCGCCGGGTCGAGCAAGATCAAATGTTGCCCGTTATTCTCTACTTGCACCAGGCTGATCCGCCTGCGCTGCGCGCATCGCTTTAACCAGATGCCGCGCCAGATTGGGCCTGCTTGTCCTGAAGACGGGCGAAATCGCTGCTCGCAGCACGCAGACGTTGCGCCAGCGATCGCCACTGCCAGTGCTGATGCTGATGGCGATATGCAAAGGCGCGCTGCATGCGCTGTTGCAGCTGCTCCAGTTGCCGGGTCCGGTGTTGGGGCAAGCTGCTGCGCTGGGTGTACCAAGCGTCGCTGCAAGTAGTCAACGGCTTGCATCGCATTCTGCAAGCGGTTGCGCTGCGCGCGTTGCAGGTGCTGCTCCTGGTCTTGCAAACCCCTGAGCAGCGCAAAACGATCCGCAAACAACACGTTGCGCGGCTGCGGTGGGCGTCGGGGCGCGTTCGTCGGCGACAAAATCGGCGATGGTGAAAATCTGTTCGTGCCCTACCCCGCTGACGACGGGGGGATCGCGGCGGCGATGGCCCGTGCGACAACTTCTTCATTGAATGGCCACAGGTCTTCGATACTGCCGCCGCCGCGGCACAGGATCAGCACATTCCATTCCGCGTGCCGGTCGGCTGCCGCGATGGCCGCTGCGATCTTTTCCGCGCTGCCTGTCCCCTGCACCGGGGCGGACAGCACCACCGGCACACTCGGCAGGCGCAGCCTCAAGGTGCTGAGCACATCGCGCAACGCGGCGGCTTGCGGTGAGGTAACGATGCCGACGCAGCCGGGAAAGGCAGGCAATGCACGTTTTCGTTCTGCCGCTAATAGCCCTTCGGATTGCAATAATTGCTTCAGTCGTTCGAAACGCTCATACAGTATGCCCAACCCTGCCGGACGCATCTGTTCCACGGTCAGCTGGAAAGTCACCGCGCTGTTCATATAAAGTAGCGACTGCTAATACTTCAACCTGCTGTCCGTTGCTGATCGGTTCTTTCAACAGCAAGACCAACCTACGAAGGCACCACATA
>CAVWTZ010000137.1:0-12323 GCA_963757485.1 uncultured beta proteobacterium
CGTGAGGTCCTTGCGGATCCCCACCTTTCCCCCTCAGGGCATATGCGGTATTAATCCGGCTTTCGCCGAGCTATCCCCCACTTCCGGATACGTTCCGATATATTACTCACCCGTTCGCCGCTCGCCGCCAGGTTGCCCCGCGCTGCCGCTCAACTTGCATGTGTAAAGCATTCCGCCAGCGTTCAATCTGAGCCAGGATCAAACTCTTCAGTTCAATACCTGTTTTGGTTCATTTAAGAACCTGGTCTTACTCAAAGTAAATCATTGACATGATTTGTTTCGACTTTGTGTAAGTACTACTTGTTTTTAAAGTCGTTCCCTTGCCCCGAAAGACACGGAAACTTCCCAAAAACCAAGTGCCTACACTCGTCGATTGTTCGTTTTCTTTTTAAAGATCGGGCTATCCGGATAAATTGCCGGTCAGCGAAGAGGTGCGCATTATAGAGATGTAAATTCTCGCGTCAACACTTTTATGAAATATTTTCATAATATTTATGCATTACCTGCGCAACCCCGATTTTTACTACAATGTAGCTCCATTAAAAAAGCCAGAGAAGGATGCCTTTTTAATCACTCTTGGAATCGAATCGTCCTGTGACGAAACGGGTATCGCACTCTACGAGATGGGGCACGGATTGCTGGCGCACGCGTTATATACCCAGGTCGCGATGCACAACGAATATGGCGGCGTCGTTCCGGAGCTTGCTTCGCGCGACCACGTCCGGCGCGTCATCCCGCTGGTGCGGCAGGTCATGCGAGAAGCCGGCGTTTCAATCGACCAGATCAATGCGATTGCCTATACGCAAGGGCCGGGGTTGGGTGGCGCGTTGCTGGTCGGTGCCAGCGTCGCCAATGCGCTGGCTTACGCGCTCGCCATCCCGACCATCGGCATCCATCATCTGGAAGGTCATCTGCTTTCCCCATTGCTTTCCGACCCCGCGCCCGAATTTCCGTTCGTTGCGTTGCTGGTTTCCGGCGGACACACGCAACTGATGCGTGTGGATGGCGTGGGGCAATACACCTTGCTCGGTGAAACACTCGATGATGCGGCCGGAGAAGCCTTCGACAAGAGCGCCAAGCTGCTGGGCCTGAGTTATCCGGGCGGCCCGGCCCTGGCGAAACTTGCTGCAAAGGGCCGTCCCGGCCTGTACACCTTGCCGCGCCCGATGCTGCACAGCGGCGATCTGGAATTCAGTTTCAGCGGATTGAAAACGGCGGTAATGACGCTGGTGAAACAAAGCCATAGTGATGGCATATTGGAAGAACAAACGCGCGCCGACATCGCCTGCGCCGTGCAGGAAGCCATCGTTGACGTGTTGGCACAAAAGGCGCGTGCCGCGCTGGCGCACACCGGGCTCGATCAACTGGTCGTCGCGGGCGGCGTGGGAGCGAACCGGCTGCTGCGCGAACGCCTTAGCAAAGACATCGGCAGACGCGGCGGCAAAGTGTTTTATCCCGATCTGGAATTTTGTACCGACAACGGCGCGATGATCGCATTCGCCGGCGCGCTGCGCCTGGCAGCGCAACAAGGCGCAAAAAATTACCGTTTCAACGTCAAGCCGCGCTGGAACCTGCAGGAAATAACGGCCTGAATAACCGCAGCAAGGCCTCCAAAAACAAACTTATGTGCGCGAGCGTCTGCGCGGTACGGTGGCACAGAATGCTTGGCCGCGCAATGCTGCAATCTGCTGCAGAATTGGCGTCGTTACCGGCTCAAGTTTCTGGCGCATCACGGTGCCGCCAGCCGTAGTGCGCGACAATATTGGCGCCGCCACACTGCTGCTCATGCATGACAATGCCAGCATCGCGCGCAGTTCCGATGCGTATTCCGGCAAACTCTCGACAAATTGGCCCGCTTGTGATCCGGCATCGCGGCAAAACGCATCCACGTTTGCAAAAATCGCTTCCAGCGTATCTTCGCCACAACATTCCGGATTCGATATCGACGAGAAATAAGCAGCCAGCCCATTTAGCAATGCGTTCACCACATCCCTATCCGCCGGGTAGCGCAGCATCGCTTCGATGGTTTGAAGAAATGCCTGACCCTTGGCCGACAGGACTCGCTCAAGCTGTGCCGCATAAGGGTGATCCACGAATTGTGCCAATTTCGAGCCCAGTGTATTCCAGTCATCGCGTGGCGACACTTCCGCCGGCAAATCGTCGGGGATGCGTTCGAGAAAACCAACATGGTACGCGTTATCCATGGTGCCCCGGCTCCACAGCTTCCTGCGCACCTCATCATCGATCAGCCCCGGCTGCAGCAAGAGCCTGACAGTATCGATAATCGTATGCGGGTTGGTTTCGAAGGGCAGGTGCTCGAACCAGAAATTCGGCCAGTACTTTGCCCATTTTCCCCTGAACCACGCAGTCGCGTTCCAGCATGCGGCGCGCATTGTCCGCCACCGGCATGGCCCACCATGCGCGCCGTGCCAGTTCGTCAGTCAGGCCGTTCGAATAGGCCACCGATACCACGGCCTCTGCTTCCCCAAGCAACAACAGGCAATCGAGCCCCTTGTCGCGCGCCTGGCCCATGCGCGTCCAGCCATGCAGATAAACCGGGTAACCACCCGGAGAAGCCGGTGGCTTTACCCGCCAGCATTTCGCGCACCCGGCGCAAATACTGCTCCGCCCGCCCCGTCGGGTGCAGCTTGATCGATGCCTCGCCGCGCGAAGACAAGCCATGCACGATCATCGCGGCTTCATCGATACGGACAGCCTGGATGTCGCCAGCCATCATCACATTGAGGCGCAATTCGTCTTCCGGTGCCAGCTCCATCATGTCTGCCCTTAACTCAGTTGGATGCGTTGACCCCAGGGCACAGATGCCTTGCCTTTGACCAGCCAGAGTACCGGAAAGGCGGGCTCATGCGACGGGAAATCGCCTAGCGCGTCGGTGAAATACAGCAGCAGATCGGGTTCTCGTCCCTGGCGCGAAATCCATTCGAAGATCGGCCTGAAGTCGGTGCCGCCGCCGCCCTGGATGGTCGCGGGCATTCTGAATTCATCCCACGGCTCGAAAAGCCACGGACCATCCGGGGCAAGCGCGGTATCGCAGACATGCAGCAAGATGCGCGCGCGCAGCTGTCCCTTGATCGCGTCGATCTCGCTCATGAACTCGCCGATTTCCTGCTCCGTAATGGAGCCGCTGGTATCGAGCACCACGCAGATACCCGCCTGCACACTCCGCAGCGAAGGGAAAATCATTTCCCCTTCGCGCCTCGATGGACGCATGTAACTGTAATCATCACGTGCGTACTGCGTCATGTGGCGGGCGAGCAGAAGGCGCCATGGCAGCTTGGGTTGCATCAACTCTCCGACCATGCGGCCCAGGATGCCGCCCAGCTTTCCAGCCTGCTGCGCCTGCTGTGCTGCTCCTGCAAGACGCTGTTGCCATTGTGCGGCCAGCGATTCCTGCTCGGTTGCGGAAAGCGGCTGCGGCCGCCCGGCGCCTTTCGCCTCATCGTTCGGCGGACCGTCCTGCTCGCCGCTGCCGGAATCTTCCCTGGAATCGCCGCTGCCCTCACCGTCATACCGGGGCTGTTCTTCAGCTTCGTCGCTGTCGTTCTCGTCGATGCAAGGATAAATTTCCTCTGCCGTCATGCCTTCATAACACTCCAGCACCAGCGTGCCAGGGGGAGGAACGAGTCCGTCCTTGACCAGAAGCGGGTTGACGGCGTGGTCGCAGGCAATATCCCAACGGAACCTGCTGCGATGCTGGCGCCGCGCAAAATGGGAAAGCGCGCAGTGCAGCGCCTGATTCGCCAGCACGAACTGGGCCTGTTCCATGCTCAGGGAAGCGATGTAAGCCGGGTTGTAATAAAGGCTGCGCGCATCGGTACTAGTGGTTTGGCACCATTTCGGATCGGCCGCGACCATCGGCAGGCGCAGCGCAAGCGCGCCCAGAAACGGTTTGTCGAGTATCAGCCGGGTGCGGGCTGCTGCCAGTTTGGTTTCGATGTCGTGAAGGTCCATTTCCTAGCGTTGATAAAGCATCACATCAGCGACTGCATTCGCCCATGTGGCAAACTGCGGCACCGCAAACAATTGCTGCCCGATGGCGCGATGCATGTCGGATACCAGCATCACACCCATTTCGCGCAACGGGAAGCGGCCCGCGTAATCCAGAATATGCCCATGAATTTCACGCGCGTCACTGCTGCCCTTGGCACGCGCTGCGCGCCCGATCAGCGCCGAGGCCACGGCATATTGCAGATCCACTTCGCGCGGCACATCCACCTGCTCGCCGCGCAGGATCGCGTCCAGATCGGGCATGCGCTCCAGATTTTCAACAAAAGCATGGAGCTCCAGACCGGCTGCAGGACCCACACAGGCTTGCAGCGTGGGCAGCAGCAATTGGGGGGAGTCGCCGAATTTCTGCAGCGCGCGGTGTGCGAATTCCCAGGAGCGCGGACTGGGAAACGCAACGGGGTTGTGCGCCGGATCGAAATCGAACAGGCGCTCGGGACGAAAACGCAAAAAGCCGATCAGGCGCTCGTCGATATTATTGCTGTAGGCCCAGCTCACCCAATCGTCGAGGTTGGCCTCGATCTCGAAATGCGAGAAGCGGTTGGCCAAAGGCGCCGGCATCGTGTAAGTGACACCGCGGTCGCCCTGGCGATTGCCGGCAGCGAAGATCGCCCAGCCGTCAGGGACCTGATAGGCACCCAGACGGCGGTCGAGTATTAGCTGATAGGCGGCAGCCGAAACGCTGGGCGGGGCAGAAGTGATCTCGTCCAGGAACAACACACCTTTCGGGCCATGGCGCCCAACATCGGGCAGCATCGCCGGCACGGCCCATTCAACGCGATTGTCGATTCTGAACGGGATACCGCGCAAATCCGATGGTTCCATTTGCGACAGTCGTATATCGATCATCGTCACCGCATGACGGGTTGCGACCTGTGCAATGATCTGCGACTTTCCCACGCCAGGCGGACCCCACAGCATAACTGGCGTATGATGCCCTTCACGGACACTCAGGAACTCCTCGGTCAAGTACAGCCTGAAGTTGTGCCGGACGCATGGCCTCTCCAACAATTTAGGAAAATATAATCATATTATAATACTAATTCGGGACGCCCCTCTTCTTTGGCCCGCATAAAGGCGACTTGTTTCCGGCCAGCCCCGGGGAATTGCTTACTGGCTTTCTTTCCTGCCGCCTATCTTAGATTCCTGTCCCGCCAGCAGATTACTGGATGTTGTTCTTGTGCCGCCAGATCAGCAGCAACGACATCACACCCGATGCCAGCACCCACTCGCGCGGCAACCCGAGCTGGATCGCAAAGATCGGTGTCGCAAGTGCAGCGGTCAACGCCGCCAGTGATGAGTAACGGAACACCAGCGCCATGAACAGCCAAGTCGCCAGCCCACCCAGGCCCACCCATACATTCAGCGCCAGCAACACACCCAGCGCCGTCGCCACGCCTTTGCCGCCCTTGAAACGCAGAAACACCGGAAACAGATGGCCGATGAACACCGCCAGTGCGACAACGCCGCCGAGCATCGTGTAAGGCACATCGGCCGGCGAGAAGTGTATCGCCAGAAATACTGCCAGCCATCCCTTCGCCGCATCGCCCAGCAAGGTCAGCGCCGCCGCCGCCTTCTTTCCACTGCGCAACACATTGGTCGCGCCGGGATTGCCCGACCCGTAGGTGCGCGGGTCGGCCAGGCCGAATAATTTACTGGTGATGACCGCGAATGAGATCGAACCCAGCAGGTAGGCTGCAATGATAAAAACTATGGTCAGCATCGCGAATGTCTTAGAATGAAAAGCGGCGGATTTTACGCCAACGTTATCTGGCCACCAATAATCAAAAATGGATATCATCTTCCTGCGTGAACTCAAGGTCACCACACTGATCGGCATATACGAGCGAGAAAAGATCGTGCCGCAAACGCTGCAGATCGATCTCGACATCGCACTGCCCAACAGCCGCGCATGTGTCAGCGACGACATCAATGACGCGCTGGATTACGCAGACGTCGCGCAGCATATACAGACCGTGCTGAGCGAAGGACATTTTTCCCTGCTGGAAACGCTTGGCCGAACATATCGCGCAGATCATTCTCAAGGACTTCAACGCGCCATGGGTCAAGGTCAGCGTCGCCAAACTGCAGGCGATACGGAATTGCAAGATGGTGGGGATCAGTATTGAGCGGGGGCAGATCAAATAATATTTTTTGTGTGAAATAACTTCGCCGGGGGGTTGCCCGGCGAAGTTGACTTTGGTCATTCACGCTGCAACTTCGCTACGCTCGGCACGAACGGGCTTAGCCACTGGCTACTTCCCCGGACGTGCCTCCGCCAACTTCCGCCAGGTCTCCAGCAACGTATCCGGATTCAGCGACATCGACTGAATCCCGATATCCATCAGCCACAACGCGAAGTCAAAATGATCCGACGGCCCCTGCCCGCAGATGCCCACGTACTTATCCAGCCGGTTGCAGGTGCTGATCGCCATTTCCAGCAGTTTTTTGACTGCGGCATCGCGTTCGTCGAAGCGGTTTGCCACCAGGCTCGAATCGCGGTCCAATCCCAGGGTCAGCTGGGTCAGGTCGTTCGAGCCGATCGAGAAGCCGTCGAAATATTGCAGGAATTCTTCGGCCAGCAGCGCATTGGACGGGATCTCGCACATCATGATCAGTCGCAAGCCATTCTCGCCGCGCTTCAAGCCGTTTTGCGCCAGCAGCTCGACGACTTCGCGCGCCTCCTGCACCGTGCGCACGAACGGCACCATGATCTCGACATTGGTGTATCCCATGACGTCGCGGACCTTCTTCATCGCGCGGCATTCAAGTTCGAAACAATCCCTGAAACTCTGCGCGACGTAGCGTCCCGCCCCGCGAAAGCCCAGCATCGGGTTTTCTTCCACCGGCTCGTATAACTCGCCGCCAAGCAGCTTGCGGTATTCGTTCGACTTGAAGTCCGACAGGCGCACGATGACCTGCTTGGGCCAGAATGCGGCGGCAAGCGTGGAGATGCCCTCGGTCAATTTCTCCACATAGAATGTCAGCGGATCGGTGTAACCCCGCGATTGCCGCAACACTGCAACCTTGAGCTCTGCCGGAATGGTGTCGAATTGCAAAGCTGCCTTGGGGTGTATGCCGATCAGGTTGTTGATGACAAACTCCAGCCGCGCCAATCCGATGCCGCCGGAAGGCATCTGTGCAAACTCGAAAGCCAGGTTGGGATTGCCCACATTGAGCATCAACTTGACCGGCAGGAGCGGCAATGCCTTTTCATCCTGCTGGCTGACCTCGAACGGCAGCTTGCCCCGATAGACGAAACCGGTGTCGCCTTCCGCGCAGGAAACCGTGACGATCTCGTTTTCGTTGAGCAGTTCGGTGGCATGGCCGCAACCGACAATAGCCGGGATCCCCATTTCGCGCGCGATAATGGCCGCATGGCAGGTCCGTCCGCCGCGATTGGTGATGATGGCTGATGCCTTCTTCATCACCGGTTCCCAGTTGGGATCGGTCATGTCCGTGACCAGTATATCGCCCGCTTTTACTCTGCCCATTTCTGCGGCGCTCGCCACCAGGCGCACCGGCCCGACGCCGATCTTCTGCCCGATCGCGCGGCCCTCGATCAGCACCTCGCCGCGCTTCGTCAGACGGAATTTTTCCGCGCCGCCGGCAACAACCTGGGACTGAACGGTTTCCGGGCGTGCCTGCAGGATGTAGAGCTTGCCGTCGATGCCGTCCTTGCCCCACTCGATGTCCATCGGCCTGCCGTAATGCTGCTCGATGGCCATGGCATGTCTTGCCAGCTCGAGCACGTCCTTGTCGCTGAGGGAAAAATTGTCGCGCTCCGCTTGGGGCACTTCCTCAATACTCGTGGAACGGCCGGCGGCGCGTTCTTCGCGGAACACCATGCGCTGCTGCTTGGAACCGATGCTGCGGCGCACCAGCGCGGGGTAACCTGCGGCGAGCTGAGGTTTGTGTACATAGAATTCATCCGGATTCACCGCGCCCTGCACCACCATTTCGCCCAGGCCGTAGGACGAAGTGATGAACACGACGTCGCGAAAACCCGACTCGGTGTCTATCGTGAACATCACGCCGGACGCGCCTTTATCGGAACGCACCATGCGCTGTACACCCGCCGACAGTGCGACATGAGAATCCGTATAGCCGGTGTGTACCCGGTAGGAAATGGCACGATCGTTATAAAGCGAGGCAAACACTTCCGTGATTGCATGCAGAATATTGTCTATGCCGTGGATATTGAGAAACGTCTCCTGCTGGCCCGCAAAGGATGCATCCGGCAGATCTTCGGCAGTTGCCGATGAACGCACCGCAAAACTGGCGTCGCTGTCCGCCGCAAGCTTGGCGTAGTGCTGGCGTATCTCCTCCTCCAGGCGCGGCGGCAACGAGGCTGCCAGTATCCAGCCGCGAATTTCCGCACCGCCCTTGGCCAGCGCGTCTACATCTTCCACATCCAGAGTTTCCAGCCTTTGCTTGATGCGCTGATCGAGACCATTGCTCTTCAGGAAGTCCCGATAGGCATCCGCTGTTGTGGCAAAGCCGCCTGGAACGCTCACGCCGGAGGCGCTGAGATTGCTGATCATCTCGCCCAGCGAAGCGTTCTTGCCGCCTACCTGATCAATGTCAGCAATACCCAGCGACTGAAATGGAATCACGTAGGGCTGCATGTCTGTTCTCCAGTTATTTAGGTTGAATTTTTATACTGCTTCAGGATTTTTCAATATCCGGACAAAACCTATTCTTTTTTATTGATTGCCTGGATGATCTGTACGGCAGTTTCCTCAATCGACTTTGACGTCATATCGAACCATTTTATACCTTCGCGCCGCATGATGCGTTCGGCGGACGCAACTTCCTGGCGGCAGGTGTCCAGTGCGGCATAGTTGCTCCCCGGCCGCCGCTCCTGGCGAATTTTGTGCAATTGTTCCGGCGCGATGGTCAGTCCGAACAGTTTGTCACGGAAAGGCAACACAGTATCCGGCAGGCGGTCGCGTTCAAAATCTTCCGGTATCAGCGGGTAATTTGCCGCCCTGAGGCCGAATTGCATCGACAGATACAGGCTGGTCGGGGTCTTGCCGCAACGCGACACACCGACCAGTATCACATCGGCGTTTTTAAGATCGGCATCGGAAACACCGTCGTCGTGTGCAATCGCGAAATTCATCGCGGCGATGCGGTTGATGTATTCGTGGCCTGCCTGTCCATGCGAGCGGCCGACGGTATGCGCCGATCGCACACCCAGCTCTTTTTCCAGCGGTGCGATAAAAACCTCGAAAAGATCCAGAAACAGCGCATCCTCCCGACGCAACATCGCATTGATTTCCGGATTCATCATGGTCATCACAACCACCGGCCGGATGCCGCTTTGTTCGCGTACTTCGCGGATGCGGCTCAGGCATTCGGCAGCCTTTTCCGGATTGTCCACAAAAGGAAACCGTATCTGGCGAAAATTGATTCCCTCAAACTGCGAGAGCAATCCCTTGCCCAGAACTTCGGCAGTAATGCCGGTTCCATCAGAAACGAAAAAAATTGCGCGAATGGGCAACTTGTTCTTGCCAGCCTGCTGCGGCTGCGCAGATTCATTGGAAGTTGTGTTCATATGATTATCGTCATTCGGCCTATTGCAAGTTTGTTTCACGCAGCAAATTGAACGAAGTGCAAAAAGATTGGACACATTCCAATTCCACGATCGGCGATTATATAGAGTCTCCGGGCAGGCTGCGCCACGACATGAGTCAAATTCCTTTTTTTTGCCTGCCACTTTCTTGCGTACTGCAAGCCATCAGCCACGCGGGTGATGTTGCGCGTGCAATTGCTTCAGGCGCTCTCGCGCAACGTGGGTGTAAATCTGCGTGGTGGAAATATCCGCGTGGCCCAACAACATCTGCACCACACGCAAGTCCGCACCGTGATTCAGCAGGTGGGTGGCAAAAGCGTGGCGCAAGGTATGCGGCGACATCCGCTTGTCCAATCCGCCAAGCCCGGCGTGCTTCTTGATCAGGTACCAGAACATCTGGCGCGTCATGCCTTCGCCGCGGGCGGTGACAAACAGCGCATCGCTCATCTGTCCGCCAAGCAACACGCCCCGACCATCCGCCAGATAGCGGCGCAGCCAGTCCAGCGCTTCCTCGCCCAGCGGGACCAGACGTTCCTTGCTGCCCTTGCCCATCACGCGCACCACGCCCATGTCCATGCTCACCTGTGTGATGCGCAGCGTCACCAGCTCGGACACCCGCAGACCGGTGGCGTACAGCACTTCGAACATGGTGCGGTCGCGCAAGCCCAACGGGGTGCGAACATCCGGTGCAGCCAGCAGCTGTTCGACATCCTGTTCGGTCAAACTCCTGGGCAGATTGCGCGGCAGCTTGGGGGTGTCGATTTGCAGCGTGGGATCGGTGCTGATCTTGCCCTGCCGCAGCAGATAGCGGAACAAACGTTTCAGGCTGGAGATGTTGCGGCCGGTGCTGCTGGGTTTGGCCTTTTGCACGATCACCAGTTCAGCAAGATAGCCCTGTATGTCGCCGTGCGTGGTTTGCAGTATGGACGCGCCGCGCTGTTTCTCCAGCCAGATTGCAAACTTGCGCAGATCGCGACGATAGCTGTCCAGTGTGTTGCGCGACAGGCCGTCCTCCAGCCACAGGTTATCGCAGAATTCGTCGAGCAGATCAGCGTTGTTCATGTGCCAGCAGCCAGCGTTTGACCTCCAGCGCATCGCCGCTGGCATGGCGCATAAAGCCGCCCAGGCCGGATTTGCCCACCACCCGATGGCAGGGGATGATGATGGGTATCGGGTTTGCGCCGCAGGCCTGGCCGACAGCCTGCGCGGCGGATTTCAATTCCGCCGCCAATTCGCCGTAGCTGCGTGTCCTACCGCGCGGAATGGCGCGCATGGCTTGCCAGACTCGTTGCTGGTGCGGAGTTCCGGCAGCTTTGAGCGGCACGCTGAATTGAAAGTCCGGATTTTCGAAGTAATACTGCAATTGATTGCACACGGTTTTGGCAAGAGCGCCAGTCGCGCGCTGCGTCTTTTCAGTCGCGGGCAGGAAATCGATGCCAAGCAATGCGCGGTCATCGCAGCGTATGCCGAGCACACCGAACGGGACAGCTAGTTTTGCCTGGTAATCCATGCCGTAATGATAGCGCACAAATAAAAAGCGGGAGGCGACGCCTCCCGCTTTTCACAAAATGCGGAGTACTTACTCTGCCGCAGCTTTGCGTGCTGCCAGCTTTTCCTTGATACGCGCGGACTTGCCGGAACGGTCACGCAGGTAGTACAGCTTGGCGCGGCGCACGGAACCTTTGCGTTTTACTTCGATGCTGGCGATGGTCGGCGAGTATGTCTGGAAAGTGCGTTCCACACCTTCGCCGGCAGAGACCTTGCGCACGACAAAGCCTGAATTCAGGCCGCGGTTGCGCTTGGCGATCACGACGCCCTCGAATGCCTGCACGCGAGGCGCAGGTCCTTGGCCATAGCGGAATTGGAGGCTTTGCCCTGGACGGCGCCACCGGAATCAGGAAGGCCCCCACGCCCAAATCGCAATGCCGCGCGCATTGGCATCGACGTGGCCGCAGAGCGTGCGCTCATTCGCCTCAGTCTTCTTCTCGAACGAATGACGTGGTCGGCGAGCATCTGCTGGGCGAGCGACACATCGATCTCTGCCCTGTTTTCGTTGAGGAGTTGTTCCCAACGAACGCGGCGGGCGTTGGGCGAGGATTCCAGATTATTAGGGTCAAATTGCGGCGTGTCTTCCTTGAGGACTTTGGGATCGCGGTCGAGCCCCGGGCAGCCGGCGTAGACGCCGTCTTTTGGTGCGCCAGAGTTTGTAGGCTTTGAGGCCTGAGCTCGAGGTTGCGCGATTTGCCGGTCTGCGATTGCCGAGGAGCCAATCGTTGGCATAGCTGCCGTTGTCGCCGTCGAGCATGACGCGCGTGTAATTGTCGATGGAGCTGAGCGTACTGAAGGGCTTTGCAAGCGCGGAAGAACTCGGGCTCGCCGTTGGGATCCGAGCCTTCAAATTGCGTGACGGTGGTTTCTGTGACCATGAGGCCATCGGAATTGATGCTGAAATCGTCGTCGTGGCGATGACGCCGGGAAACTGTCCATCAGGATGCGATAGCCGTGCGCGGCTGAATGTCAAACATAATGCGCCAGCGTTCGCCGTTCATGTAGCTGGTCCAATTGTTGTGCGCGATGACGATGGCCGTTGTTGGTCCAACTGCCGGTGGCAACGAAGGCGCTGCAGTTGCCGGGGCTCTTGAGATTCGGGGCGCCCGCGAGTTTTTCTTTTTTGTTGAGCCAGGGAACATAGTGGGGAACTTCTTCGAAGGAGTTGAGG
>CAVWTZ010000138.1:0-14925 GCA_963757485.1 uncultured beta proteobacterium
GAGTTCACGCTTGGCGCAGGCCAGGTCATCATGGGTTGGGATCAGGGTGTCGCCGGCATGCAGGTCGGCGGCGAACGCACACTGATCATTCCGCCGAACATGGGATATGGCGCACGCGGCGCCGGCGGTGTCATTCCGCCGAACGCGACACTGGTGTTTGATGTGGAGTTGCTGGGCGTTCATTAACAAAAAATTACAACGCTTTACGGCCTGTCATGGTATTTAGTCAATGAACCCGATCTCGCAACCGCTGCTGGTTACGGCGCTGATGCTTGCCGTGTCCAACCTGTTCATGACTTTCGCCTGGTATGGACACCTGAAGAATCTGGCGGCCTCGCCCTGGTATGTGGCGGCGCTGGTGAGTTGGGGCATCGCGCTGTTCGAGTATATGTTCCAGGTCCCGGCGAACCGCATCGGCTATACCGCGCTCAACCTGGGGCAGCTAAAGATATTGCAGGAAGTCATAACGCTGACAGTGTTCGTGCCGTTCGCGGTGTTGTACATGAACCAGCCGCTGAAGCTCGATTACCTGTATGCCGCGCTGTGCTTGATGGGTGCGGTATATTTTATATTTCGCAGTGCCTAGCCGGCATTTTGCCTTTTACCCATAGAAAGAATTTATGCAATGTCCATACTGTGCCTCAGAACTTGACCCCAATGCAACCGAATGCAAAAAATGCGGAGCCCTCAGGGTTTACAGGCGAACGACCCTGGGTGTTTTCGTAGGCTGGGCAGGCATGGTGGTTGGCATTACCTGGATCATGTTGCTGGTTCCGCTGACGTTCCTGCCTTTCCTGGGATATCAAATGGGAAGTTATCCCTGGATTACCTTTATCCTCGGTGGCTTGGTAACGGCCGCATTGCTGTGGTATTCCAGGACTACGATGCATTCCATGTGGGTACAGCCGGGAGAGTGAACAACCATGGTCACGCGTAAAGCCCCGGCGATCCATATCCTGGGGATCTGCGGCACGTTCATGGGCGGCATCGCGCTGCTCGCCAGGCAGGCTGGGTACCGCGTCACCGGCTGCGATGCCAATGTGTACCCGCCGATGAGCACGCAACTGGCCGCACAGGGCATCGAGCTGATCGAGGGCTTCGGCGTCGAACAGCTGGCGCTCGAACCGGATGTGTTTGTGATTGGCAATGTGGTATCGCGCGGCAATCCGCTGATGGAAGAGATCCTCAACCGCAGCCTGCCCTACCTCTCCGGTCCGCAATGGCTCGCTGAAAATATTTTGCAGCGCAGAGAGGTGCCCAAGTGGGTTCTGGCTGTCGCGGGCACCCATGGCAAGACCACCACCAGTTCGATGCTGGCCTGGATACTCGACTACGCGGGCCTGAATCCCGGCTTCCTGATCGGCGGTGTGCCGCAGAATTTCGGCATCTCGGCCCGGCTCACCGATACGCCGTTCTTTGTCATCGAAGCGGACGAATACGACACCGCATTTTTCGACAAGCGTTCCAAATTCGTACATTACCATCCGCGCACCGCGATCCTCAACAATCTCGAATTCGACCACGCCGATATCTTTCCCGATCTTGCCGCGATAGAAACGCAGTTTCACCATCTGGTGCGCACTGTTCCCGGCAACGGACTGATAGTCAGCAACGGCCGGGAGGCCTCGCTGGATCGCGTGTTGCAGCGCGGCTGCTGGACCCCGGTGGAGCGCTTCGGCACGGATGATGGCTGGCAGATTGACGACGACAATCTGGTGACACTGAATGGCAAACCGCAGGACACGTTGAACTGGGAGTTGCTCGGCGAACACAATCGCCAGAACGCACTTGCCGCTCTCGCCGCCGCACATCATTCCGGCGTCCCGGTCGCGCAGGGACTCGCAGCGCTCGCCGTGTTCATGAACGTGAAACGGCGCATGGAAGTTCGCGGTGTGGTCAATGGCATAACGGTCTACGACGACTTCGCTCACCATCCCACCGCGATTGACACCACGATCGCCGGCTTGCGCCGCAAGGTCGGTACCGCACGCATACTGGCCGTGCTTGAACCGCGCTCCAACACGATGAAACTGGGCATGATGAAGGATGCGCTGCCCGGCAGCCTTAAGGATGCCGACCTGACGTTTTGCTACGCTGCCAACCTTGGCTGGGATGCGCGCGGCGCGCTCGCCCCGCTGGGCAGCAAGGCGGTTGTTGAAGATCAGCTCGACGCGTTGATCGGCAAGATCGCCGAGGCCGCACAGCCCGGTGACCACATTCTGGTGATGAGCAACGGCGGCTTCGGCGGCATACACGAGAAATTGCTCAAGCGGTTGCAACGCTGAACAAACCTAAAAACCGTAATTCAAGCCACAGAGATCACAGAGAGACAGCGGGTCCCACCTATTTTTCAGAATCACCTGATGGTTGAAGTCATTATTTACGGCAACCATTTGCTTTTTTCCTCTGTGATCTCTGTGTTCTCTGTGGCTAACTGTTTTTTCTAGAATTAATCGGTCGGAGTGTCCAAACCCAGTTCCTGAATCTTGCGCGTCAGGGTGTTGCGGCCGATTCCAAGCAAGGTCGCAGCCTCAATGCGGCGTCCGTTGGTGTGATGCAAGGCTTGCAAAATCAGCGTGCGTTCAAATTGCGCGCTAAGGCTGTCCATGATGCGCTCGTCGCCGCGCTGCAATGCAAGTGCTGCCTGCTGCGCCAGAACTGAGCTCCAATCTCCAGCGCTTGTTTCGCCCGCGGCCGAGCGACCGCGCCACTCCGGCGGCAGGTCGGCGATCTCGACTATCTGCGATGGCGTCATCACGGTCAGCCAGTGACAGAGATTTTCCAACTGCCGCACGTTGCCGGGAAAATCCTGCAAGCTCAGGTGCTGCAATGTGGCATCACTGAATTGCTTCTGGTCGACCGCCAGATCGCGCGCGCTCTTTTGCAGGAAGTACTTCGCCAGCAGCGGGATATCCTCGCGGCGTTCGCGCAATGGCGGCAGGCGCAACCGTATCACATTCAGGCGATGGAACAGGTCCTCGCGGAACAGGCCCTGCTTGACGCGTTCGTCAAGATTCTGGTGCGTGGCGGTGATGATGCGCACGTTGGCCTTGATCGGTTGATGTCCGCCAACACGATAAAAGTTTCCGTCCGACAGCACGCGCAGCAAACGTGTTTGCAGATCGGAGGGCATATCGCCGATTTCATCAAGGAACAGCGTGCCGCCTTCTGCCTGTTCGAAGCGCCCGCGCCTGGTGGTTGCCGCGCCGGTAAAAGCACCGCGCTCATGGCCGAACAGTTCCGACTCAAGCAGATCGTTGGGGATAGCAGCGGTGTTGATCGCGATGAACGGCTTGTCGGCACGCGGGCTGTGGCGGTGCAAGGCTCTTGCAACCAGCTCCTTGCCGGTACCCGATTCGCCATTGATGAGCACGGTGGCGTGGGATTGCGACAGTCTGCCTATGGCCCGGAAAACTTCCTGCATGGCGGGTGCCTGACCGAGGATGTCGGCCGCCAGATGAACGGCTTCGGTTTCGGCGGCTTTACGTTTGCTTTGTTCCAGGGCGCGCTGAATCAATTCAACTGCGTGGTTGATATCGAACGGCTTGGGCAGGTATTCAAACGCGCCGCCCTGAAAGGCCGAAACGGCGCTTTCCAGATCGGAATAGGCGGTCATGATGATGACCGGAACAAGCGGATGGCGTTGATGCAGCATCTGCAGGAAATCCAGTCCCGAACTGCCGGGCATGCGGATATCGCTGACGACAACCTGGGGCACGTCATGATTCAATGCCAGCAGCGCATCGTCTGCCGAAGCAAAGCTCTTGAACTCGATATCCTCTCGTGCCAGTGATTTTTCCAGCACCCACCGTATCGAGCGGTCATCGTCAATAATCCAAACCGGTTTCATATTTGTCGCCTAACTATTCAAGTGATGGGAAGCAATACCGTGAAGCAGGTGCGCCCGGGCTCGCTGTCAAATTCTATGATACCGTGATGCTGGCTGACGAAGTCCTGCGCGATGGTCAATCCCAGACCCATGCCCGTCGGCACGCCCGGATACCAGAGGATAAAAAATCTTGTCCTGCAATTCCGGCGGGATGCCGGGTCCGTTATCGATGATCTCCACTCTTACAGCCTGGCGGTGTCGGCGTTTGATCAACGTCGCCTGGTGCGCAATGCGGGTGCGCAAAATGATCAGCCCGTTGCCTTTCATGCCCTGCGCAGCGTTGCGCACGATGTTCAGCATGACTTGTATCAGCTGCTCTTTGTCGCCAACCAGCGCTGGCAGGCTGATATCGTAGTCGCGCTTTATCTTCAGGCCATCAGGCATTTCAGCCAGCACCACGCTGCGCACGCGCTCCAGCACTTCGTGGATATTGAGCGCGCTGTAGTGGGATGCATTTTGCGGAGCAAGCAGCTTTTCCATCAGCGAGCGCAAACGGTCTGCCTCTTGCACAATCACCTGGGTGTATTCGCGCAGGGCCGGCTTTTCCAGTTCCTGCTCGAGCAATTGCGCCGCACCGCGTATACCGCCGAGCGGGTTCTTGATTTCATGCGCAAGATTGCGCAGCAGCAGGCGGTTGGCTTGCGTCTGGTCAAGCATCTGTTCTTCGCGGGCGAGTTTGAGTGGCCTATCCATGGGGTGGAATTCGAGCAACAAATATCTGCTGGAAAATTGCAGCGGGGTTGCCGCACAACGCAGATGCAATTTGACGTTCGCATGGGTTCCCAGCGTCAAATCGTGCTCGATAAAACTGGCATTATTTTGCACCGCCTGCTGCATCGCGCTTGCCAGTTGTTCGGTATGCGTGAACACCTGCTGCAGCGGAATGCCGTGCATATTTTTTTCACTTATATCGAAAAGGTGCTCTGCGGCCGGATTGATATACGCAATACGCGACTCTTCGTCCAGCAGTATCACTGCGGTCGCAACATACTCAAGCGTAAGGTAGGGGAATTCAAGCATACACGTTACACAGCAGAAAGCATGCCAGACGCAATATTGATTGCTTTTAATAAAATGCCAAACAATTCATGGGCACTTTTCACTCGGCGTGTTGATTCGGGCCAATTCAAGTCTGGATCGGGTCTGCAGTGCTGAGCAATTTATCTACTCGCTCTTTAATTTTGAAAGTTCGGCTTTAAGTGCGGCGACATTCTGCTGGTGCAGATCTACCTGGTCATTCAGTTGCTTGATCTTTGCATCAAATTTCGCGACATCGCGATACGTCCTGCCATCTGCCCCCTTGAAGACCTCCGGATTTGCTTCGCCGTCCTTCAGGTTCTGCTGTGCAACGTCGAGCAACTTCTCTTCTGCATCCAACTCGTCCTGCAGAATCTTGCGGCGCGTATCATCCCGTCCTTTTTGCGTTTCACTATCCACCCTGGGAAAATCTTCCGAGCTTTGCACTTTAGCGGGCGGCAACATCGTCGGCAGGGGCTCCAGAATGATTTTCTTGCCTCCCTTGATAGGCGTACTGGAATAGGTAACATGCCCATTTTCATCTACCGCCTTGTATATGTCGGCTTGCGCCAATGCCGGACAGATGCTCAGTACTGCAAACAGGTATTTACCAAGTTTCATGTTCGTTTCCCGGGAAAATGACGCGCCAAGTATAGGACAAGCAACGGACGCAGACAAACATTTGCGGTTCAAAACGAAACGGGGCGAAAGCCCCGTTTTGTCACTTGCTCATCATGGCGCTGAACGGGGTTGCAACTATCCCGTTTTCTGCCAAGAACTAGATGCTGTAATACATATCGTACTCTACCGGGTGCGTGGTCATGCGGAACCGTGTCACCTCTTCCATCCTCAACTCGATGTACGCGTCGATGAAGTCGTTGGAGAACACGCCGCCGCGGGTCAGGAACTCGCGATCCTTGTCCAGGTAATCCAGCGCCTGCTCCAGGCTGGAACACACGGTCGGGATCTTTGCATCCTCTTCCGGCGGCAGATCGTACAGATTCTTGTCGGCCGGATCGCCGGGGTGGATCTTGTTCTGGATGCCGTCCAGGCCGGCCATCATCATCGCGGTAAATGCGAGATAGGGATTGGCGCCGGATCTGGGAAGCGCACCTCGATGCGGCGAGCCTTGTCGCCGGACACATATGGAATGCGTATCGAGGCAGAGCGGTTCTTCGCCGAGTAGGCCAGCTTGACCGGCGCTTCGAAGCCCGGGACCAGCCGCTTGTAGGAATTGGTCAGCGGATTGGTGATTGCATTCAGCGCGCGTGCATGCTTGATGATGCCGCCGATGTAATAAAGCGCCAGCTCCGAAAGCCCCGCATACCCATTGCCGGCGAACAGGTTCTTGCCATCTTTCCAGATGGACTGGTGCACGTGCATGCCCGAGCCGTTATCGCCGACGATAGGCTTGGGCATGAAGGTCGCGGTCTTGCCATACTGGTGAGCAACGTTATGCACCACATATTTCAATCCCTGCGTCCAGTCGGCGCGGCGCACCAGCGAGTTGAACTTGGTGCCGATTTCGCATTGGCCGGCCGTCGCGACTTCATGGTGGTGCACTTCGACTTCGATGCCGATCTCTTCCAAGGCCAAACACATCGCGGCGCGGATATCGTTCAGGCTGTCGACCGGAGGAACCGGGAAGATAGCCGCCCTTGACGGACGGGCGATGGCCGGTATTGCCGCTGTCGAACTTTTCCGCGGAAGACCATGCGGCTTCCTCGGAATTCACCTTGCAGAAGCAGCCGGACATGTCGACCTGCCAGTTAACAGAGTCGAAAATGAAAACGGTTCCGGGCCGAAGTAGGCCGTATCGCCGATACCGGTGGACTTCAGGTAAGCCTCGGCACGCTTGGCGATCGAACGCGGATCGCGGTCATAGCCCTTGCCGTCGTGGGTTCCACCACGTCGCAGGAAATCACCATGGTATTTTCGTCGATGAACGGATCGATATAAGCGGTGGCGGGATCGGGCATCAGCAGCATGTCGGACGCCTGCATGCCTTTCCAGCCGGCGATGGATGACCCGTCGAACGCGTGGCCTTCCTCAAACTTTTCCATGCCCATGGCCTTGACCGGCACGCCCACGTGCTGCTCCTTGCCGCGAGTATCGGTAAAACGGAAATCCACGAACTTGACTTCGCGGTCCTTGATCATCTTTAAAACATCAGCTGCCGACATCGACATAACCATCTCCCTAAAACAAATTGAAAAATTAACCAAAAATTTGCCAAACCCGGTATTACCAAGCAGATGCAATGCAGAAAGCGTGCCACCCCTGCCCTCATCGCAGACCGGCATTGTGCCATAAGCCCGATATCGCGGGCACTAATAATTTGCACCGAGATCGGGCGCATCCCGGATTGGATGCACTAGTTCTGTGCGTGACTGCGATGTACCTGTATTGTCCGGAATATCGGGTCTTCGCTCACCAGTTCATCGCAGCGCGCCTGCAATGCATCGGCCGCCTCGGGCGACTGCCGAGTAGCCAGGTATATCTCGGCATCGACCTTGCCGTCGAGATAGTGAAAAACCACCCGATTGTCAGCCAATACCGGGACACCCAGACGTTCCGCGAGGTGTGCCATTAGTCCGGGGCGGCTGGGCAAACGCGCATTGGGCTTGGCTTTCATGTCGTCTTCCGGATCGATATGCACCATCACATCCATCACGTGATGTTTTTTAAGCACAGCATGGCGCGCCGATTCCGCAATGTAATGCCCCTCTGAAACGCTGATCTTCGGGTCGACCATGATGTGTGCATCGACCAATGCATTGTCCGCCATCTTGCGTGTACGCAGCTCATGCAGGCCGCGCACACCATGAACATTGAGCAGGGTCTGGCGGATCGCCTCGACCTCCTCGGCATCGAGTCCGGTATCGATAAGCTCAGCCATTGCTTCCAGTGCCAGCTTGCCTCCCATGTGCGCGATCATCACCCCCACCACCGCCGCGGCCACCAGATCAAGAAAGGTATAACCCAGCAGGTTGCCAGCCACGCCGAGGATGACCACCAGCGAGGACGCAGCATCCGACCGCGCATGCCAGGCATTGGCGACCAGCATCTGAGAACGCACCCGCTTGGCCACTGCCAGCATGTAGCGAAACAATCCTTCCTTGGCAACCAGCGCAAGAACTGCGATGGCAAGCGCCAGCGGGTTGACCGAGCGCAGCGCCTCCGGATGCTGCAGGCGCATTGCGGCCGCCACCAGCAACACCACCCCGAGACCCGCAAGAAATGCCCCGAGGATCAGCGTGGCCGCGGTTTCGATCCGCGCATGGCCATAAGGGTGTTCCGCATCGGCATGCCGGTTGCCGTGCCGGTTCGCGAACAGCACCAGCACATCGGAAAGCAGGTCAGACAGGGAATGCAGGCCGTCGGCCATCAGTGCCTGTGAATGCGAAAAAAAGCCGCCTATCATCTGCAGGGAGGTCAGCAGTACATTGATCGCGATGCTGACCCAGGTGCTTTTTTGTGCTGCGGCAAAGCGCTCAGGATTTACCGGCTCGAAAGCGCCGATGCGCTCACCGGATTGACGCTCTGTGTTGTGATTATTCATGTCGGTAATGCGGGAATGTTTCTATAATATGGAGCATATCATCTCTGCAAACCAAGTCATATTCACATAAACTGAAAGAGTTGCCATGGGGACCATCACTGCCATTCTGCAAGCTGCGCAGCAGCGCGCCAGAGATTTGAACCTGCCCTATGAAGGCGCGCTGTATCCGCGCGAGGCCCACGAAATACTGCAGTCCGCACCCGGCGCAAAAATGGTGGACGTGCGCAGCCGCGCGGAACTGGACTGGGTCGGCAAATTTCCGAATGCCATCGCGATCGAATGGTCAAGTTATCCGGGCATGAACCGCAACCCGCACTTTATCGCACAGCTCGAACAGCAAGTCGACAAGGAAGCGCTGGTCATCTTCGTTTGCCGCAGCGGCGGGCGCTCACACCACGCAGCAATAGCCGCGACCCAGGCCGGCTTCAGCGACTGCTACAACATGCTGGAAGGCTTCGAGGGCGACATGGACGCCAACAAGCACCGCAATACAAAGGGCGGCTGGCGCGCGGCCGGGCTGCCCTGGGAACAGAGCTAGGCTGGAATTTTTGGGTTTCGGTAATCGATACTCAAAGGAGCGTGGTCCGAAAAGCGTTGCGCTTTGTAAATGCTTGCTGACTCGGCCAGCGCGGCAATGCCGGGTGTGGCAATCTGGTAATCGATGCGCCAGCCGACGTTCTTCGCCCACGCCTGGCCGCGGTTCGACCACCACGTATATGCTTCCAGTTCCGGGTGAAGTCTGCGGAACACATCGGCAAAGCCGACCTCATCAAACAATTCCGTCAGCCAGGCGCGTTCTTCCGGCAGGAATCCGGAATTCCTTTTATTCCCGCGCCAGTTCTTCAGATCGATTTCCCGGTGTGCAATGTTCCAGTCACCGCAGATCACCACCTCGCGCCCGCTGTCCCTTAATTCTTTCAAGTGCGGCATGAAAGCCGCCATGAACCTGAACTTGACCGCCTGCCGTTCCTCGCCGCTGGAGCCTGACGGCAGGTACACCGACACTGCGCTGAAACCGGCAAAATCCGCGCAAATGTAACGCCCCTCGGCATCGAACTCGGCTATACCCAGCCCGGAAATGACCCGCTGCGGCTGTTCGCGGCAATAGATGCCGACACCGCTGTAGCCCTTTTTTTCGGCATAATGGAAGTAGCCGTGATAGCCCCGCGGCGCGAGCATCTGAGCGGTCATGTCCGATGCCTGTGCCTTGAGCTCCTGCAGACAAATAATGTCGGCATCCTGCTGGGCGAGCCATTCATAGAAGCCTTTGCCGGCGGCAGAACGAATTCCGTTCAGGTTCACCGAGATGATACGCATGAAAATTCTCCGGAGTTATCGTGCGTAACATTATAATGTGTATTATTGGTCCAACCCGTCGCATGCGCCATGCCCAATTTCAGACAAGACTTCATCCGCTTTGCCGTACAAAAAAACGTGCTGTGCTTTGGCGAGTTTCAAACCAAGGCGGGGCGTTTGTCGCCATATTTTTTCAATGCCGGACTGTTCAACGACGGCGACTCGTTAAGAAACCTGTCACAGTTTTATGCGCAGGCGATTCAGGCTTCCGGAGTCCCCTTTGACATGCTGTTCGGCCCGGCCTACAAAGGTATCCCGCTGGCTGCGGGAACCGCAATTGCGTTGGCAGAGCAGGGGACCAACGTGCCGTTTTGCTACAATCGCAAAGAAGCCAAGGACCACGGCGAGGGCGGCACGACGGTGGGCGCGAAGTTGCAGGGACGTGTACTGATCATCGATGACGTGATCTCTGCCGGCACGTCAGTGCGCGAATCCATCGCACTGATCCTTGCCGGCGGCGCGCAACCGTGCGGCGTAGTGATCGCACTGGATCGCATGGAGCGTGGGCAAAGCGAACTCTCGGCCGTACAGGAAGTGCAACTCAACTATAATATTCCGGTAATATCCATCGCCACGCTGGATGATTTGCTCGGCTATTTGCGGACAGATGGCGGGATGGAGCAGAGTCTAGCCAACGTTCAATCGTATCGAGATCGTTATGGAGTAAATAATGGCCAAGTTTAAATTGCTCGCTGCACTTTTCGCCGGACTCGCCCTCAGTTTTCCTGCAATGGCAACGTTGTACAAATGGGTGGACGACAATGGCATCACGCATTACGGCGAAACGATTCCTCCCGAATACGCCGGCAAGGACCACGAAGTGTTGGACAAGGAAGGACGCGTAATAAGAAGTGAAGAAGTGATGACCCCAGAGAGGCGTCACGCGAAGGAGATGGAAGATGCAAAGAAACGCGAAGAAGCCGCTGCCGCGCATGAACAGCAGCTCCGTGACAGGACCCTGCTGAACACCTACAGCAGCGTAAATGAAATCGAACTGGCGCGCACCCGCAATGTGCAACAGATTGACGCCCGCATCAATGCCATCAACGCCTCCATCAGGGCTGCGAACGATAACCTCGTTTCCCTGCAGACGGAAGCGGCCAACTTTACCAGGGCCAACAGAGAAATCCCCGCGTCCCTGCAACAGGATTTGCGGGATGCCAAGAATCGTCTGGCCAAACTGCAGCAGGATGCGGCCATCCCACTGGCGGAAAAAACGGCATTGGAAGCACGTTTCGACGCCGACAAGGCGCGCTACATCGAATTGACCTCGGGAAACTAAGCCGCGGATGCGGCCTTTGTCTGCCAGACAACTTTGCAGTCCGCAGCTCGTCCCGTTGAACACTGATGGCCCGGCGCAGGCAACGGCAATCTATTCGTCATGGATGACGAAAGCGCGTCATGCGACTTGCCGTTCAACCTGCTGACTTAATTCCAGCCAGGTATTTTCCGGGCTTGGCGTGCAGCTTTGAATTTCCTACAGCGCTTCAAACACGCCCGAAGCCGGATTGAAGCCCAGCAATTCCCCGCGCTCGATATCGAAGTACCAGCCGTGCAATGCGAGGCTGCCTTGCTCGACCCGATCGCGTATCCAGGAAAAAGTCATCAAGTTCTTCAGGGAAACCAGTATTGCCTGCTTTTCGCAGGCGCGGTGGCGCGCCTCGCTCCTGGCACCGGCATACTGCCGCTCGATCTGCTGGCGTGCCGCGTCGGCGATCGTCATCCATTCCGAGATGAAGCTGTCGTCGCCGGCCACGCCGCCCTCAAGCAAGGCATGGATACCGCCGCACTGTGCATGGCCCAGCACGATGATGTGCTGCACCGCCAGGTTGCGCACGCCGAATTCAAGCGCAGCGCTGGTGCCGTGGTAATGGCCCTGGTTCTCCGCGGGCGGTACCAGATTCGCGACGTTGCGTATCACAAACAGATCGCCCGGCGCGCAATCGAGTATCAGGGCCGGATCGACACGCGAATCGCAGCAACCAACCACCAGCGTCGAGGGCGTCTGGCCGAACTGCACGAGATCGCGGAACCGCGCATTATCATCCGCGAACGAGTGCTCGCGGAAGCGCTTGAATCCGGCTATCAGCTGCTCTGGTGAACTCATGTGCCCGTCAGCCTGAACAGAACCTCGCGATACTTGTCGGCGGTTTTCTTCAGCACATCCGCGGGTATTTCCGGCGCGGGCGGCCGCTTGTTCCAGCCTGAGGATTCCAGCCAGTCGCGCACGAACTGTTTGTCGAAACTGGGCGGGTTGCTGCCCACCCGGTATTGATCGGCCGGCCAGAAGCGCGACGAGTCCGGCGTCAGCGCCTCGTCGATCAGGTACAGTTTGCCCGCCTCGTCCACGCCGAACTCAAACTTGGTATCGGCGATAATGATGCCCTTGGTCGCGGCATAATTCGCTGCCTCGAGATAGAGCGCCAGCGTCGCGCTGCGCACTTCATTGGCGCACGCCTCGCCGAGCAATTCGACCGTTTGCGCGAACGAAATGTTTTCGTCGTGTTCGCCGACGGCTGCCTTGGTGGACGGCGTGAACAGCGGCTGCGGCAGCTTCTCCGCCTCGTGCAATCCGGCGGGCAGGGCAATGCCGCAGACCGTGCCGGTCTTCTGGTAGTCCTTCCAGCCGGAACCGACCAGATAGCCGCGCACGATCGCCTCGATCGGCAGCGGCTTGAGCTTTCTCGCCACGAAGGCGCGCCCGCGCACCTGGTCGCGGTCCGCGTCGGTACTTACCACCGACTCCGGATCTATGCCGGTCAGATGATTCGGAATGACGTGCTGCAGCCTGTTCAGCCAGAAGTTCGACATCGCAGTGAGCACTTCGCCCTTGCCCGGAATCGGGTTTGGCAGGATCACATCGAACGCGGACAGGCGATCCGTCTGCACCACCAGCAGCTTGTCGCCGCCCACCGCATAAATGTCGCGCACCTTGCCGCGATGCAGGAACGGCAAGCTTTTGATATCCGATTGCTGCAGCGGCGCGCTCATGCGGATGCCCCGGTTATGGAGGCAATTGCCTTCTCCACGTTCGCGGCGGTTTGCGGCGCAGTCAGCACCTTGACCGCCTTGCCGCTGGGGTCGAACAACACCAGGGTGATCCGCGCGGCATTGTTGGCGGCCATGAACGCGCGGCCCTCGGGCGTGTCGTAATCGGTCAGCAGAAACTCAACCCGTCCGGCATACCGGTCGCGTATGCCGTTCACCACATTCATCAATTGCATGCTTTCCGCCGCATCCTTGTCGCGCACCAGCACCACGGCGCTGCGTCCCCGGCCGATCTGCGACAAGTTATCGCTGTAGCCGCGCGGCTGATTCATCACGACGATTGCGACCAGCAACAACAGCAGGCCGGCAACGGTCCATTTGATTTTTCGTGAGGTTCCGGAAACCCCGGATTGCGTTTCGATTTCGCTCATCATCTCTGTCCCTGGAACAGCCGCTACAACGCCGGCAAAGTGGTCGCTTTTATCTTTTCCGCCTGGCTTGCACGGAATGCCTGCAAGCGCCGTGCCAGTTCCGTGTCATTCAGCGCCAGCATGGCCACCGCGAACAATCCCGCATTGGCGGCGCCCGCTTCGCCGATCGCAAAGGTCGCCACCGGGATGCCCTTGGGCATTTGCACCGTGGACAACAGCGAATCCATGCCCTGCAGGTATTTCGACGGCATCGGCACGCCCAGCACCGGCAGCGTGGTCTTGCCGGCCACCACACCGGCCAGGTGCGCCGCCGCGCCCGCGCCGGCGATGAAGCAGCGCACGCCTTGGGCTGTCATGTCCTTGATGTATTCGAACAACAGGTCGGGCGAACGGTGCGCGGAAATCACCCGCGCATCGTAGGCGATACCGAAATCCTTCAACTGCTGTGCCGCC
This sequence comes from uncultured beta proteobacterium, assembly GCA_963757485.1. Taxonomy (GTDB): domain Bacteria; phylum Pseudomonadota; class Gammaproteobacteria; order Burkholderiales; family Gallionellaceae; genus Gallionella. The sequence goes on from CAVWTZ010000138.1 coordinate 13,697, forward strand.
TGCTGCATGACTTCCCAATCGCTGGCACTGCCCATCACTATGCAAACAAGCGGTTTGCTCATGAAAACCTCCAATAATCTGCTGCGCGTTCTGCGGCGTTGCGATAACCAATTCGGATTCTCGTTGCAAACAACGATGATTCTGCAGGGTGCTGCGGTGTCAAATCCGTCCGACCTTCGGTTGGCTGCGTGCCTGCCTTTGGTGCACCACATGGCGGTGGTGCGTAAACGCGCCCTGCATTGCTGCGTCTATGCCTCCTTGTGATAGCGCACGATACGCTCGACCTCATTCTTCGAACCGAGAATCACCGGCACGCGCTGATGCAGGCCGGAAGGCTTGATCTCCATGATGCGCTCGTAGCCGGTGGAGGACATGCCGCCCGCCTGCTCGACGATGAACGACATCGGATTGGCCTCGTAGAGCAAACGCAGCTTGCCGGCCTTGCTCGGATCCTTGGTGTCCTTGGGATACATGAACACGCCGCCGCGCACCAGGATGCGGTGCACCTCGGCCACCATCGACGCGACCCAGCGCATGTTGAAATTGATGCCGCGCGGTCCGGTCTTGCCGGCGATGCATTCTTCCACATAACGCTGCACCGGCTTTTCCCAGTGGCGCTCGTTGGACGCGTTGATCGCGAATTCCAGCGTGTCAGGCGCGATTTTCATGTTCGGATGGGTCAGCATGAATTCGCCGATGTCGCCGTCCAGCGTGAAGCCGTTCACGCCGTGGCCGGTGGTGATCACCAGCATGGTTGCCGGACCGTACAGCGCGTAGCCGGCGCAGACCTGGGTGGTGCCGGGCTGCAGGAAATCCTTGGCGGCCGGATGCTCGATGCCGGCGGGCGCGCGCAGGATCGAGAAGATCGTGCCGACCGAGATGTTCACGTCGATGTTGGAAGAGCCGTCGAGCGGATCGAACACCAGCAGGTATTTGCCCTTGGGGTAGTGCTTCGGAATCGGGTAGACATCGTCCATTTCCTCGGAAGCCATCGCCGCCAGGTGGCCGCCCCATTCGGTGGACTTGATGAACACTTCGTTGGTGATGATGTCCAGCTTTTTCTGCGTCTCGCCCTGCACATTCTCGCTGCCCGCGCTGCCCAGCACGCCGATCAGCGCGCCCTTGTTGACATCGTGCGCAATCTGCTTGCAGGCCATGATGATGTCGCTGACCAGGCCGGTGAAATCGCCGGTTGCGCCCGGGATCGCGCGTTGTTCTTCGATGATGAA
>CAVWTZ010000139.1:0-42967 GCA_963757485.1 uncultured beta proteobacterium
TCAACGAATAAATATATATAACAATGCACCCGCCCATCGGCGGAAACCATTTTATCCATGCCGCGCGCCGCAACGTTGATATTACCGTACTGCCTAGTACTTTACCTACGACGAGACCGGCGGCGGTGAGGCTCCCACCACGCCCATGGGGCGCCACTGCCACCCACCGAACCGCTTTCGGTGCTTCAAGCCCTTCACCTTTCCGCGAATCGTCGGCGCCGTCTACGTGGCGCGTTGGACGGCCTATCACGTCCGGCTTATTGCCCACGCCATCCGCCGGAAGCTTTCGATAGAAGAAGGGATTCTCGTTCATCGAAATCCTGTCGCCCTGCCCCACGCTTACGCAGCGGCGCAACAGGCTATGGCTCGAATTTCCATGCGGTTCTACAAGCAACACAGCGTCATCAAAGAATGGCGCGAGCACGCACCACGCGGCTCCGTAAGCGCGATGTTTCCTTTGGACCTGTGCACCCTGCTTTTTCCCATTCGTATTGATTTCGCACTGCTGGGTATAGGAGTGCCATACGAGAATTGCTTGTCATTGTGAAACTCCTTATGCTGTGGATCTTTGGTTTTTTGGCTTAGACCGCGGATTCCAGTGTGCCCAGCCCAGGTGCGTCAAGTATGCGTCGTATTGGTGTTCCCGGTCATGTCCATGTGCTGGTTTGGATAGCCTTCGTAAGGGATGTTCTCAGGTGAGACGGTGGTTGTCATGACGCAATGCAAACCTGGGTCCACAGATTTATAACTTGTAGACCTTACACCATACCCGTTGGACAAAAGTGTCTGATTCCACGGCCGATTTGAAAGTTGGTTGTTCCCTGTATCTGGCACTGTGCGGTCCTGATACGTTCAGGTCTGCGATATCTGCACCATAGGCATTTCGATTGCTCCGATAAAAAGTGCGGCCTGCCCGTTAGGCCCGGGGCTGTAAACTCTGGCGGTGCGGAAGACGACGTCCCCGGACGCGCTACGACGTCGCTGCCTACGCTGACCGGCGTATGCGCCGGCAAAAACCTTGACGCTTCCTGACACCGGGTCGATGCGAAAAGCGGAGAATTCATGTGGTTAGGACAGAAGGAACCAGATTCATGCCGTCAACCTGGGCGTTCACGCGGTGGCTATGCCATGAATGGCCGGTATGGACACTCCCCCGCTGACGCTGGGAATAACACCAAGAAGGCTGGCCGACGGCTGGTTGCGGGTTCTAAACGGCGCAAGGCTCGCGCAGGAAACGACGGCGCTCAGCGGTGCTGAAGTCGATGCATCCAACGGTGTGGAGATTTACTCGTTTTGGGAGTGGAAATAACGATTTCAAGCCGGCGATTCTGTGCAACTACAAAAGGCGGCGAAGCGGCAAGCATGGATCGCTAGCTAATGTAACGTGTAACCGAAGTGGAGCAATTTTCATGGGAATTTCGAAAATAAAGGTGGATCGAAAAGCGAAAGCTTATTCAGTTGCCTCCCGCCACTGCGCATGTTCGTCCCATGCAGCGATATGTCGCATTCCAATTGTGCTTTTATCCACTAAAATGTCGGTTTCTGCCAAGTGGCGATGACCATGGCCGACAGTTTCATCCCTCTCCTGGCCATCCGGACTCTGATGAGCGTTGCTGCTTGGTGCTGTTTTCCAATGCAGAGACTGCCGCTGTGTACTGTAGCCATGGGGTATGGAGTAATTCGCTTTCCCGGCTTTTTAGACCTTCTGATGATCCCATTGCAACACGACATGTGAGTCCAACTTTGTGCGGGCTACGGACAGCGAAAAACTGTAGCCGACCCGCCTTGTTGAGGTCGATGAGAGACGGTCAAAATGAATCGAATTTTGCCGATGTCAACTAGTGCTTTCGGCCTTGCGGAAAAGTCCAAGTTTTCTAGCGGGATTATGTCTCTGAAAGTGGTACGTCGTCAAAATCTCAACTTTCACTCAAGAAAAAGCTATACAGATATTTTTGATTGTCTATTGGCCCTGCACCATTGACTGATGCACGGTTGTGTGTTCAAGTCATGACGCTGAAGGCCAAGCATAAAAATATGCACTTTCTATGCTATTAAATCACGGTTTGGATGGAAATCTATGTCCGGCTGCGCGCTGGGCACCACCGCCCAGCAGCGCGCGGGGCGGGGCACGAGACAGGGTGATCCGTCCGCTTTCCATCACAAAGCCGCGTTGCGCCACTTCAAGCGCAGCTTCGCGTTCTGCGACCAGCAGGATGCTCATGCCCAGCGCGGCGACTCGCGTATGGTATCCAAAATCTTTTTGCACCATCAGCGGGACCCGACTGCTGGGTTCGTCCAGCATGAGGCGCGGTCGGCTGACGCGCGGGCGATCGCGACCATCTGCTGTTCGCCGCCGGAAGTTCCCGGCTAGTTACCATGTTCGCCGAGGCGCGGAGCAAATGCAGGTCTATGCGATTTCGTTTTTGTCGCTGCGGCTGGCGCCATCAGCAGGTTTTCCGCTATGGTGGCGCGAAAACCCCGCGCTCCCTCCGGCACCAGCGTGCGGCGATGGGCATCGCGCTGGTGCCGGAGGGACGTACGGGGTTTTCGCGCGCATGACCATAGCGGAAAACCTGCTGATGGGCGCATACAGCCGCAGCGCGGGCAAACGAAATCGCAGCAGACCTTGAGCGCATGTACGGATTGTTCCCGCGCCTCGGCGAACGCATGCATCAGTTGGCCGGAACCCTTTCCGGCGGCGAACAGCAGATGGTCGCGATGGCCCGCGCGCTGTGTGATGAGCCGACCGCGCCTGCTGATGCTGGACGAACCCAGCATGGGGCTTGCCCCGCTGATGGTGCAAAAGATTTTCGATACCATACGCGACTCGCCGCGCTGGGCATGAGCATCCTGCTGGTCGAGCAGAACGCGAAGCTTGCGCTTGAAGTGGCGCAACGCGGCTATGTGATGGAAAGCGGACGGATCACCCTGTCCGGTGCGGCCGGCGCGCTGCTGGGCAGTGACGCGGTGCAGCGCGCTTATCTCGGCGGCTGAACCGGATGGGACTAAGTCCATGCCAAACAACGTGATTTAATAGCATAGAAAGTGCATATTTTTATGCTTCAGTTCACGACGACTGGGCATGACTTGAAGCACAACCGTGCCGGGTTTCGATGAGTCAATGGTGCAGGGCCAATAGACAATCAAAAATATCTGTATAGCTTTTCTTGAGTGAAAGTCTGAGCTTGACGACGTACCACTTCAGACATAATCCCGCTATAGAAACTTGGACTTTTGAATCGCTGCCGCAAGGCCGAAAGCACTAGTTGACATCGGCAAAATTCGATTAGTTTGACCGTCTCTCATCGACCTGAACCGGCCGGTCGGCTACAGTTTTTCGCTGTCCCGTAGCCGTCATTTGCGAAGTTGGACTGGCATGTTATTCAGTGTTGCAATGGGATCATCAGAAGCGTCTAAAAAGCCGGGAAAGCGATTCTCCATACACGTTACCCCCGTGGCTACAGTACACCACGGGACATCTGCTGCATTGGAAAACAGCACCAAGCAGCAACGCTCATCGGCGAATTCCAGATAGCCAGGAGAGGGTATTCAGAGACTGCGGGCCATCGTCATCGCCACTTGGCAGAACCAAATCTAGTGGATAAAAGCACAATTGGAATGCGACATATCGCTGCATGCGACAACATGCCGCAGATTGCCGTGGCGGGAGGCAACGAGAATAAGCTTTCGTTCAATCCTTATTTCGAAATTGCCATGAAAATTGCTCCCGCTTCGGTCTCACGTCACTAGCGATCATGCTTGCCGCTTCGCCGTTTGTGGCATTTGCACAGGATAGCAACCCGCTTGAAATCGTTATTTCCACTCCCAAAACGAGTGAAATCTTCCACACCGTTGGATGCATTGAGCTTCACACCGCTGAGCGCATTGAGCGTTGATACAGCGAGCCTTGCGCCGTTTAGACCCGCAACCAGCGATACGGCCAGCCTTCTTGGTGATATTCCCAGCGTCAGCCTGTACAGCGGCGGGGGAGTGTCCAGTCTACCGGCCATTCATGGCATGGCCGATGACCGCGTGAACGCCCAGGTTGACGGCATGAATCTGGTTTCCTTCTGTCCTAACCACATGAATTCTCCGCTTTCACATATCGATCCGACCCGGGTCGGGAGCGTCAAGGTTTTTGCCGGCATTACGCCGGTAAGCATCGGCGGCGACAGCATAGGCGGCACCATTCAGGTAACCTCCGCACCGCCAGAGTTTACAGCCCCCGGGCAGGGAACCCTGACCAAGGGGCAGGCCGGCACTTTTTATCGGAGCAATGGAAATGCCTATGGTGCCAATATCGGGGCGACGATCGCAGGTGAAAACATGAGCCTGACGTATCGCGGATCAACCGCGCAGTCTGGGGATTACAAAGCAGCCAAGAACTTCAAATCGGCAGTGCAATCAGGGACTGGCTTTCTGGACGGGGACGTGGTCGGGTCTACAAGTTATAAATCTGTGAATCAGGATATCAGGTTTGCATTGCGTCATGACAACCACCAGTCTGGCCTGGACGTGAGTGTGCAGAACATCCCTTACGAAGGCTATCCAAACCAGCGCATGGACATGACCGGGAACACCGATACGAACATCAATCTTCACGACACAGGCCGTTACGACTGGGGCACACTGGAATCCCGCATCTATAACCAAAAAACCAATCACAGCATGAATTTCGGCGACGACAAGCAATTCTGGTATGGCACTCCTGCCACGATACCCGGCATGCCGATGAATACGAATGGGAAAACCACGGGTGCGCAGGTCAAAGGAAACATCGCGCTTACGGAGCGGGACATACTCAGGATAGGCGCCGAGATTCAGGATTACCAATTGAATGACTGGTGGTCCCCATCCGGAGGAACAATGATGGCTCCGAATACATTCTGGAACATCAACAACGGCAAACGCGACCGCTACGATATTTTCGGCGAATGGGAAGCACGCTGGAATCCTCAATGGCTAAGCCAGCTTGGGGTTCGTAGCGACACGGTCAAGATGAATACGGGAGCGGTGCAGGGTTATAACACTGGCATGATGTATTTGCCGGATGCAAATGCCTTCAATGCCCTAGACCACCAGCACACCGATCAAAATTGGGATCTGACCGCGCTGTCCCGCTATACGCCCGGTGCAACGCAATCTTTCGAGGCAGGTTATTCACGCAAGACGCGTTCGCCCAATTTGTACGAGCTTTATTCCTGGTCGACGCTGCCAATGGCAATGGTGATGAATAATTTTGCGGGCGATGGAAACGGCTATGTGGGCAATATCAATTTGAAACCGGAAGTCGCCCATACGCTCAGCGCGACTGCCGATTGGCATGATGCAGCCAAGGAGCAATGGGGTGTGCAATTCACACCCTACTATACCTACGTTCAGAATTACATCGATGTCCAGCGTTGTGGCACCACCTCTTGTGGCGGTACAGCCAATCTGACCGCAACGACCGGCTTTGTTAATCTCCAGTATGTGAATCAATCCGCCCAGCTCTATGGTGTGGATATATCTGGCCATGTGCCGATTGGAGATACCAGCGGTTTTGGCAGCTTTGCAGCGAAAGGCTTGCTCAGCTACACCAGAGGCGAGAACCTGACCACGGGGGACAATCTTTACAATATTATGCCGCTCAATGCGAAGCTGTCTGTCGATCAGCATCTCGGAAGCTGGACCAACACCGCTGAAGTTCAACTTGTTGCTGCCAAAACTCAAGTATCGCAAGTCAGGGACGAGGTACAGACCGGCGGTTACAGCCTGTTTAATTTGCGCAGTAGTTACGAGTATAAAAAATACCGGCTGGATATCGGCATCGATAATCTTTTTAACAGGTTCTACTCGCTCCCACTGGGTGGAGCCTATGTCGGCCAGGGAGCCACCATGATGGAATCAGGAATGGGGGCGCCCGCATGGGGTGTCCCGGTGCCCGGCATGGCTCGTTCAATCTACGCGGGGCTTAACGTCAAGTTATGAACAATGTTTCTGATTGCCCTGCTGTGCTACAACGCACAGCAGGGTAATTGTCGTCGCTAAACATGGAAAGCTAAGGATCCTTGGAAAGCCAGGGTTCCCCCTGATTTTTGATCAAGGGAGTCGCGAGCGCCTGCTTTGGGGGAAATATCCATGCGGCAGCTTTTGGCCGCATTCTGCCTGTTAACTTGCGCATATTTCAATTCCTCCTTCCTTTATTCTGTTGAAAAGCTCTATTTTGGGTAATGTTGAAAAAATTCTAGCCTCACAGGGCGCTTAAATAATTTTCGATACGGAGGGATACCCAAGCCATCCTTAAACTCCACCATGATCGGTCAAACTACACGCCTGCGGGCGGACAAGTGCGATTTGATGATGCACCTGAAATTCGCGAAATTTACGGGAGGTGCGAAAAAAAGTTTTTCAACAGAATCTCTTGCAAGCAGTCAGTCAAAATGAGATGGATGAACAGCAGTTTCTGGGACGAAGCACAACACCTTGGTAACCATTCTCTGCCAGAAGGTTGTCATCTGTAACACTCGGTCCGTTTCAGCAACGAGTCCGTTCGGACTATCCGGATTCATAAATTCGCAACACGTTTCCTATAACTTCTTTTTTGACATTGAGTATGCCCATTCGGGCATGCCGGTGTTGACAGGCTATGCATTCCCGCCAGATGTCCCGGTTGCCCGGAAGAAATTCTGGCGGGGGTGAAGTCCAATCAGGAAACATCATTTGACAAACCATGCAGCAAATTTACACAGGAGCTCATCGACATGAAAAAATCATTCGCAGCACTCGGCCTGCTGGGCATCGCGCTCGCCAGCCCGGTTTTCGCCAACGAAGGAAAAGTTCCGCAGGGTATCCCGCATCTTGACCACGTCTTCATGATCATGATGGAAAACCACGGCTACAGCCAGATCATGAACAACCCCAATGCACCCTACATCAACAGTCTGGCGCAATCGGCCAACCTGGCAACGAACTACTTTGCCATCGGCCACCCCAGCCTGACCAATTATCTGGAAGTGGTGGGCGGTTCCAACTTCGGCGTGCAGAGCGACAATGCGTCCGACTGGCACAGCACATCCTGCACCAGCAACCTCATCTCGGGTTTTGACACTACCGACAACCCGGCGTCCCCGCCCGTTTGCCCGATCTCGGGTACCGGCACCGATGCCGCGACGCCAGCCATCGATTACACCAACGAGACACAGGGTGATCCGAACAACATAAACACGGGCGAGATCAACATCGACGGCATCCAGTCCATCCCGGCAGCAACCAACATATCCGGCAAAACAATAGCCGATCAGCTTGCAGAGGCGCACAGCAGCTGGAAGAGCTATCAGGAAGATCTGCCGATCCGGGGCGCGGACGGGGTGACCTACAGCGACGGCGTGTATACCGACCTGACCGACTTCACCGCTCTCGGTGCGACTTCCGGCGACCTCGTGGACTTGTATGCCGGCAAGCATGATCCGTTCGTTTATTTCCAGAGCGTCCAGGAGGGCCAAGACAAGGGCCTGGGCCTGGCACAGGTCGTCGGCTTTGACGGGCCCAGGGGTTTGTATGCCGACTTGGGCAGCGGCAATGTCCCGGCGTTCTCCTTCATCGCGCCTAACCAGTGCAACGACCAGCACGGACGCGGGAATGCCGGCGCGTTCTGCAACTATGACCCGAACGACAATGGCACGCAAGCCGGCCTGAATCCGGCCCTGATCCAGAACGGCGATGTGGAAGTCCAGAAGCTCGTGACCGCGATCAAGAAATCACCGGCCTGGTCGCATGGCAACAGCGCGATCGTGGTGCTTTGGGACGAGAACGACTATAGCCTGAACTCAATACAAGAATCAGGTGCCAGTGATCGTCGTGACCAACTACAGCAAGGGCGGTGTGCAAAGCGCGAACATGTATAACCACTTCTCCTTGCTCAAGTCGATCGAGTCGGGACTCGGTCTGCCATGCCTGAACCACGCCTGCGACGCGAACGTGCAGGTGATGGCCGATCTGTTCGGCGGCCATGGACAGGATAGTGGCGACAAAAGCGGCGGATGGCTATTCAAGCCGTTTTGATCCGATACGGTCAATAAGAGAACCCGAAAATATCGGTTGAGCGGCGATTGCGCCAGCCATTAAACGGGAACGCAAAGGTTTAAAGCTCCGTCAGGAAACTGGCGGAGCTTTTTCTTTTTGCGAAAATGCAGTTGCCTGGAGAGTCGGTTTGCAGACAGCTCGGCTCACTGTTCACCCCACTGTGCAGTCAACATGCGCTCACGCCGGTTCTCGGCCAGGCGCAGCATGAACGGGCAGTCCTCGCGGTGTATCGTGATTCCCCGGTCGCGTGTCACGTAGCCGACGATGGCATCGCCCGGTGCGGGTTTGCAGCATTTTGCGATGCGGGTCATCAGGTTGTTCACGCCGCCGACGGTGATGTCTGCTCGGGCAGTGCGCTGGCTCGCCGGCCTGAGCACTTTCGGTTTTGCCAGCGCGATCACCTTGGCGGGCAACTCTTCCTGTATCGCAACGGCGATGCGCCGCTGGGTGACTTCGTTGCGTCCGATGGCTGCCAGCAGATCTTCCAGCTTGTTGAAATGCAATCGTTGCGCGAGTTTTTCCTGGTTGATGGACGTGATGCCGAGCCGGTGTAGTTCGCGGTCCAGTTGCGTACGGCCCAGCGCAACGCTTTCGTCGAGATTCTGGCTTTTGAACCAGGCGCGCACCTTGGCGCGGATGCGCGGGCTTTGCAGAAAGCCGAGCGACAGGTTGATCCAGTCGCGGCTCGGGCCGCCCTGCTTGACGGTGAGTATCTCCACGCGTTGCCCGTTCTGCAGTTTGTAATTGAGCGGCACGATGCTGCCGTCCACCTTGGCGCCGCGGGTGCGGTGGCCTAGGTCGGTGTGCAGCGTGTAGGCGAATTCCACCGGGGTCGCGCCTTTGGGCATCGCAATCACCTTGCCCAGCGGGGTAAGCACGTACACCTGGTCGTGGAACAATTCGTTCTTGAATTGCTCCTGCAGGTCGCCCTTGTCGGCCAGATCTTCCTTCCATTCCAGTATCTGGCGCAGCCAGGCGATTTTTTCATCGAAGCGGGCATCCGATTTCACGCCTTCCTTGTAGCGCCAGTGGGCGGCGACGCCGAGTTCGGAATGCTGGTGCATCTCGCGGGTGCGTATCTGCACCTCGAGCGCCAGACCGCGCGGGCCGATCACGGCGGTGTGCAGCGAACGGTAATTGTTGCTCTTGGGATGCGCAATGTAGTCGTCGAATTCGCTTTCGATCGGCTGCCACATTTCATGCACCAGGCCGAGCGCGGTGTAGCATCCCGTGATGCCGTCATTCGTGATCGCCGTCCGTCCCAGCGTATCGCGACCAGTATCCGCACCGCTCGCACATCGTAGAGCTCGCTGAAATCCAGATGCTTGCGCTTCATCTTGTTGATGATGCTGTAGATGTGTTTGGGGCGGCCGGTCACTTCGGCCGGTATGCCGGCCTGGTCCAGCGCCTGCTTGAGCTGGGCCACGACTGCGGCGATGTACTGTTCGCGCTCCACGCGGCGTTCATCCAGCAGCTTCGCGACCTTCTTGTACAGCTCCGGCTCGAGATAGCGCACCGAAAGGTCTTCCAGTTCCCACTTGAGTTGCCATACGCCGAGACGGTTGGCCAGCGGCGCAAACAGGCTGCGGGTCTGCTGCGCGATCAGTTTCTGCTGTTCGGCGCTTGCGCCGGACAGATGGCGCAAGGTCTGGGTGCGTTCGGCCAGTTTGATCAAGACCACGCGGATGTCTTCCACCATCGCCAGCAACATCTTGCGCAGGCCTTCGATCTGCCGGGTGGATTCGCCCTTGTTCTTTTTCTCATGGCTGGGCATCTCGCTGAATTGCTGAATCTGCTCCATGCGCGAAATGCCCTCGACCAGCATCTTCACATTGGTGCCGAAATCCTGCCCGATCCTTTCCTGCCAGTCATCCAGGAATTCGGGCACGGCATGCAGGATGGCGGCGGCGATTGTTTCATGATCCATGTTCATGCCGGCCAGGATATCCGCCGCGCCCAGCGCGTGCTGCATGAGCGGTGCGCCGGTCAGTTCGACCCGCCCGGCATAGAGCGGTCCGGCCAATTCGCAAGCGCTGCGTATCACGTCAACTTCTGCGGGCGCAAAAGTCTTGGCCACGGTATCAAGCAGGGACTGGATGTTACCGGCTGACAGGGGTGATTGTCTGGGAGTTGAAACCATTGAGCATTATTGCATTGATACATGGGCTGCATAAAGTCAGATGGACGGCAATGCCGTTCCGGCTACTTTTTCATTGCGCGTTCGATATCCGCCAAGGTTTCCTGCGCGGTCTGTGCCAGCGGGCCGCCCAGGCTGACCGCCCGATGCGCGGCTGCCAGCGCCTCTTCATAACGCGCCTGATCGGACAGGGTTTGCGCCAGATTGTTCAATGCGGCGACCGAATCGGGGTGATCATGCGCGGCCTGGCGGAAAGCGCTCTCTGCCCGGACCAGGTCATGCAATTGATAGGCAGCATTGCCGACGCCTATTTGCGCGGAAAGGTTGCCGGGCCAGCGATTCAATGCGGCTGTATATGCCTGCAGCGCCTTGGCTGAACCATTGACCCGTTCGAATGCGCTGACTGCCGCGACATACGCGTCGGGCTCGGCCGTCACCGGGATTCTGTCCGGCGGCAACGCGACCATCGCCCAGTAGCCGCTGCGCGCCCAGGTGTATTCGAAGGTCCGCATCGGCAGTATTTGCCGCGGCTCCGGACCGGAATGCAGGATGACTTCCGCACGGTCGAGATCGTAGCCGATCACGACCGAATAATGCCAGACCGGATACCATGAGAACGCCAGATTTTGCAGTACCACGACCGGCGTTCCGGCTGAGATTTCGCGGAGCACATCGGTCAGCTCGGGTGCCAGTTGATAGGCCACCGTGCCGTTGCGGCGCGCGGCAGCCAGCATTTCGACCTGCAGGCTGCCGTGCCGCTCCGGCAAATACAGTTCGGGTTTCAGCGATTCGGGTGTTACCGCAAACCCGACCGCATTCAGGGACATCGCCAGCGACGCCGGTCCGCATTGATAAGCATCCTGCGCAAAATAGGGAACCTTGGCGAGCTCGATGTGCCTCGGCAAGGCGGCGGGAGGAGAATCCAGCATCAGGCGCGTCTGCGGCGGTGTTGCGCATGCGGCCAGGCACAAAAGAAAAACGCCTACTAACGAGCGGGCGTTCAGGGCCATCACGGCTTACCGGCTATTGATCGAACGGGTGAACGGGAATACCTTGGTGAAACCGAGGATATCGGTGATCAGCAAAATGATGAACACGGTGAAGATGATTCCGAGGACATCCCCGCCGGCTGGCATTTGGTTCAGTTTTCCGGCGATGTTGTGCGCTTCGTTGTCGCTCATCGCATACACGCGCGCTTTCGCTTCATCGGCCGTCACACCCTGTTTCTGCAGTTGGGCGACGACATCGGCGCGGTCCAGAAAAGCGTTGATCCTGGCGCGGTCCTGGTTTGCCAGTTCATGGGATACGGCCTGGCCGGTATCCACCATGCCTGCGAACGCTTGCATCGGCAGGCCCATGGCCAGCATGCTTACCATGACCAAACGGCTGGTCCAGCGCATGAAACGGGAATATTGCTGAGTCATATTATTGCTCCTCGGTTGGATGAATTAAGTGTACAACAATCAAGATTTGAACCGCTTCCATGTGTTGTTCGCAACAGGAAACTTCACGCGGACACGGCGCTCAATTATAGCGAGGGCGATAAAAAAGGTGCTAAATTCGTGCCCAAATGTTTCGAAATCAACCATATGGATAGCAGTCCGCCGTAACCGCTATCGTTTCGGTATGCGACAAAGCAAGACGGGCATCATGATCCTGCGATCACCTTCAGCAGCAGCTTGGTCGCCAGCACCAGCAACAGCAGTGCAAACAGTTTGCGCAACATCCCGGTCTTCATTCGATGCGTGGCTCTTGCGCCTAGCGGTGCCGTGATCATGCTGGCGATGGCGATCCAGACCAGCGCGGGCAGGTAGACATAGCCCAGACTGTGGGGCGGCAACCAGGATATGTTCATGCCGGTGACCACATAACCGATCGTGCCGCCGACTGCCACCGGAAAGCCGATCGCTGCCGAGGTGCCGATCGCATTCCTGAGCGAAATATTGCACCAGACCAGGAAGGGGACGACGATGGAACCGCCGCCGATGGAGACCATGCTGCTTAAACAGCCGGTGAGCATGCCGGCCAGGGTCATGCCGACCGCACCGGGCAACTCGCGGGAAGCGTGCGGGCGCATGTCGATCAGGATTTGCGCAGCCACGAAATAGACGAACAGTGCAAAGAATATGGCCAGTCCGCGGGTCGGGATGGAAGCGGCTAGCGATGCGCCGATGGCGGTACCGATCAGGATTCCGGGGGTGATGTTGCGCACCACGCGCCAGTTGACCGCGCCGTGGCGGTGGTGTGCGAGCAGGCTGGAAAGCGAAGTGAACAGGATGGCCGCCATCGAAGTGCCGAGGGCGAGCAGCATCACATGTTCGGCGGGGAAATGCTGCAGGTCGAACAGAAACAGCAGCACCGGCACCAGGATCAAACCGCCGCCCACGCCAAATATCCCGGCCAGGAAACCGGCGATCGCGCCGAGCAGCAGATAGCCCAGGCTCCACCCCATGCTAACTGTGCGCCAGTTTGGTGGCGATGAATTTCCATTCGGCAGGATCGACCGGCGTGATGGAAAGGCGGTTGCCGCGCTGCAGGGTGCGCATGCGCGCCAGTTCCTGGTGCTTGCGCAACTCATCGATCGAAATCAGCGCGATCTTCCTGACCAGTTGCACATCCACATTGAACCAGCGCGGCTGTTCTTGCGTGGCCTTGGGATCGAAGTATTTGCCGTTGCGCTCGAATTGCGTGGCATCGGGATAGGCGGTGCTGCTGACCCTGGCGATGCCAGCGATGCCGGGTTCCTTGCAGTTCGAATGGTAAAACAGCACGCCGTCGCCGACCTTCATCTGGTCGCGCATGAAGTTGCGCGCCTGATAGTTGCGCACGCCATACCAGGCCACGGTCTGGTCGGGAAGCTTGGCGAGATCGTCAATGCTGACGTCTGAGGGTTCGGATTTCATCAGCCAGTAGCGCATGATTCGCATTCAGAAATAAAAAGTGCGACCCGATTCATTTTGGGTCGCACCCGAATAAGGTCCCCCGCCTGTGCCGTTGACCCAGCATCTTGAACCTGGGTTCAAGAGGGCTGCATCCCAGTTACATCAGGTACGTCCGCTTGGGACGCGCACAACAGTAACTTTGAGGGTTGCGGCCTTAAGCAAAGCTTATTGGTTCAAAGAATTATAGGCCTGTCGAACACCGCAGGGGAAAACTATAAGCAATGACTTGGTCGGCGTCTTTTGCCGGCTTGGTCAGATGGCTGGTATTCTCATCAAAACAACGAATCTTGATCTGCCAACGCTGCATCAATCGCTGCTTCCATGGAACTCATTCTACGCCTAAAGTCGGCGAGGTCAATGCCACGACCGACTTTCATGCCGAGCAACTCGTGGGTGATGTTAAGCGCCGCCATCAGCGCGATCCGTTCGACACTGGCTATTTTTCCGGCATCGCGAATCTCGCGCATGCGCTTGTCCAGAAAGGCCACGGCCTCCAGCAATTCGCTGCGCTCATCCTCGGGGCATGCGACGCGCAGCTCACGGTCGAGCAGTTTGATTTCCAGCGTTTTGGTGGCGTTGCTCATGTTTGATCTTCGGGCAGGGTAAGCAGCAGCTTTTCAAGGCGCGCTTTCGCTTTATTCATCTTGTCGCTGCATTGCCTATTACTGCTGAGAGCGTGCGCTAACTCCTGGCGCAACTGGTGATTCTCGGCACGCAACTGGCCGCTGACTTGTATCAGTTGTGCAAGTTTGCTTTCCAGTGCGCTCAATTCGTTTTCCATGACCCGACTATAGATTGAAAAGTGTAGACAAGTCAAACGGTAAGGCGGATTTATGCAAGCAGTTTGTAGGCTTGCGGAAATCCCTGTTTCTGCAAGACGTGACATGATTGTGATAAAGTGCGCGCTGCTTTGAGGTGCTCGCCTGCAAGCAGACGAGTTAAACGGGAAGCAGGTGCCGGAACGTTGGTTCCTTATGCCTGAGCTGCCCCCGCAACGGTAAGCGAGTGCGGATTTGCCAGTGTGCCACTGTGAGCAATCCCCCAAGGGATCTTATGGGAAGGCGGTGAATCAAGACTTGTGAGCCCGGATACCGGCCTGGGAGCTGCTATGGACTGGAGATGCTGCGGGCGGCACATCCGGACGATATCTGCGACAATCTCGCCAGAATTCCCGTTTATCTGCCTGTCGTATTTCCTGATTATTGATTTTCCAACGGGGACGTTTGGAATTTTCTCAGGGAACGACAATGAAACAAAAGCTACTTATCGCGGGCGCGCTGTTCGGCGCGCTCTCACTTCCTTATGCAGCGCACGCCGAAGCTTTGCATAGCCAATCGGCTAAGTCACCAAATGACGGTGACGTAAGCCGCTGGTTAACACCGATGGAGTTGCTGATCGTGACGCCGACTCGGATGCCGCAAGCGCTGGATCAAACCATCGCCGATACCACCGTGTTGACCCAGCAGGATATCCAGAATTCCGGCGCGCCGGACGTGCCGGCCCTGCTGCGCACGCTGCCGGGTGTCGAGGTGGCGCAAAGCGGCGGGCTGGGCAGCCAGTCCAGCATTTTCATGCGCGGCACCAATTCCAATCAGGTTCTGGTGCTGCTCGACGGGCTGCGCATCAATTCCGCCACCACCGGAGCCACCGCGCTAGAACACATTATGCTGGACGACGTGGAACGCATCGAGGTGGTGCGCGGCAACGTCAGCAGCCTGTATGGTTCGGAGGCCATCGGCGGCGTGATTCAGATATTCACCAAGCAGGGACACGGTGCGCCTGCTTTCAATGCCAGTGCCGGGGTCGGCAGCCACGATACCCAGCGATTGGCTGCGGGATATTCCGGCAGCGTCAACGACACTTCATTCAGCGTGAACGCAGGCAAAGTCAAAACCGATGGCGTATCGGCGATCAACCCGCAACTTGCGCCGTTGGCCAACCCCAATAACAACGGCTATGACAACGATACCGTAGATGCGCAGGTGAAATATGCCTTCAGCACCGAGCATTCGGTGTCGGCCTCGGTATTCAGCACGCGCGGCAACATCTCGTACGACAATGCGTTTGGCGCGCCGACCGATTTGAATAACACGATTGAAATCATCGACAAGTTCTCGCTGTCCTCGGATGACCAGCTCAGCGGAATGTGGCATAGCCTGCTGCAGGTCGCACAGGGCACCGATGACAGCCACAGCTATACCAACGGCGCCCTTTCCTCGCGTTTTCAAACCCAAAACAGCCAGTTGGCCTGGCAAAACAATCTGAAAATCGCCGACAGCCAGCATGTCGATCTGGCAGCAGAGTATCTGGGTCAGGCGGTATCTTCGGACACGCTGTTTACGCAAACATCGCGCAACGTGAACAGCCTGTTGGGCGGTTATGTCGGTGAGTTCGGGGCACAGCAGGTGCAAGTCAATCTGCGCCAGGATCGCTACTCGGATATCGGCGTGGCCAATACCGGTTTGCTCGGTTATGGCCGTTCGTTCGCGGACACTTGGCGTGCGACCGTCAGTATCAGCAATGCCTTCAAGGCGCCGACCTTCAATGACCTGTATTACCCGTTGTCCTACGGTTATCAGGGCAACCCCGCCTTGCAGCCGGAGCGTTCGCAAAACAGGGAAGCTGGATTGCATTATGCGGCGGATGGCCAGCGCGTTGATGCGGTGTATTTCGATGATCGCATCAGCGACCTGATCGCCTGCAACCCCGGCTGCACCACGGTCGTCAACATAGACCGGGCGCAAATCGACGGGGAGGAATTGAGTTATGCGGGGAAGTTCGGCAACACCCAATTGAAAGGCAACGTAACATTTCAGAATCCGCGCGATGCTGCTACCGGCCAGGTGCTGCAGCGCCGCGCAAAGGAATTTGGGAACGTGTCGGTATCACACGACTTGGGTGCATGGAACATGGGTGCCGAGGTCCGTTACAGCGGCGTCCGCCAGGATACTGATCTCAACGGCAACCCGGTCACGCTGAACAGTTACACGCTGCTCAATCTGACCACGCGCTACCGGATCGACCGAAATCTTGATCTGTCGTTCAGCGCGGACAATGTGTTCGATCGCGATTATTCCGAGGCTTATGGCTACAACACACCGGGTCGCACGCTGTTCGTCGGCTTGAACTACCGGCAATAGCGCCGGCAAATTAATGGCGAGGGCGGCATGGCCGCCTTTGCTTTTTGCCCGGCTTCGTGTACTGTTGCCGCTGTTGAAACAAATCAAATTCGAGGAATGCAATGAACAACACCCAAACCAAAACGATCGCAATTTTTGTAACACTGGCCGCGCTGATGGCAGCGACGCGGGAATATCACTTCGGCACGACTTTGCACCTGCCGGATGCTTCGCTCGCGGTATTTCTGCTCGCGGGCTTTTATCTTCCGCGCTGGGCATTCCCTGCGCTGCTGATCGAGGTGGGGCTGGTGGATTACCTGGCGCTCAACTACGGCGGCGTGGATGGCTGGTGTTTCTCGCCGGCCTACTGGTTCCTGATCCCGACTTATGCAGTGCTCTGGTTCGCCGGACGATTCTATGCAACATGCTACCGCTTCTCGCTGCGCAGCCTGGCTGAATTTGCGGCGATCGCCTTCGCGGCCACCGGCGCGGCCTTTCTGATTTCCAATGCCAGCTTTTATCTGCTTGCCGACTACTTCGGCAAAATGAGCGCGGCTCAATACGGCAGCCGGGTTGCCCAATACTTCCTCCCCTACCTGCAAAGCGCATTCCTGTATCTGGTTGCCGCTGCAGTGTTGCATATCGTCGCGGTGCAGGTCTCGCGACGTCACGCACCGGCATGATTTTGCCCCGGACGGCCGGGTAGGCTGAACCGACGCGATCCTCATTCAGGTTAAATCATGCTGGCACAGGACAAACTCCGGGTCTACCTTTCCATCGTATTGCTCGCTTCTGCTGCATGGCTGCTGCATGGTTTCATTCCTGCCATGTTATGGGCGGTCGTGATAGGGATTGCCACCTGGCCGCTGCGGCAGCTGGTGGAGCTCAGAACGAGGCTTGGTGATACCGGTGTGGCGGCAGTGATGACGTCTCTCGTTGCCGTATTGCTGTTCTTTCCGATCGGCTACGCCTTATTCCACGCGGCAACAGAGGCTAGCACCGTGGCACACTGGATTTTGGCTGCGCAGAAGACCGGCATTGCCGTTCCGGAGTGGTTGCCCGGCATCCCCAAGGTGGGCAGTTCGGCTGCCGACTGGTGGCGCGAGAATCTGTCGGATCCTGGCGCGTTATCCGCGCTGATCGGTCAAAACGATCACGCAACGCTTTCAGAGTTTGTGCGCAGGTTCAGCGCCCAGATCGCCCATCGGCTGGTTACGCTGGTCTTTACCATCGTTGTGATCTTCTTTCTGTATCGGGACGGCAAGGAGCTGTCCCGCAAGACGCTCGGCCTGCTCCACAGGCTGGCCGGCGAGAGCGGCGACCGCTATGCTTTGCAGGCTGCCAATGCAATCCGGGCCACGGTGAGCGGACTGGTTCTGGTCGGACTGGCGGAAGGCCTGCTGATCGGCATTTCCTATGTGCTGGCCGGCGCACCCCATCCCGCCCTGTTGAGTCTGGCGACAGGTGTGCTGGCGACGATCCCTTTTGCGGCACCCGTTATTTTTGGTGCCGTGTCGATCATATTGCTGATGCAGGGGAGTACGGTTGCCGGAATTTCGGTTTTCACATTCGGCATGCTGGTGTTGTTCATCGGCGACCATTTCGTGCGCCCGAAATCATCGGGGATGCGGTCAAGCTGCCCTTCCTGTGGGTGCTGCTCGCCATACTCGGCGGCGTCGAAGTGTTCGGCCTGATTGGCTTGTTTGTGGGCCCGGCGCTGATGGCTCTGGTGATGACGATGTGGCGCGACTTGACCGGGCCGTTGTGAGTCGGCGCCCCGTGCCTGGGCCGGAACAGACGGATGGCGCTCGGTTCGACGGGCGGCAGTGCCGCGTCCGACCAATTGGAAGCCCGTGAGCAACACAAGGTTGACGCCGCGATGGCAAGAGTCTACATTGCGCGCCTCAAAAAAAATTCACTCTCGAGGAGAAAGTCATGGCTGTACTCGTCGGCAAAGCCGCCCCCGATTTCAATGCTGTTGCCGTCATGGGCAACAACGACTTCAACGAAACATTCAATCTGAACAAACATATCGCCGGAAAATATGCGGTGGTGTTTTTTTGGCCGCTGGACTTCACATTTGTCTGCCCTTCCGAACTGATCGCTTTCGATCACAGGCTGGACGAATTCAAGAAGCGCAATGTTGAAGTGGTCGGCGTTTCCATCGATTCGCATTTCACCCACCTCGCCTGGAAGAACACCCCGGTCAACAACGGCGGCATCGGCCATGTGCGTTATCCGCTGGTGGCCGACATCAAGCACGAAATCTGCAAGGCTTACGATG
Source organism: uncultured beta proteobacterium (assembly GCA_963757485.1). GTDB lineage: Bacteria > Pseudomonadota > Gammaproteobacteria > Burkholderiales > Gallionellaceae > Gallionella. The sequence continues at coordinate 18,547 of CAVWTZ010000139.1, forward strand.
TGGAAGCAGAGGGCGGCGTGGCGTACCGTGGTTCATTCCTGGTCGACCGTGCCGGCGTGGTGCGTCATCAGGTGGTGAACGATCTGCCGCTGGGCCGCAACATCGACGAAATGCTGCGCATGGTCGACGCATTGCAATTTACCGAAGAGCATGGCGAAGTATGTCCGGCAGGCTGGAGCAAAGGCAAGGCTGGTATGGGTGCTTCCACGGAAGGTGTGGCCAAATACCTGGCAGCCCACGCCAAAGAACTTTAAAATCCAAATTTCATCCCAACTGCTGTGTTGCGGCAAAGGGGTAAGCAGGCAGGCCGCGTAGCGGACGCTCGCAAAAAATTCCTTGCTTGCATATAACTAACCCATATGCGGCGCGGCGGAATTTTTCCCGCGCCTTGCATTTGGGCGAACTTTGGATTTTTTGATGCTCCTGAAGAAATACATAGTGCCTTTTTTTTTCGAAAGCCACCTTCCGGGGTGGCTTTTTTTTCGGGCGTCTGCCGCTCTTGTCGATACTCCGGGTTCGTGACCTTGCCGCAAGCCACACCGGGCAGGCCACGGCGCTGTCGCATCATCATCCGGCCAAAACATAAAATCAACAAGTGTCATCTTCCTGTCATAATTTGTTCATATTCTCGCAATCCGGATCGATCGTGGGATATGGGAATGAGGTATAAATCATGAATGCGAAGATTTTGATTGTTGAAGATGAGCCGGCGATCCAGGAGTTGCTGGCGTTCAATGTGATGCAGGCCGGCTTTCAGGCATTGCGCGCCGAAGACGCGGATAGCGCTTGGCAGCAGATACGCGGCGCGGCGCCGGATCTGATTTTGCTGGATTGGATGCTGCCGAATACCAGCGGTGTGATCCTGGCGAAACAGTTTCGTGCGGATGCGCGAACAAAGGATATCCCGATCATCATGCTGACCGCACGCGGCGATGAACGTGACAAGATATTGGGCCTGGAGTCAGGCGCGGACGATTACATCACCAAACCGTTCTCGCCGCGCGAGTTGATGGCGCGGATCCGCGCCGTATTGCGCCGCCATATCCCGGCAATGCCCGACGAAACGGTGGCTGCGGAGCAACTGGAGTTGTCGCCATCGTCTCACCGCGTGACGGCGAATGGCAAGGCGGTCGAATTGGGACCGACCGAGTTTCGCCTGCTGCATTTTTTCATGACCCATCCTGAACGTGTGTATAGCCGCACCCAATTGCTCGACCAGGTATGGGGTACGCAAGTATTCGTGGAGGAGCGCACGGTGGATGTGCATATACGCCGGCTGCGCGCCGCTTTGGAGCCGGTCGGAATGGATCGTGTCATTCAAACAGTGCGCGGCAGCGGTTATCGTTTTTCGACCAAGTAATAGGCTGTGGCCTGGCTGACGTATCATTGCAGCCAGTTCAATCGCGATAACCGGTGATCTGCCCAGGTGCTGTGCAGGTTTGGCCAGTTGGCTGGCCGTTGTCCCGGTTGTTTCATCGAGGAAATTGATTTGCAAGATTTTTGGTTCCGAGTAAGCCTGCCCGTGGTGTTCAGCGCGCTGGCAGCGTTGTTGGTGTGGAGCCTGTTCTCGGCTACCGTCGCGCTGTCGTTCATGTTGATCGTGCTGCTGACGGTGATGGCATATCGCGCGCGCCAGTTGTTCAAGCTCGGGCAATGGCTGGGCGATGCGCGGCTGGAAACGATTCCCGAAGCGGGCGGAATATGGGACGAGGTCTTTACGCGGCTATACCAGATGGTCAGGCAGCATAACCAGACCAAACAAGAGCTGGCTGCCGAATTGCAACACATCGAACAAGCCACTTCCGCGCTGCCCGAAGGCGTGGCGATCATTAATGAGATGAATCGCCTAGAATGGTTCAACCCGCTTGCCCAGCAACATTTTCACCTTGATGCCAAACACGACATCATGCAGGACATCACTTATCTGGTGCGCCAGCCGGAATTCATCGAATACCTCCGCGAGTCGAATTTCAACGAGCCGCTGATCATTGTTCCCGCGCGCCACGACGACATGGTGCTGTCCATCAAACTCATCCCTTACGGGGGCAACAAGCGATTATTGATCAGCCGCGACATCACCCAGTTCGAGCGCATCGAGGCAATGCGCCGCGATTTCGTCGCCAATGTGTCGCATGAGCTGCGTACACCGCTGACTGTGGTGAGCGGATTCGTCGAAAACCTCGAGGATATGCCAGACCTCAATCAGGACAGTGCACGGCACGCTTTGCACCTGATGGCCGAACAAACCAGGCGGATGGCCAATCTGGTGGCGGATTTGCTGACCCTGTCGCGGCTCGAAAACGAACAGAGTCCGTTGCGCGAAGAGAAGGTTGATCTAAAAGGACTGCTTGACGAGGTTTATCAGGATGGCAAGCTGCTGAGCGGCGGGCATCACCGGTTGCAGCTCGAGATGGAAAGTGCCGCCAACCTGCTTGGCAACCGTGATGAGTTGCGCAGCGCGTTCGGCAATCTGCTCAGTAATGCCATCCGCTATACGCCGGAACGCGGCGCAATCCTGTTGCGCTGGTTCGAACGCGACGGTCAGCCGGTGTTCTCGGTGCAGGACAGCGGTATCGGCATTGCCGCGCAGCATATACCGCGGCTCACCGAACGTTTCTACCGGGTCGATCGCAGCCGTTCCCGGGAAACCGGGGGAACAGGGTTGGGGCTGGCGATCGTCAAGCACATTGCGATGCGCCATCAGGCCAAACTGGAAGTGCTTAGCGAGGAAGGCAAAGGCAGCACCTTTGCGCTGGTGTTTCCGGCCAAGCGGGCGCTAGACTAGCGTGAAACTGACCCGCTCGTAATCGATCCCGCGCTCCACGCTGAAGTTCATTTTTGCCTTCTGTCTTTCGCCGTTCCGATGCTGGATGTCCAGTACATGCCCGGGTTTGAACCAGTTGTTCGGGATGATCAGGCTGGGGGGAGTCTTCAATGCCGGGACAGCTTGCAGCAAAAATCCGGGGGCGGCCATGTCGGATGCGGGCATGTCTGCATCGGTATTGTGCAGGCTGACGGTCTGGATGGTTCCAGGCAGGTAACGTATCCCGATGCATAACTGTCCGCTGCGTGTCACGCTCAGCCAAGTCGTAGCCGCCAGCATGAAAGCTTCCGCGTCGCCGATGCGCAAGGCAACCAGCTGATTGTGGTTTAGCCTTCCTCCCAGCGTGTCAACGCGCATCAGTTTTGCGCCAAGGATGCTCTGATTTTCGAGATGCCAGTCTTCCAGCGGGCCACCGGATCCGGGCTGTGTCTGAGTTGGAGAGTCCTGCAGCACGCGGCCAAATGCTTCGATTTGCTGTTGCACCATGGCGTTGCTCACAACAGCTTGTTTGAAGGCTTTGCCGGACAGCAGGGCGTAAATATTTTCGCGCTGGTAGCAAAGCTGCGCGTGTTGCGAGCCGGGATATCGCTCAACAAAACGCGTGTTGTGTTCTTCGCACCAGCACTGATGCAAAAAGGTGAGCAACTCAATGCATTCTTGTCCGCTGTTAAGGTTGCCGAGTTTTAGGTGCTGGGGAGTTTGGCCCTGCTGTAACAGGATGGTCTTTACGCGCAGCAATTTGCTTAGCGGCATCATTGCCAGATAGCGCATGTTGCCGTTATGCGTTACCAGTTTGGCCGGCTGCAGTCCTTTCGAGCTGGCAAGATCCAGCGCAAGAGGCTGGGCGTCGCCCTTGCTGCTTGTATAGCTGCGCTCCACGGGAACCGCATTGCTCCATTCCGTCAGCCAGGAATCCAGCAGCAGCAGTTGTGAACGGGTGAGCTCTGCCGTACGCGCATAGCAGGTCAGCAGGGTTTTTACGTAGATGTTATGACAACTGCTGGGCGGCGCGCCTTCCGCCAACGGGTCGGGTATTTCCACAAGCTGCAGTGCGCGTTCTTCGGCAAAAGCATACAAGCCGTGCAGCTGCTGCCATTGCTTGGCATCGAATTCATAGCGCGTGCGCAAGTGCTCGGAAATTGCCAGTCCGCTATACAGCAGGCAACGGTGGCACAGCAGGGCGCCGCGCTTGACGAATTGCTTGTCGCCGGCAATGTAGGCTTGCAGGCAACGTTGATAGCCGAGCGTCATCGCTTGCCAAAGCTGCACGATCGCAAAGAACACAATCAGCTCGTTTTCATTCAGCGGCAGCGGCTTGGCGATCAGTTTTTTGGCGTAATCGTTCTGCACGTAGTGAACCGTATCGCGCAGCAACTCGAGCATTTTCAGCCGTTCTGCGCCGCCCATCGGGAAGCGGCTGAGTTCGTTTATCTGGGTGAGCAACAGGCTGTGCGCCTGTTGCAGGTTGGTGAGTTGCAGCTGCGACAGCCATTGCGCGCAACTTTCGGCATCCCTGAAAAGCGGATTGGCGCTGTCATCGGTTGGTTCGAGTGGCAAGGTCAGCATATTTGGGAAACCGGGTTTTGAGCGTGCACTCTCTACCAGACCCGCTTTGCAGTCAAGTAGGGGCGCGACAAATTACGCTCCCGCGATATTCTTCTGCTGAATCAACCGTGAATCACAGCAGCACCCGCTCAATCCCGCCGTTATTCGCCTTGGCAACATAGTCCGGCAACCAGTTCGCGCCAAGCAGGTGTTTGGCCATTTCCACCACGATGTAATCGGCCGTCGTACCGCTGTCGTCGTTGTAGCGCGACAGGCCCTGCTGGCAGGACGGGCAGGAAGTCAGGATTTTTACTTCGCCCTGGAAGCCGTCCGCACGCAACGCGTTTGCGCCCTTGCGCATCTCTTCTTCCTTGCGGAAGCGCACCTGGGTCGCGATTTGCGGCAGGGTCACGCCGAACGTGCCGGATTCCCCGCAGCAGCGTTCGTTGAGCGGCACGTTCGTGCCCATCAGTTCATTCACCACTTTGAGCGGCTGGTAGGTTTTCATCGGCGAATGGCAGGGGTCGTGATACATATAACGGGTACCGGAAACGCCATCAAGTTTTACGCCCTTCTCCAGCAAGTATTCGTGGATGTCGAGCAGGCGGCAGCCTGGGAAGATCTTGTCGAACTGGTATTTCAGCAACTGGTCCATGCAGGTTCCACAGGACACGATCACCGTCTTGATGTCGAGATAGTTCAGCGTGTTCGCGACGCGATGGAACAACACGCGGTTGTCGGTGGTGATCTGGTTTGCCTTGTCGCTTTGTCCTGATGCGTTCTGCGGATAGCCGCAGCACAGGTAGCCCGGCGGCAGCACGGTGATCGCGCCGGTCTCATACAGCATCGCCTGTGTCGCCAGCCCGACCTGGCCGAACAGGCGTTCCGAACCGCAACCCGGGAAATAAAACACCGCTTCGCTGTCCTCGCCGGCCTGGTGCGGGTCGCGAATGATCGGCACAACGCTGTTGTCCTCGATGTCGAGCAGCGCGCGCGAAGTCTTCTTCGGCAGGTTGCCGGGCATCGGTTTGTTGATGAAGTGGATCACCTGCGATTTCAGCGGTGCGCCGCCCACCGTTGCCGGAGGATGTTTGACTTGGCCTTTCAGCAGCCCGAAACGCCTGGCAAACTGGTAGCCGATGCGCTGTGCCTTGTATCCCCACTCTATCATCACGTTGCGCACCAGCTTGATGGTGGTCGGGTCGGTGGCATTCAGGAACAGCATAGCCGTTGCGGTGACCGGGTTGAATTTTTTCTTGCCCTGCTTGCGCAGAAAATTGCGCATCGCGATCGACACATCGCCGAAGTCAATATCGACCGGACAGGGATTCAGGCACTTGTGGCATATCGTGCAATGGTCGGATACATCGCCGAACTCGTCGAAATGCGCGACGGAAACACCCCGCCGTGTCTGCTCTTCGTACAGGAACGCCTCGATCAGCAAGGAAGTGGCAAGGATCTTGTTGCGCGGCGAATACAGCAGATTGGCGCGCGGCACATGGGTGGTGCACACCGGTTTGCACTTGCCGCAGCGCAAACAGTCCTTGATCGAATCGGAAATCTCGCCCAGCTCGCTTTTCTCCAGGATCAGGCTTTCCAGTTCCATCAGGTTGAAGCTCGGTGTGTAGGCGCGCTCCAGATTGCCGCCGGTCAGCAGCTTGCCTTTGTTGAAACGTCCTTCCGGGTCGACCCGGTTCTTGTATGCGGCGAACGAGGCGATTTCATCCGCCTCGAGAAAATCGAATTTGGTGATGCCGATGCCGTGTTCGCCGGAGATCACCCCGCCGAGCTCTTTAGCCAATTTCATGATACGGACCACCGCGCCATTGGCCTGCTGCAGCATTTCGTAGTTGTCAGAGTTCACCGGAATGTTGGTATGCACGTTGCCGTCCCCCGCGTGCATGTGCAGCGCGATGAACACGCGGCTTTTCAGCACGCTCTGGTGGATGCTGCTGCACTGGTCGAGTATCGGCTGATATGTGCTGCCGGAAAACAGCTGGCGCAGCGGTTCGCGCACCTCGCTTTTCCAGGAAGCAGTCAGCTGGTGGCGCTGGACCGCGTCGAAGACATTCCTGGAATCCTGCGCGTCAGCCGGGGCAAAGGGGCAATCCGACAGCGGCGCATCAAGGTTGTCCTGCAGCCATTGCCAGCGGGTGCGCGCAGCAATCAGTATTTGCGTGGCTTCGTGTACGCGGTTTCCGAGCAGCTCCGCATCGCCGATCTGCTTGTCGTCCTGGTAATACAGCGGCAGTTCGCCGGCAAAAAATTTATCCAGCGCATCCAGCAGTTTCAGCTTGTTGTGCAGCGACAGCTCGATGTTGATGCGTTCTATGCCGTCGCAATAATCGCCCATGCGCGGCAGCGGGATCACCACGTCCTCGTTGATCTTGAACGCGTTGGTGTGCTTGGCGATCGCGGCGGTGCGCGCGCGGTCCAGCCAGAACTTCTTGCGCGCCTCGGCGGAAACCGCGATGAAGCCCTCGCCGCTGCGCAGGTTGGCCAGGCGCACGATCTCCGAAGCGGCGGTCGCCGCGGCATCCGCATCATCGCTGACCACATCGGCGAGCAGCACCATCTTCGGACGGGTGCCGCGCTTCGACTTAGTGGCATAGCCCACCGCCTTCAGGTAGCGCTCGTCCAGATGCTCCAGGCCGGCTAGAAGCGCGCCGGCATGTCCATCCATGTAGGATTTGATTTCCACGATCGCGGGAACCGCATCGCGCACCTGACCGAAGAATTCCAGGCAAACGGTGCGGGTATGCATGTGTGCGCGGTGCAGTATGAAGCGCGCCGAAGTGATGATGCCGTCGCAACCTTCCTTCTGGATGCCGGGCAGGCCCGACAGGAATTTGTCGGTAACATCCTTGCCCAGTCCGGACTTGCGGAATGCGCTGCCGGGGATGGTCAGGATTTCCGGTTCGCCGTGCGGCGTGCTGCCGTCCGCTTCAAATTTGCTGATGCGGAAAGTCGCGGTCTCCGCATCGTGGATCTTGCCGAGATTGTGGTTCAGCCGCTCCACGTCCATCCACAAACCATCCGGCGTAACCATGCGCCACGAGACCAGATTGTCCAGCGCGGTACCCCACAGCACAGCCTTCTTGCCGCCGGCATTCATCGCGACATTGCCGCCTATGCATGAGGCGTCAGCCGAAGTCGGATCCACGGCGAACACCAGTCCGCTATCGTCAGCTGCTTCCATCACGCGCCGTGTGACTACACCGGCGCCGCAATGGATGGTGGCATATGGCTCGCTCAGGTCAGGCAGGACAAGATGTTCGACCGCCGAGAGCGTCTCGAGTTTTTCGGTGTTGATTACCGCCGAGAATCTGTCCAGCGGCACTGCGCCGCCGGTGTAGCCGGTGCCGCCGCCGCGCGGGATGATGGTGAGCTTCAGTGCTATACAGGCGCGCACCAGCGCGGCGATTTCTTCCTCGGTGTCCGGGTGCAGCACCACGAACGGATATTCCACGCGCCAGTCGGTTGCGTCGGTCACGTGGGAAACACGCGCCAGGCCGTCGAACTGGATATTGTCGCGGCGGGTGATGCGGCCCAGTTCGCGCAACACGCGTTTGCGCAGTTGCAGGGTTTGCTCGAACTCGCCCGCAAACCTGTCGACCGCCGAGCGGGCCAGTTCCAGCAGGCGTATCACAATTTCATTGTGATCCTGTCTGGTGCCGGCAGCACCTGCGGTGGCAACGCGCCGTGCCTCGATCGCATTCAGGCGGTGGCGCAGCGCGCCGATCAGCGCCTCGCGCCGCTTGCGGTTGCCCAGCAGGTCGTCCTGCAGATACGGATTGCGCGATACCACCCAGATGTCGCCCAGTACTTCGTAGAGCATCTGTGCGGAACGCCCGGTGCGGCGCTCTTCGCGTAGCGTGTTGATGATGTCCCATGCCTCGCCGCCGAGGATGCGCAACACGATCTCGCGGTCGGAAAACGAAGTGTAGTTGTAGGGGATTTCGCGCAAACGTGCGGTCATTATTTTCTTCGGCTTATCTCGGGCTCGGCAAGGCGCGCATTTTACCTGAATGCGGCGCGCTACTCGACCATCTTGCGGTTGCGGATAAAATGCGGCCCATGGCCGAACCTTCCGACAACCCGAAAGCAAAGGTGTTTTTCGCGCTGTGGCCTACTGCTGCGGAGTGCAACCGGCTGGCCGCATGGCAAAAACCGCTGCAGCGCCTGTGCGGCGGGCGCGCGATGCGCAGCGAAATGCTGCACAACACGCTGGTGTTCATCGGCAATGTCGAGCTGACCAGGCTGGAGGCCTTGCAACTGGCGGCGCAGGAAGTGGACGGGCAAAGATTCGAATTGTGTTTCGGTGCGGCGCATTACTGGAAGCACAACCATATCGTGTATGCCGCGCCCGGCGAAACCCCGCAACAGCTGGCGCAACTGGTCGGCGCGCTGGAGCAGCGCCTGGCGCTGCACGGTTTCCATTTCGATCAGCGACTATATAAGCCGCATGTCACGCTGCTGCGCAACGCCCGCTGGACCGGTGAGGCATTGCCGAAGATGCGTCCGGTTAGCTGGCAGGCTGGTGATTTCGCGCTGGTGCAGTCCGCACAACAGCAAGGCGAACCGCATTACCAGGTGCTGGCGCGGTTTCCGCTCGGCGTAGGGTAAAATCGGTTTTTTGGTCGTAAGCGAGAAACTCATGCAAGCTGGCAGCAAAGTACTTACCCATTTTGAACGCATCGGCGGCGCTGAAAAGGTGCGCGCGCTGGTGGTCCGGTTCTACAAATTGATGGACGAGTCGCCGGAGGCTTATGGCATACGCAAACTGCATGCGGAAAATTTGCAGGGCGCGACGGACAAGCTGTACAAATTCCTGACCGGCTGGATGGGCGGGCCGCAGTTGTATGTCGAACAATACGGCCACCCGATGCTGCGAGCCCGCCATTTGCGGTTCCCGATCGGCAATGCCGAGCGCGACGAGTGGCTGATGTGCATGGATCAGGCATTGGGCGAGGTGGTGGAAGATGCGGCGCTGCGCCGGGAACTGTCCGCAGCATTCGCCAAGGTGGCGGACCACATGCGTAACCGTGAAGGTTGAACTGCACCTGCAGCAGCGGTCCACGCGGGCAGCAATCATCCATATCGGTTTCATCGGTCAGTATCCTTGCCAGCCGGCTTATGCAGGGTGGCTGATATGTTAAACTCGCGGCAATAATTACGCGGGGTTTGATCATGTCTGGAAACACACTTGGGACTTTATTTACGGTCACCTCGTTCGGCGAATCGCACGGCGCCGCGATCGGCTGCGTGGTCGACGGCTGCCCGCCGGGCATGGAATTGTCGGCGGCCGACCTGCAGCATGACCTGGACCGGCGCAAGCCCGGCACCTCGCGCCACGTCACGCAACGCCGCGAATCGGATACCGTGGAAATCCTGTCCGGCATATTCGAGGGCAGGACCACCGGCACGCCGATCGCGCTGCTGATCCGCAACGAGGACCAGCGCAGCAAGGATTACGGCAACATCGCCAGCACCTTCCGCCCCGGCCACGCCGACTACACCTACACCCAGAAATACGGCTTCCGCGATTACCGCGGCGGCGGGCGCTCCTCTGCGCGCGAGACCGCGGTGCGCGTCGCGGCCGGCGCGATCGCGAAGAAGTGGCTGCGCGAGAAATACGGCGTGGTGATACGCGGCTACATCGCGCAGATCGGCGAAATCGAGATCCCGTTCAAAAGCTGGGACGGTGTCAACGACAACCCGTTTTTCGCGCCGGACCCCAGCGTGGTGCCCGCGCTGGAAGACTACATGGACGCGCTGCGCAAGTCCGGCGACTCGATCGGCGCGAAGCTGACCGTGGTTGCCGAGAACGTGCCGGTCGGCCTGGGCGAGCCGGTGTACGACCGCCTCGATGCCGAGATCGCCTATGCGCTGATGAGCATCAACGCGGTGAAAGGTGTCGAGATCGGCGCGGGCTTCGGCTGCGTGATGCAGAAGGGCAGCGAGCACGGCGACGAGATGACGCCTCAAGGCTTTTTATCCAACCATGCCGGCGGCATACTCGGCGGTATTTCCACCGGGCAGAATATCGTCGCGCACGTCGCGGTCAAGCCGACCTCGAGCATCCGCCTGCCGAGACGCACGATCAACCTGCAGGGCGAGGCGACCACCGTGGAGACGCACGGCCGCCACGATCCCTGCGTCGGGATACGCGCGACGCCGATCGCGGAGGCGATGCTGGCGCTGGTGTTGATGGATCATGCGTTGAGGAATCGCGGGCAGAATGCGGATGTGGTGTGTACGACGCCGAAATTACGTTAGGCCATTATCTAAATGTCTGTAACAGCTTGGAACTTTAATCACCCCGAGAAGACTGTACTTCAGGAATTATTGTTGATTAGGGCTGACCTGTATCGAGCTAAGCAATGCGTTCAACTCTGCCTTGGCCCCCCGTATTTGGCTAGCCACGCCGGGTTGTTCGCAATGGCAGTTAATACGCAGGCACTTATTTCTTATATACGGTGCTTCGGTGGCGGAAAACGCAAAGGGCTTAAACGTGAAATCTACGCATCAAGGCCTGAATTACTAGCTATTCACGACGAAATGAAAAAGCTTCGAGATCAACACATCGCTCACTCTGCTGGACCTCATGAGCATCTTAATCTTATAGTCGCAGCTGAGTCACCACATAGTGCAGTGGTTGGCATTGGTGTTTATACGTTCTTTCTCGCTGCTGATAATCCTAAATCGTTGAAGGGGTTTCTAAGATTAATCAAATTTGCTGAGAAATATGTGTCTGGTGAAATTACAAGAATTGGTAATTCAATGGCGAAGGACTTGATTGGCCCGAAAGCAACTTGGAAGAAAGCACTGCAGAGCTTTTATGAGCAAGTAAATAACGATCAAGTGTACAGTCTTCATAAGACAGCCCCTCCTGAAAGTGTAACTGGTCGTTCAATAGCGGATGAGCATTAGTGTGTCCTATGGCTAAATGCAAAAACCGCCGGGGGTAGCCCGGCAGCTAGTCACTTTTTCTTGTCTTGCCAAGAAAAAGTAACCAAAAAGAAGGCGCCCCCGGTTTGCCGCCGCTACGCGGTTCCCTGCGTTGCTCGCCTGGTCAGGCGGCTGCGGAACTCGCGCTACGCGCTCAGACAGTCCTCGCCGACACCCCCTGACCAGTCTGCGCTACTCGGCGGCGCTCAGGGGAGGGAAAATCGGTTTTGTGTGCGCTGCGCGCACGATATTTTGTGGTGATAAGTCGGGCTTTGCCCGACATAGTGGGCAAAGCCCGCCTGTTTTTTCGGTTTTGTTTTTCCATCCCCTTAGCGCCGCCTCGATCAGGCGCGAACGAGCGGTGGGGTTGGGCGAGTTGCGCAGCCCCGCTCGTTTGTGTCTGATCGAGGGAACCGCCGAAAGGGGGCGGCAAACCGGGGCGGCGTTTCTTGGGTTACTTTCTTTGGCCGGACAAAGAAACTAACCGGCGTGCGGGGCCGCACCCCGCGACTTTGCTTTTGAGCAAATCACGAACCACAAGGAGCAGCGAGCATGCAAACCACAGTCGAGCTACTAGGCAAGCAAGTGCTTGTGGAGTGGAGCACGTCCGCCGATAGAAGATTGCAGGAATTGACCGAACCATTGACTGTGGAAATGGAGCTGTATTTCAGCTGTCTGATCAGGAAGGCGGTACGGTTCGGCGGGAACGCGCACGCGGGAAATTTTGCCTCGGCTGGGCCGAAGCTGATGGTCGGGTTCCGCCCGGTGATGACCAACGCCTGCAACGTAAAGGATTTCGAGCTCGAGCCGCCGGTTGAGGATTTTCCAATCGTCAGGCCGGAGGCGTTTGTCCCGAAACGGCTTACGATCGATTACAGATCGGGAAAGTGGATAGGCGATTTTTTCCTGCAGAAGAATTGCTCCGCATAACGCTGCATTCAACGAATCCTGCAGACTAAGCGAGCTTCGTCGATTTCTTGCGTTTTTTTCCGATGTGCTTCTCGCCGCGCTGTCTGGCCAGCCCGACCTGCTTTTGTCGTTCCAGTGCGGCCGCGCGCTTTTCCGGCGTGAGGCTGTCGTAGCAATTCGGGCAGGATACGCCGGCCTGGTATTTGGGCGAGGTTTTTTGTTCCGCGGTGATTGGTCGCGAGCAGCCGTAGCACAGTTCGTAATGTCCCGGTGCCAGGCCTTGCCCGACCGCGACGCGCTGGTCGAACACGAAACATTCGCCTTCCCACAGGCTTTGTTCCTCCGGCACGTTTTCCAGATATTTCAGTATCCCGCCCTGCAGGTGATAGACCTCGGAAAAGCCTTGTTGCAGCATATAGGCCGTGGCTTTTTCGCAGCGTATGCCGCCGGTGCAGAACATCGCGACGCGCGGCTGCTTGTCCGGATCAAAATTCTTTTTGACGTACTCGGGAAATTCGCGGAACGTCGTGATGCGCGGATCGACCGCGCCCCTGAAGGTACCCACATCCACCTCGTAATCGTTGCGGGTATCCACCAGCAGCACGTCGGGGTCGCTGATCAGCGCGTTCCAGTCTTCCGGCTTGACGTACTGGCCGACCAGCTCGGTGGGATCGATGCCGGGCACGCCCATCGTGACGATCTCCTTTTTCAGCTTGACCTTCATGCGGTAGAACGGCGGATGGGCTGCGGATGATTCCTTGTGCTGCAGGTCAGCCAGGCGGGGGTCGCCGCGCAGGAAGGCCAATATATTGTCAATGGCGTTGCGCGTGCCGGCGATCGTGCCGTTGATGCCTTCTTCGCGCGAGCAGCAGCGTGCCGGTAATGCCCAGCGCATCGCACTGAGCCTGCAGCGGCGCGCGCAATGCCGCGCAATCGGGCAGTTTCACGAACTTGTAGACTGCTGCAACGACTAATGAATCCATCTTTGCTGTTTCCTTGGGCTGTTGCTTTTTCCCGGTTCCATTTGCGCATTCCATTTTCTGGGCACCGGCATATGAGTGATGTAAACTAGTTCAATTCAAATAAGGAGAAAAACCATGCAACTCGACGATCGCAGCCTGGACATCCTTTTTCGCGCAGCGCGCACCCACAACGAATGGCTGGACAAGCCAGTCAGCGACGAACTGATTCACCAGATATACGACCTGATGAAGTGGCCGCCGACCAGCGCCAATTCCAGCCCGGCGCGCTTTGTGTTCGTGCGCAGCGCGGAAGCCAAACAGCGTTTGCTGCCGGCCATGGCGCCGGGCAACCTGGAAAAGACCCGTGCCGCGCCGGTCACCGTGATCATCGCACACGATAGCGAATTTTATGAAAAGCTGCCCAAGCTGTTCCCGCAAGCCGACGCGCATTCCTGGTTCGCCGGCAACCAGCCATTGATCGACACCACCGCATTCCGCAACGGCACGCTGCAGGGCGCCTATCTGATCCTCGCGGCGCGCGCGCTGGGACTGGATGCCGGGCCCATGTCCGGTTTTGACAATGCGAAAGTGGACCAGGAGTTCTTCCCGGGCGGCAAGATCAAATCCAACTTTCTGGTCAACCTGGGCTATGGCGACCACGCAAAATTGTTCCCGCGCAACCCGCGCCTGACGTTCGCGGAAGCCGCCCGGATCTTGTAGCAACGCAACTTCTCTTCGCGAAATTCCGGCGCTGTGCAGCGCGTTTCAGCGCGCTGCCATTACTTTCTCTCGCCTCGACCAGCAAAAAATCCTTGAACGCCAGCGCCGCGCTGGAAAGACGTTTATTGCTGCGATGCGCAACGAACCAGTGGCGCAGCAGCGGGAAGTGCTCCACGTTGAGCATGGCGAGCCGCTTGGTCTCCAGTTCCAGGTCGATGCCGGTGAAGTGGACAGGATGCCCAGCCCCATACCGGCCTGAACCGCGTGTTTGACGGCTTCGTTGGTTTCCACTTCCATGCTGATGTGCGGCTGTATCTCGTGCTGCGCAAAGACGCGTCTCCATCGCGCTGCGCGTCCCGGAGCCTTCTTCACGTGACAGGAACGTTTCCTCTGCGAGCCTGGCAAATTTGACGCGCTTGAGCCTGGCGAGCGGATGCCCGGGCCGGGCGATCACGACCAACGGGTTGTCCAGGAACAACTCCGCGCTGATATCCAACCCATCCGGCGGCTGCCCCATGATGGCGAGGTCGGTGCTGTTGTCGGCGAGCTGTTTGAGTACGGCATCGCGGTTGGCAACTTGCAGGATTACATTAATGTTGGGATGGCGCTGGCAAAATCTGGCGAGCAACTGCGGGGTAAAATAATTCGCGGTGTTCACTACCGAAAGGGTGAGCTTGCCTTGCCCCAGCCCTTTCATTTCGTCGAACACCGCTTCCATTTCGGCAAGCTGTTGCGCGATGCTTCTGGCATAGTGAAACAGCTCGCGCCCGGCTTCGGTGAGAAAAATCTTTTTGCCCATCTGCTCGAACAACGGCAGCCCGATGTTTTCTTCCAGCTGCTTGATCTGCATGGATACTGCCGGTTGCGAAAGGTATAGTTGTTCGGCGGCGCGCGAGTAATTAAGGTGGCTGGCCACTTTTTCAAATACTTGCAACTGGCGTAGCGTGAAATGGAACATGGCTTGGCATTCGGGGATCAGACTGGCGCAATTATAACTAAGCCATAAGCCTTTCTTATGGTTTTTATAAAAACAATTGACTATTATTTATAGAGTTATACGCCTATAGTTTCGTTTTTCAGGTACTTATCAAATTTTTCATTTAATCATTAGACAAGGGAGAAGAAATCCATGGATCAATCAAATCGTTATGCGGATCTGAGTCTGAAAGAAGAGGACCTGATTAAGAATGGCAAGCACATTCTGGTGGCTTACCACATGCGCCCATCAGAGGGTCACGGTTATCTGGAAGCTGCCGCGCACTTTGCTGCTGAGTCTTCAACAGGTACCAATGTGGAAGTTTCCACCACGGACGAATTTACCAAGGGTGTGGACGCCCTTGTTTACTTCATTGATGAAGTTAAAGGCATCATGAAGATTGCTTACCCGTCGGTATTGTTCGATCGCAATATCACGGACGGCCGCGCGATGATTGTGTCTTTCCTGACCTGCGCAATCGGCAACAATCAGGGCATGGGCGACATCAAGCACGCGCAAATGCAGGATTTCTTTGTTCCCCCCGAAATGTTGATGCAATTTGATGGTCCGGCAACTGACATCTCCGACTTGTGGCGAATTCTGGGTCGTCCAATCAAGGACGGCGGCTATATTTCCGGGACCATTATCAAGCCCAAGCTGGGTTTGCGTCCGGAGCCATTCGCTAAAGCAGCATACCAATTCTGGCTGGGAGGCGACTTCATCAAGAATGATGAACCGCAAGGCAATCAGGTCTTCTGTCCGCTGAAAAAAGTATTGCCGCTGGTTTACGATTCGATGAAGCGGGCGATGGATGAAACCGGCGATGCGAAACTGTTCTCGATGAACATTACCGCCGACGACCATTACGAAATGTTGGCACGTGCCGATTTTGCACTGAGCGTGTTTGGTCCGGACGCAAACAAGCTGGCCTTCCTGGTTGACGGTTTTGTCGGTGGCCCCGGCATGATCACCACTGCCCGCCGTCAATATCCCCAGCAGTATTTGCACTATCACCGTGCCGGTCAC
This sequence comes from uncultured beta proteobacterium, assembly GCA_963757485.1. Classification (GTDB taxonomy): domain Bacteria; phylum Pseudomonadota; class Gammaproteobacteria; order Burkholderiales; family Gallionellaceae; genus Gallionella. The sequence goes on from CAVWTZ010000139.1 coordinate 34,460, forward strand.
GGCATGATTACTTCGCCCTCCGCTGTCCGCGGTTACACGGCGTTTGTGTTGGCAAAGATATCGCGTCTGCAAGGTGCTTCCGGTATCCACGTTGGCACGATGGGTTTCGGCAAGATGGAAGGTGGCGCGGACGACCGCAATATCGCCTACATGATTGAACGCGATTCTGCCGATGGTCCCTACTACCACCAGGAATGGCTGGGCATGAAACCCACCACCCCGATCATCTCGGGCGGCATGAACGCGTTGCGTCTGCCGGGATTCTTCGAGAATCTGGGTCACGGCAACGTGATCAATACGGCGGGCGGCGGTTCTTACGGTCACATCGACTCCCCGGCAGCGGGTGCGATCTCCCTGCGTCAGGCGTATAACTGCTGGAAGGAAGGCGCTGACCCGATCGCCTATGCGAAAACGCACAAGGAATTCGCGCGTGCATTCGAATCCTTTCCAAAGGATGCGGACAAGTTGTATCCGGGCTGGCGCGAAAAGCTGGGCGTGCACAAGTAAGCTCAGGCCTATCGAAATGGTAAAAACTCGCCCCCACTTGTTGGGGGCGTTTTTATCCGGAATTTACAATCTTCCGGCGTGTGCAGTTTGCATGACTTTCATTTGGAGTAGCCCATGACGAAAAGAAGTATCGATCAATACAAAGTGCATAAAGAACCGTTCTATCAAGCGCAAGGCAACGAGGTGAAATTGTACGAGGCTGCCTATGTTGCACGCTTGCCGGTAATGGTGAAAGGACCGACCGGGTGCGGCAAGTCGCGTTTCATCGAATACATGGCTTGGAAATTGAAAAAGCCGCTGATCACCGTGGCGTGCAATGAGGATATGACTGCCAGCGATCTGGTCGGCCGCTATCTGCTTGATACCAATGGCACGCGCTGGCTGGATGGTCCGCTGACCACGGCGGCTCGCATCGGCGCGATCTGTTACCTCGACGAAATCGTCGAGGCGCGCCAGGATACAACGGTAGTGATCCACCCGCTGACCGACCACAGGCGTACGCTGCCATTGGACAAGAAAGGCGAACTGGTAGAAGCGCATGCTGATTTCCAATTAGTGATCTCCTATAACCCGGGTTATCAGAGTTTGCTGAAGGACCTGAAGCAATCCACCAAGCAGCGCTTCACCGCGTTTGATTTCGATTATCCTGAGGCCGGCGTCGAAACCGAAATTCTTTGCAAGGAAACCGGCATGGATAGCGACCTGTCTGCCAAGCTGGTCAAGATCGGTGCGACGGCCCGTAACCTAAAAGGTCACGGGTTGGATGAGGGTATCTCCACTCGTCTGCTGGTGTACGCAGCCACGTTGATCAAGGGGGGGGTCGAGCCCCGTGATGCCTGCCGCATGGCTTTGGTGCGTCCGATCACCGATGACGCGGATATTCGCGAAACACTGGATCATGCGATTGATGCGGTGTTTGCGTAAAGCCATAAGGTAATTGACCATGGAAACGGTAGTGATACCAGAAGAGCTTCAAACATACTGGGTGCGGCTTGAATGCGGATTTCCCCGTGTCGAGCTGGTATTTCCCGATTGTATGCGACAGGCGCTGGCGACACTTTCCAGCAAGGGGATTGATGCTTATATCGAGCACGCGCGCTTCCTTGGCAAGATGGGGCGCGGCGCAGAACCAATCCTGATCTTCCTGGAGGAATGGCCGGCAGTTGCCAAGACAGTGGGTGAAGAGACCTTGCCTGACATCATGGAATTTATCCGCAGGATGTGGAAATCTCCAAACGGCAAGGCAATCACCCCGTTCCTGCAATCGTTGCCTGTTACCGCTCGCCGCTTGCAAACGCGTGAGCAGGTACGCGATTACCTCGCCATTGCGCTTGATCTGATGGAGCGCACCACCGGATCCATTCACGGCATTCACCAGACTTTTCCCAGCCCCGGCCTCCCGGAGATGTTCAAACAAATATCGGGATTACTTTCCCAGCTTTCACTGGGTGGCCTCAAGAACTGGGTGGATTACGGTGTACGCTACTACCACGACCATCCGGACCGGCAAATCGATTACTTCAGTCTGCAATCGGCGGACAGTCTGGCAGTATTGCAACGCGAGCGTCACGGCACGCTGCTGGCGGATAACGAGCGCAAGCTGGATATGTATTTGCGCGGTTTGTGGCAAGACGAGGATTTGTTGATACCTTATTCCAGCGGCTTTGACGAATTGCGCCAGCCGATTCCCTATTACGACAAACTCGGTATACGTCTCCCGATGCTTACAATGATGCGCATGGCATAGCTGGCATGGACCGTTACCGCGCCGCACTCGCTCATATGGTCGGTCATCGCCGCTGGACCACGGCAATCTTCGCAGACAACATGAGCCCGTTCCAGCGCATGGCCGCGGAGTTCTTCGAGGACAGCCGGGTAGAATATCTTGCAATACGTGAATATCCAGGCTTGCGCCATATTTTCATGGCGCTGCATCCCGTTCCTGACGAAGACGCCTGTGATCCGGAAAAGGAGTCCGGTGTTCGTCACCGCTTGGCCATGCTGTCGCGCGCCATTCTCGATTCCGGTCACCCTTATAAAAATCCTCATGTCATCGAATTCGCGCAACGATTTCACGGTTTGATGCAGCAGGGCGAGATGAGCACGGAGGAAATGGCTGATCTGGCGATCTCATTCGTTGCGAAGACACGCCGCCAAAGTGACCAGTTGGCCAAGACCCACTTCAAGGATACGGTGATCGATTATCGTGACGATAATCGCCAGATGTGGAAATTCATCGAGGAAGGCGATGAAGAAGAGACGTTCGATGAGGAACGCAGAAGCGAACCGGAAAAGGAGATCAAAGGCCTGCCGCCGCGCCATTATCATGAATGGGATTACAACACCCATAGTTATCGTCCGGACTGGGTGAGCGTTTACGAGGCCTTGCATCCACAAGGCAATGCTGCGGATATTGACAGGCTGTTGGCCAAGCACTCCGCACTGGCAAAACAATTGAAGAAGCTGCTCGACCTGCTCAAGCCGCAGGACAAAGTGCGTATTCGCTATCAGGAGGAAGGCAGTGAACTGGATCTGGATGTCGCGTTGCGCTCGCTGATCGATTACAAGAGCGGTGCGACGCCCGATCCGCGTATCAACATGAGCCATCGCAATGACGGGCGCAATATCGCGGTGATGATACTGCTGGATTTATCCGAGTCGCTCAACGAAAAGGCGGCAGGCTGTGACCAGACCATTCTGGAACTGAGCCAGGAAGCTGTTTCTCTGCTGGCGTGGGCGATCGAAAAACTGGGAGATCCGTTCGCTATTGCAGGGTTTCATTCAAACACGCGCCACGACGTGCGCTATCTGCATATCAAGGGATATAGCGAGCATTGGAACGATGAGGTGAAAGGACGTCTGGCGGCGATGGAGGCGAGTTACTCGACGCGTATGGGGGCGGCAATGCGCCATGCTGCCCATTATCTGGAAAAGCAGCAGGCCGATAAAAAATTGATGCTGATCCTCACCGATGGCGAGCCGGCCGATATAGATAGCAAGGATGGGCGCATCCTGATAGAGGATGCGCGTCAGGCGGTAAAGGAACTCGATCAGCAGGGAATTTACGCCTATTGCATTAATCTTGATCCCAAGGCGGACGAATACGTTGAGGACATTTTTGGCAAGCAGTACACCATCATTGATTGCGTTGAATCTTTGCCGGAACGGCTGCCCCAACTGTTTATTTCCTTGACCAAATAGAAATTTGCCGCAGTTTCAGTGCCTTCCGGCGGAATCATATGGTCTGGCGGATGTTCGCGTCCGATATTTTCCGATGCGGAATCGTCAGGCCGGGAAGGTAATCGCGGTTCAGAAAGGTAAAAACCGCTTGGCCACATAAATTTTTACCCAACCCAAGTTCATGACAGCTAATTCAATTTGACATCCATGTTGCTGGTTGGCATAATCGCGGGTTCTGTTTGGAGGGGTTCCCGAGCGGTCAAAGGGATCAGACTGTAAATCTGACGGTTCTGCCTTCGAAGGTTCGAATCCTTCCCCCTCCACCAAATGATTTTGTTTTGCCTAAAAAAGTTTGTGGGTAGGTAGTTTGGGCTGGTGTTGTGACAACTGCGGTTTGAGGTCGTTGCGTTGAAGGCCTGTTGTTGGTTGGGGGCACTGCGGGTGTAGCTCAATGGTAGAGCAGAAGTTTTCCAAACTTACGACGAGGGTTCGATTCCCTTCACCCGCTCCAGTTTTGGCGTTGGTTTGAGTATGTGAGCCTGCCCATGTGGCTCAGTGGTAGAGCACTCCCTTGGTAAGGGAGAGGTCGCGAGTCCGATTCTCGCCATGGGCACCAGAATTAAGCGTGGCGTTTCGTCAGTTATCAGATATTTTGGGGTTATTAGATAGTTGGAGTTTTGTTTTTATTCTTAACGTTTGACATTGATAAGGAAAAATCATGGCAAAGAGCAAATTTGAACGCACCAAACCGCACGTGAACGTAGGCACGATTGGACACGTGGACCACGGCAAGACCACGCTGACAGCGGCGATCACGACCGTGCTGTCGAAGAAATTTGGGGGCGAAGCCAAGGCCTACGACCAGATTGACGCGGCACCGGAAGAAAAGGCGCGCGGCATCACCATCAATACCGCACACGTTGAATACGAGACTGCGAAACGCCACTATGCGCACGTAGACTGCCCTGGCCACGCCGACTACATCAAGAACATGATCACCGGCGCGGCGCAAATGGATGGCGCGATCCTGGTGGTATCGGCGGCCGACGGCCCGATGCCGCAGACCCGCGAGCACATCCTGCTGGCGCGCCAGGTAGGCGTACCCTACATCGTCGTATACCTGAACAAATGCGACATGGTTGACGACGAAGAGTTGCTGGAACTGGTTGAAATGGAAGTGCGCGAACTGCTCTCCAAATACGACTTCCCCGGTGACGACATTCCCATTATCAAAGGCTCGGCGCTGAAGGCATTGCAAGGCGACCAGAGCGACATCGGTGAACCTTCCATCTTCCGTCTGGCCGACGCGCTCGACAGCTACATCCCCGAACCGAAGCGCGCACTGGACGGCGCGTTCCTGATGCCGGTGGAAGACGTATTCTCGATCTCCGGCCGCGGTACCGTGGTGACCGGCCGTATTGAGCGCGGCATCGTCAAGGTGGGCGATGAACTCGAGATCGTTGGGATCAAACCTACCCTCAAGACCACCTGCACCGGCGTGGAAATGTTCCGCAAACTGCTCGACCAGGGCCAGGCAGGCGACAACGTTGGCGTGCTGTTGCGCGGCACCAAGCGTGAAGAAGTTGAGCGCGGCCAGGTATTGTCCAAGCCGGGCTCGATCACCCCGCACACCAAGTTCACAGCCGAGATTTACGTGCTGGGCAAGGACGAAGGCGGGCGTCATACCCCGTTCTTCCAGGGCTACCGTCCGCAGTTCTACTTCCGCACCACCGATGTGACGGGTGCTGTTGAATTGCCAGCCGGCACCGAGATGGTGATGCCCGGGGACAACGTCAGCATCACGGTGAACCTGATCAACCCGATTGCGATGGAAGAAGGCCTGCGCTTCGCGATTCGCGAAGGCGGCCGTACTGTCGGCGCCGGGGTGGTTGCAAAGATTATCGAGTAAGGATACAATGCGCGCCCTCGCGTGGTCCGGGTCCTGGTCTGGCCACGCGATTTCGTTCTTTAATTAGCGGCATTGCCGCGTATATGCAAGAGAAGATTATGCAAAGTCAGAAAATCCGCATTCGCCTCAAGGCGTTTGATTACCGTTTGATCGACCAGTCGGCAGCACGTATCGTTGATACGGCGAAGCGTACTGGCGCAGTGGTGAATGGCCCGGTACCGTTGCCAACCAAGATCGAGCGTTTCGATGTGTTGCGTTCACCGCACGTCAACAAGACGTCGCGCGATCAGTTCGAGATCCGTACCCATCTGCGTTTGATGGATATCGTCGATCCGACCGACAAGACGGTGGATGCGCTGATGAAACTGGACCTGCCTGCGGGTGTAGATGTGGAAATCAAGTTGCAGTAACAGTTTTGCCCCGGTTTCATTAGTTTGTTTTGTTAGCAAGTATCAAAAAAATCGGCTGACCAATTGTAGTCAGCCCCTTAACAAGAGGAAATGAAAATGAGCTTAGGACTTGTCGGTCGCAAGATTGGCATGACCCGCGTATTTACCGATGACGGTTCTTCGTTGCCGGTTACTGTGCTGGAAGTGTCCAAGAATCGTGTCACTCAGGTTAAATCCGCAGGCACCGATGGCTACACCGCTGTGCAATTGGCACACGGGGTTCGCCGTTCCGGTCGCGTCAGCAAAGCTGCCGCCGGACACTACGCCAAGGCGGGTGTGGAAGCGGGGAGTGCACTGAAGGAATTGACCGTATCCCTGGACAACTGGATGGACTGCAAGCCGGGTCCGTAGTCAGTGTCGAGTCTTTCAGGTGGGGTAACTTGTTGATGTAACTGGTATTACCAAAGGTAAGGGTTATGCCGGCACCATCAACGTCACGATTTCAAGTCCGGCCGTGCATCGCACGGGAACTCCAATCACATAACGTACCTGGTTCCATCGGCATGGCGCAAGATCCGGGCCTGTGTGTTTCCGGGCAAGCGTATTACCGGACATCTGGGCGATGTGCAACGGACCGTGCAAAATCTGCAGGTGGCGCGGGTCGATGTTTCACGTCAATCGTCGCTGGTAAAAGGTGCTGTGCCGGGAAGTATCAACGGCAGCATCATCGTGCGCCCCGCAGTAAAGGCAGGTGTGTAATGGAACTCAAAGTCATTAATGATAAGGGTCAGTCAAGCGCGAATCTGAAAGCGTCGGATGAATTGTTTGGTCGTGAATACAACGAGGACTTGGTCCATCAACTGATAACCGCCTATCAGGCAAATGCCCGCGCCGGCAACAGCAAGCAAAAAGGCCGTAGCGAAATCGCCAAGAGCACCCGCAAGCCGTTCAAGCAAAAGGGAACCGGCCGCGCGCGCGCCGGTATGGCATCGAGTCCGTTGTGGCGCGGCGGTGGCAAAATATTCCCGAATACTGCTGAAGAAAACTACACGCAAAAAGTAAACCGCAAGATGTATCGGGCTGGCTATGCGTCTATCTTGTCAAAGCTGGTCAGCGAAAACCGCCTGGTCGTCGTGGACAGCCTGACGGTTGATTCGCCCAAAACAAAACTGTTTGCGCAGAAGATCAAAAGTCTGGGCGTGGATACAAATCGCTTTCGTCTGTTGATCATTACCGACAACATCGATGAAAACCTTTATCTGTCATCGCGCAATTTGCCTAACGTGCTGGTGCTGGAAGCCGATCAAGCCGACCCGGTCAGTTTGGTGCGTTTTCCAAACGTTTTGGTGACACGCAATGCGGTGGCAAAAATCGAGGAGATGTTCGCATGAGTACCCAACAGACCGGTTCCCAGAAATTCAGCAAAGAACGTTTGATGAACGTTTTGCTTGCACCGCAAATCTCCGAAAAGGCAACCTATGTTGCCGAAAAAAATGAGCAGGTAATTTTCCGTGTCGCGACGGATGCGACCAAGCCGGAAATAAAAGCTGCCGTGGAAATGATGTTCAAGGTGAACGTGGACAGCGTGCAGATCGCATGCGTCAAGGGCAAGCTCTAAAGTGCAGCGGTCGTATTATCGGACGCCGCACTGACTGGAAAAAGGCTCACGTGCGCCTGGCTGTAGGTCAAAAATCATATTTGCTGCAAGCGAGCAAGGATAATCATCATGGCATTGATTAAACTGAAACGAACAACTCCGTGCAGCGTGCAGAGTGCGTGTTGTCAATCGTGACCTGCATAAAGGCAAGCCCATCGCGTTCTTCGCTTGAAAAGAAGACGAAAACCGAAAGGCCGAACAAGTACGGAAACACATCACCACGCGGCATACGGCTGCGGTCACAAGCAGCATGACCGCATGGGTGGATTTCAAGCGCAACAAGGACGGTATTCCCGCGACTGTGGACGCTGGAATATGATCCGAACCGCAGCGCTAAACCTGGCTCTCGCTGTGCCACGCGGATGGTGAGCGTCGCTACATCATCGCACCCAAGGGAGTCGCGGCAGGGGCAATCCTGGTGAGTGGTTCAGAAGCGCTCGATCAAACTGGGTAATGCTTTGCTGTTGCGCAACGTTCCTGTCGGGTCAACCATACATTGCATCGAAATGTTGCCGGGAAAGGGCGCGCAGTCTCGGCATGTTCTGCAGGTACGTCGGTGCAATTGCTTGCTCGCTAAAGGCAGTTATGCGCAGTTACGGTTACGCTCCGGTGAGATTCGCAAGGCACATCGATTGCAAGGCGACGCTGCGAAGCGGGTAATTCCGAACACAGCCTGCGTTCCATCGGCAAGGCTGGTGCGATGCGCTGGCGCGGTGTTCGTCCCACCGTTCGCGGGCGTGGTTATGGACCCGTGGATCACCCGCACTGGGTGGTGGTGAGGAACACCTGCTGCGGGTCGTGACCTTCTGCTCGAAGTCCTGGTGGGCGCGCGCCGGCGCCAGGGTCTCCGGACGCGCTTGCAAATC
>CAVWTZ010000140.1:0-20422 GCA_963757485.1 uncultured beta proteobacterium
CATGAAATATTGCAGCCTGTGCGGTGCCCCTGTCGAACTGCGTATCCCGCCGGACGATAACCGCGCGCGTCATGTTTGCACCGGCTGCGGCGAGGTGCATTACCAGAATCCAAAGTTGGTTGTCGGCGCCATCCCAGAATGGCAGGACAAAGTGCTGCTGTGCCGTCGTGCCATTGAACCCCGCCATGGCCTGTGGACACTTCCCGCCGGCTTCATGGAAAACGGCGAAACCACAGCCGAAGCTGCCATGCGTGAAACGCTTGAAGAAGCCAATGCACGCATTGCAATCGGCGACCTTTATTCGATGTACAGCCTGCCCTATATCAATCAGGTGCATATACTGTTCCGCGCCAGACTGCTCGATCTGGATTTTGGCCCGGGACAGGAAAGCCTGGACGTCAAACTATTCAGTGAAGCGGAAATACCGTGGGATGAAATCGCATTTCGCGCGGTGCGCTTCAGCCTTGAGCATTACTTTGCCGAATACCACAGCGGCAAATTCAGTTTCCATATCGGCGAACTGGCACCGCCCGTTCAAAGCTGACAGCCGATTTTTCTCAAACTGTCCGAGCACCCATATAACCCCGGCCAATTCCCAGCAACAAAACAACATGAAAGCCATAAGCACTATTATCATGATCACTGCAGTTGCCTTGGCCGGTTGCGCTTCGAGCCGACCCAGCAATCCGGCCGACCCGTTCGAGCCGGTCAATCGCAGTATCTACAAATTCAACGATACCGTCGACAAGGCTGTCATCAAGCCCGTCGCGCGGGGATACAAAGCGGCAATACCTTCGGTTGGCAGAACCATGATATCGAATTTCTTTTCGAATCTGGACGATATCGACGTCACCGCCAACGATTTGCTGCAATTCAAACTGGTTCAGGGTTTTTCCGACGGAACGCGTTTCGTCGTCAATTCGACCCTTGGTGTCTTCGGCTTGATTGACGTCGCATCAGCGGGCGGTTTGAAAAAGCACGACCAAGATTTTGGCCAGACCATGGGAAAATGGGGCATAGGCAACGGCCCATATCTCGTCTTGCCCATCCTGGGACCCAGTACGCTGCGTGACTCCATCGGGCTGTATGGCGACGGCTACGCCAGCCCGATGTACCAGATGAGCAACATGCGCGCACGCAACCAGGCTTACATGCTCAGGGGAATCAACCGCCGTTCCGAGCTGCTCGACCAGGAAAAAATTCTGGATGAGGCGATGATAGATCCCTACGAGTTCATGCGGGATACTTATCTGCTTCACCGCAAAAGCCAGATCTATGATGGCAATCCGCCGCGTCCGAAATATGATTACGATGACGATCAGAGCGACGATAATTCCCTGCCCTCCCCGGCAGCAAATGCGCCTCCGAGCGCACCCCGCTAGCGATCGTGCCAAGGCCGGAGCATTGCGGCCACTTGTCAATCCACTTATGATGGCCATGCTCTCGGCCAGATGATTTCCGTCGCAATACTGCAACTATTCATCTTGACCTTGGCTACGCCGACACTATAAGTGGCACAGCCAGGCAGGACAAAAAACGCCAACAAAACCAGCAGCCCGAAGAAATGCCGGCCCAGCCAGTCGCTACCGAAGGTGCGGCTTCGTGTTACTGCCATCCTTGCTGGCGGAACTTGGCATTTTTGATCTCCTTCTTCAATTTCATCTGGCCGGTCCAGACTATGCGATTGTCTGCCAGGCTGACCAATGTTAGATCAACCTGATAAAAACGAATCCGCTCACTGTCAGATGCATCGATAATGGTGTTGATCGTGCCCATCAACATGTAATCAGCACCGGTTTCCTTGCCCATCTCTTTGCGGGTAGCTTCCGTGGCATTGAGATCCACATCAGATCGCTCTGCGCGTATATCTCCGCGCTCGCTTCGCGATGCGACCACATCGACGCGGCCAGAATTGACAAAGGCACGTTCAAGGTCATTTACAAATGTATTGGTGTTGATGTGTTCTTGCGAAAGGTTGCGAATGTTGCCGATGATGACCACCGGGCTTTCTTTAGGGACAGGTTGTAGCGATCGATCCAGCCCGCGGAAAGAGAATCGCGAATCATCTCCTCGGACACCACGCGTGAGTCAGTGTCGTTCCAGGTACCGGAAATATCCCTGACTTGGTCTGCATCTATTCGTTTTACTTCGCTTGAACAACCCGCCAGAACCAGGGCAGCTAACACCGTTGCCGCCATCATCCGAACCCTTTTCTCCATGGCCAAAATGCCGCCACGATGTTCAAGCGGAACTATTGCCAGTTTGCGGGATATGATAGTCACAGTGGTCGAGCAAAAAACAACCATGCAATAACTTCCGGGATGCATTCCATGCACGTTCTCATTGCTGCACCCGGCTGCAAGGCAGGCAGTTCGCGGATGCTTCGATAATTTCTAACTTTGCACGCGGCGCAACGCGGCGATACGTTCATCAAGCGGCGGGTGTGTCATGAAAATCTTTGCGAACGCATGGCCGCCGGAGATGCCGAAGGCAGCCATCTTTTCCGGCAAGCTGGCCTGTTCATGGTTGACTTTCAAACGCTCGAGTGCCGCAATCATTTTTCCACGCCCGGCCAGTTTTGCACCGCCTGCATCGGCGCGGAATTCGCGCTGGCGGGAGAACCACATCACGATGATGCTGGCCAATATGCCGAGCAGCAGTTGCGCGGCAATTTCCGCGACAAAGGCACCGATGCCCGGGCCGTTCCGTTCGTCATTCTTGAGCAGTACGCGATCCACGAAGAAGCCGAACAGCTTGGCGAAAAAAATCACGAAGGTATTCACCACGCCCTGGATCAAGGCCAGGGTCACCATGTCGCCATTGGCGACATGGCTGATCTCGTGTCCGAGCACCGCCTCCGTTTCGTCCTTGCTCATGTTGTGCAACAGGCCGGTGCTCACCGCAACCAGCGCATTGTTGCGATTCCAGCCTGTGGCAAAAGCATTCACGTCCGGCGCATCATAAATTGCAACCTCCGGCATGCCGATACCGGCAGTCTGTGCATGCCGGCGCACCGTTTCAACCAGCCATCGTTCCGTTGGATCAACCGGATTTTCGATGACCTGCGCGCCAACCATGCGCTTTGCCGACCACTTGGACATGGCCAGCGAAACCAGCGAACCGGCAAAACCGATGACGGCTGACAAAACCAGCAGCGCGCTGAAGTCGATGCCGCCTGACTGGTCCAGCCAGCGATCCACACCCAGCAATCTCAGTGTGATGTTGATCACAAACACCACAGCCAGGTTAGTTAACACAAACAGGAAAATTCGCTTCATGAATCTATTGTCTCCATTTCTAAAGTCGTGCGCGCTGGTCTTCCATTGCGGTTATTTCGGGCTGTAAAGATTGGGTGCTCACCTGCGGATTTCAAGGTCGCGTCGCAGTGGTAAACTTATGCAAGTTCGATGTTAATGCGGGGGTTAAGTTGCAACAATTGCTCGATAATCCAGCTATACAAGCCGGCTTGGCCCCCTTCCTGGTTGCATTGATTGCCGCTGCACTGTTTCAGCGTATTAATTTGAGCGGCTTGGCCATCATCGCCGGATTTGCCGTGACCGTATACCTTGCCAGCGACTTCACCATCGAACCGCTCACCTCCGTGCGGAAAATCGTCCTGTTGGGATTGATCAGCGCCGCGCTCGCCCTGTTGCTCGACTTATTGCATTCACGCCGGTTTGCTTCGCTGCTTCCCGTGCTTGGCGGGGTGGCGGCCATTTGGACGGTGCAGCGTATCCTCCAGCAACAATCACTTCAGGCTGCATTGGTTTGGGGCGCCGGATGCGCGGCCTATGTCGCGATTCTGGTATGGGGCATGGACAGACTGTCGGACAAGGAACCGCTGCGTGCTGCCAGCGCAGCCAGCGCGCTGGGCATCGGCACCGGCGGCGCGGCCCTGGTCGGTGCTTCCGCCTTGCTCGGTCAGTTCGGTCTGGCCATTGGATCTGCCGCTGTCGCGCACTTGCTGATTCAGATGATCAGCAACAAACCGCTCCCGACCGGACGCATATTCACTTTGCCGCTCGCGATGATTGCCGGACTAACCGGTTGCGTAGCCGTGCTAAGTGCACAACTTCCCTGGTATGCGTTGCCTCTCCTTGCCGCTATTCCCTTTGCAGCCAGGTTCGCGCCTCTGCCCAGACTGTCAGCACGGATGCAAAGTCTGCTGCTCTCCATACTTACATTCGCCTGCGCAGCTGGCGCGATTTATGTGACATGGCGGGTGGCGGGTAACGTGCCATTCTAGTGCCGCAGCAATTCTGTAAATTTTTCATTTGACAGATGCCACGCGATAGCAGTTCTGGGAATCGTGACAGCCCGTCGCAACAAGTGCAGAAGCCTGCCAAAAGACTTAAGATGTGCGAATCAATTACAGGAGTCCCGCCATGAAAGCACCCGTTCGCATCACCATCACCGGCGCAGCAGGCCAAATCGGCTATGCGACACTTTTCAGGATTGCAAATGGCGATATGCTTGGGCAAGAGCAGCCCATCATCCTGCAATTGCTGGATTTGCCGCAGGCGCAGCCAATGTTGCGCGGCGTGATGATGGAACTTGAGGATTGCGCATTCCCGCTGCTGCAGCAAATCATCATCACCGATAACCCCAAGGTCGCTTTCAGGGATACCGAAATCGCGCTGCTGATCGGCGCCCGCCCGCGCGGCAAGGGCATGGAGCGCAAGGACCTGATCGAGGCAAACGGCGCGATCTTTTCCGCGCAGGGCAAGCAGCTGAATGAATATGCGGCACGCCACGTCAAGGTACTGGTCGTAGGGAATCCCGCCAACACCAACGCGCTGATAGCAATGAGAAATGCGCCCGATCTCGATCCGCACAATTTCACGGCAATGATGCGTCTCGACCACAACCGCGCGATCGCGCAAGTTGCCCACAAGCTGTTTCAGCCGATACGGGATATCAAGAAAATGATCGTCTGGGGAAATCACTCCGGCACACAATATCCCGATCTGGACCATGCGGAAATCCGCGGCCGTCTGGTCCGGGAACTCCTGCCTGATCAGGAATGGGTGGAGCACGAATTCATCCCCACCGTGCAAAAGCGTGGCGCGGCGGTGATTGAGGCGCGCGGCTTGTCCAGCGCGGCGAGCGCGGCCAATGCGGCCGTTTCGCATATACACGACTGGATGCTCAGCTCGCACCACAACGACTGGGTAACCATGAGTGTTCCGTCCGATGGCAGTTATGGCATTCCGGAGGGCGTGATCTATGGCTTCCCGGTCACCTGCAAAAGCGGCCACTACAAGATTGTTCAGGGACTGCCCATCAGCGCGCTTGGACACAAACACATGGAAGAAAGCTACAAGGAACTGCTTGAGGAACGCGACCATGTGAAGCAGTTGCTGGGGTGATCTTTCTGATTTCCTGAACCACCCGAATTGGTGTAATGGTCTTACCAGCCACTTGATTCCGTCAGACCAGCCCTCATTTAATGTCTGTTGCATAAATGGAGGTCGTTATGTCCACAGTCCGCCCGCCTGCCGTTGCAGGCATGTTCTATCCCGCCGAAGCACAGCGACTTGCGCATGATGTGCAGCAGTTTCTGGCCGAAGCTAGACCGTTTGAGCTGATTCCAAAAGCGCTGATCGTGCCGCATGCCGGATATATTTATTCAGGCGCGATCGCGGCCACGGCTTATGCCACGCTTCAGCCTGTCGCCTCGCACATCCGTCGCGTAGTGCTGCTGGGTCCCACACATCGCGTCGCGGTGCGCGGCCTGGCGCTGCCCGGCGTGGATGCGTTCGATACCCCTTTGGGCCGCGTGACTATGGACACCGCCGGCGCGCGCGCCATCGCCCATCTGCCGCAAGTCGGCATCAGCGCCCGTGCACACGCGCTGGAGCATTCGCTGGAAGTGCAACTGCCGTTCCTGCAAAGCATATTGACTGATTTCACTGTGCTGCCACTGGCCGTCGGCATGGCCAGCGCCGAGGAAGTGGCCGAGGTGCTGGATGCCGTATGGGGCGGCGAGGAGACGCTGATCGTGATCAGTTCCGACCTGTCGCACTATCTGCCCTACGCCACCGCGCAGCGTGTGGATCAGGCAACCGCGCAGTCCATCCTGAAACTGCAGCAGCCAATTCCGCATGACCAGGCCTGCGGCGGCACGCCGATCAGCGGGCTGATTGTCGCGGCGCAGAAGCACCACCTTGCGCCTCATTTGCTCGATCTACGAAACTCTGGCGACACTGCGGGGTCTCATGACCAAGTGGTGGGGTATGCGGCATTTGCATTTACCCCCGAAATTTGAATCTTCAGGAGAAATGGATATGCCAGATCAAAACCAGGATGAACGAGGCGCAGTGTTGCTGCCTATTGCGCGCGCTGCAATTGCGCGCGTGTTGAACGTGGCGCACACAGCAGATGAATCGGCGCCGTGGCTTGCCGAGCATGGTGCGTGTTTCGTCACGCTCACGCAGTTCGGCGAGCTGCGCGGCTGCATCGGCTCGCTGCAAGCTCGCCAGCCATTGCTTGCCGACGTCAAAAGCAACGCAGTGTCCGCCGCGATGCGGGACCCGCGTTTCACGCCGCTGACCGTCGAAGAACTCGACATCACCACCGTCGAGGTGTCGCTGCTCTCGGAGTCGCAGGAAATGCAGGTCCGCGACGAGGCAGATGCGCTCGCGCAATTGCGCCCCGGCGTGGACGGGATAATTTTTGAATATGGCAGATATCGCAGCACATTCTTGCCACAGGTTTGGGAAAGCCTCGCGCAACCGCGCCAGTTTCTCGGAATGCTCAGACGCAAGGCGGGCTTGCCCGATGACTTCTGGGCTGAAGACGTGAAGTTGTCGCGCTACAGCGTGACCAAATGGAGCGAGAGAGAACACCAGCATGGATGAGCCTATCAGCATCGTCGAACAATATCCGGCCAAGTATTGGCACAAGCTGGATGACGGCCGCATCCAGTGCGACCTGTGCCCACGCGACTGCAAGCTGAACGAAGGCCAGCGCGGCGCATGCTTCGTGCGCGGGCGCATCAATGATGCAATGGTGCTGACGACCTACGGCCGCTCCTCGGGTTTCTGTGTCGACCCGATCGAGAAAAAGCCGCTCAACCATTTCTATCCCGGCAGCAGCATCCTGTCATTCGGAACCGCGGGCTGCAATCTCGCGTGCAAATTCTGCCAGAACTGGGACATCTCGAAATCGCGCAGCTTCGACAAGCTCGCCGACCAGGCCACACCGGAAGCCATCGCGCGCACAGCGGAGCAACTCGGCTGCAAGAGCGTCGCGTTCACCTACAACGACCCGGTGATCTTCGCCGAATACGCGATGGATGTGGCCGATGCCTGCCACGAGCGCGGCATCAACGCCGTGGCCGTCACGGCAGGCTACATGCATGACCAGCCGCGCCGCGATTTCTACGCGAAGATGGATGCCGCCAACGTAGACCTGAAGGCGTTCACTGACGAGTTCTATGTCAAGCAGACCGGATCGCATCTTCAACCGGTGCTGGACACGCTGAAATATCTGCGCCAGGAAACCAAAGTGTGGTTGGAAATCACCACACTGCTGATCCCCGGCTACAACGACAGCGCGCACGAGATCGGCAAGATGAGCGAATGGATCGCGAAGGAACTTGGCACGGACGTGCCGCTGCACTTCTCAGCGTTTCATCCGGATTTCAAGATGACAAGCATCTCCGCCACCCCGCCGGAAACGCTGACCCGGGCGCGGCAAATCGCCATGGATGCCGGCCTGCACCATGTCTATACCGGCAATGTGCATAACCGCGCGGGGGATACCACGCATTGCCCCTCCTGCAACAACAGCCTGATCGTGCGCGACTGGTACGAGATCGAACAGTATCGTGTTACGCCGGACGGACATTGTCCCGAATGCAACGCCAAGATCGCCGGACGCTACGAGAGATTCAGCAAGGCATTCGGCGCACGGCGCATCCCGGTGATGATGAAAAGCATGGCTTGAACACCGCGCACCTCAATTGGAGGCAGGTTGTTCTCAACTGTGCTCAGGGCTATTTCCGCGTCCATCGCAGATACGGCTTCTCCCCTGAAGCGGCCGAACGCCGGCGCGGCATCCCGGGAAAGCTGCCCGGCGGCAGCTGCAGCGCAATCGTCATTGACCGACAAACCGCGGCTCGGCTCGAATCCGCGCCGTCCTGATCCCGGCGGGTAAACTTCGGCTGATTCATGCACATCACCACCGCGTCGCTGATGCAGTAGCCGCTGACAAAGCGGCTGGCGATGCGGGCACCGCGGCAGATATCGACGAACAGCATCGCAAAGTCGCGGCAGGATCCCTTCCCTTGCCTCAGGGTCTCCCCCGCTGTCCGAGGATCGCCATGTTCGCGCAGCATATACTCCAGACGGCGGCATATTTGTGCGGCCAGCAGGGTCAGGAATAGCATCGTTTCGTGCCCGCCCGCCGGCATCATTTCCAGTGCAAACATCGCCGAATTGGGATGGCCTCTCTCGCAAACCCGATAGATAGTAGCCAAGCACTCTGGCGAGTTGAGGTTGGTATTCAAGCGGCACAGTCAGCGCGGCCGGATCGGTCACAAAAAAAAAGTCGAACGGGTTGCCGCGGAGGGTTTCGGTCAGCGTATGAACTTCGACCAGCAGATCATCATGCAAACCGCTGAACCGGATCGTTTCGGTGTTGTTGCCGTAAAGCCCCGGGAAATGGGCAATTCCGCTGGGGCTGGAACTGGCAACGATTCGGTGGCTGCGCAGGGTCTGGCCGGCATCGCTACGCGGGCGCAGCCTGACGGTGAAGAGCTCCCGGAATACGGCAGGCTGTCATGGTAACGGGTGCGATGGTCAAGTTCGAACAGCATCGCCGTTAAGCTATGTCTTGGGTCCCAGCTTGTCGATGGCGACATTAACCCATTCGTCAGGCATATCCTCCACTGATTTGCGCAAACGTTCCTGCCACCATTCGGGCAAATGCTGCAGGTCCTCGCGTTCGAACCGATGCTGTGCTATTTCGTATGAATCGCGCTTATACAGCACCACGTCGATCGGGAAATCGACATCGACCGCACTGATGCGCGTCGAGTCGAATGCAAGATAGGCGACCTTGAGCGCTACTTGCATTGAAGATTCATAGCGCAGCACCCGGTCGATGATCGGCTTCCCGTAACTCGATTCACCGATCAGGAAATATGGCGACCCCGGCGGCACCTCCACCCAATTCCCTTCCGGGTAGAGCATGTAGAGCTTGTGCTCCTTGTCTTTCTCCAACTGGCCGCCGACGATCGAGTACAGGTTGAAATCCAGTCCGCTTCTCCTGAGCGCCTCCCGGTCCTCCTCGGCAACCCGGCGCACCTGTTCCGCAAACGAATTCACGGCCTTATAAAGCTTGTCGAAATAGGTGTCTTTCTCCTCCACCACCTCCTCGAAGTAGGTCAGCGCCTTGTCGCGAACCGAACGCAATCCCGAGGTCATCAGGAACATCGAGTGCTTGCCGTGCTGGTGTACGGTCACCTTGCGGGCGGTGGTGCGCACCGAACCCGATGTGATGCGCGTGTCGGAAACACCGATCAGTCCGTCCTCAACTTTGATTGCCGCGCAGAATGTCATGGTGTCTTATTGTTCCTGGGTTAGATGGGTGTTTTTTCCGGTCAAGGGACGCAGCGTGAAAAAGGATTCGTAGATTGCATCGTCGATCCAATTCAGCCTGTCCTGCAGTTTATCAAGAAACTCATGCAAACCCTCGTGAATGATCTCTTCTATTTGCGTGTAATTCAATTCCCCGAGCAGCCTGCCCAATCCCTGTTCTGCCTTGTTGCTGAAAGCGTCCTCGGAAGAACCCGTGATGGCATGAAGTGAAAGCGTGGCGCGATCCAGGCAGTAGAGCACCGAACGCGGGAAGTCGCGGTTAAGGATCAGGAAATCGGCCACCTTGAAAGGATCGATCTGCTTGAAGTGTTTGCGATACATTTCCAGCGCACTGGCTGATTTCAATAGTGCCGCCCACTGGATGTTATCGATGGTCGTGCCGACAGCCTGGGCTTCAGGCAACAGGATAAAATACTTTACGTCCAGGATGCGGGATGTCTTGTCGGCACGCTCCAGCAGTTCGCCCATTTGCAGGAAATGCCATGCTTCACCATGCGACATGGTGGCCTCGGTGATGCCGTCGAACAAGTGGCTCGCCATTTTCACCGAGGAATAGAATTCGTGCGGATTCTCCAGCAGGAACTTGTTTCTGGACGCTTCCTTGACCAGCAGGTAGAACCGGTTGGCCTGCTCCCACATTTCCGAAGAAATGATCTCGCGCACCGAGCGGGCGTTCTCGCGCGCATTGCGCACGCAGCTCAGGATCGAATTCGGGTTCTCCCTGTCAAAAGTGAGAAAGTGCATCACGTTATCACGGGTAGGAACACGATAGCGCTTGGCAAACAGATCATAATCGCCGGTCGTGTTCACCAGCGGCGCCCACTGCTCGTCCAATTGGCCCTGCATATCCAGAGTGAGGTTGAGATTCACGTCGATAAATCGCGCAACGTTTTCTGCCCGTTCCAGATAGCGGCTCATCCAGTAGATCGAATTGGCGACGCGACTCAGCATATGGATATGCTCCCGGTCCTGTTCATGTTCGGTGTCTTCATTCGCTCAGCACCCAGGTGTCCTTGCTGCCGCCACCTTGGCTTGAGTTGACCACCAGCGAACCTTTTTTCAGCGCGACACGAGTCAATCCGCCCGGCATGACATAGATGTCCTTGCCATAGAGTATGTAGGGGCGCAGGTCGATATGGCGCCCCTCGAAATGATCTTCCATCAGAACCGGTGCGCGTGAAAGGGCCAGAGTCGGCTGCGCAATATAGTTGCGCGGATTGTTGCGGATCAGCTCGGCGAATTCCGCCTGTTGCGCTTTCGTGGAATGCGGTCCCACCAGCATGCCGTAACCGCCGGACTCGTTGGTGGCCTTGACGACCAGCTTGTCCAGATTGGCCAGCACGTATTCGCGTTCCTTTTTATCCGCGCAGATATGGGTGGGCACGTTGGGAAGGATCATGTCCTCGCCAAGGTAATACTTCACGATCTGCGGCAGGTATGCGTATACCGCCTTGTCGTCCGCAATACCGGTACCGGGGGCATTGGCCAATGCCACCCGGCCATTGCGGTATACGTCGATCAGGCCCGGCACGCCCAGCACAGAGTCGGCACGGAATGTCTTCGGGTCGATAAAATCATCATCGATCCTCCGGTAGATCACATCCACGCGCTGGAAGCCCCGCGTGGTGCGCATATGAACAAAACCGTCCATCACCACCAGATCGCTGCCTTCAACCAGTTCGACGCCCATTTGCTGGGCAAGAAACGAGTGTTCGAAATAGGCCGAGTTGTACATGCCCGGCGTCAACACCACAACAGTGGGTGAAGACAAGTGATCCGGCGCAAGATACTGGAGCATTTCAAGCAATCGCGCGGGATAATCGTCTACAGCCCGCACCCGGGAAGCTTCGAATGCCAGAGGCAAGGTCCGTTTGAGCACCTGCCTGTTTTCCAGCACGTAAGACACGCCGGACGGGCAGCGCAGGTTGTCCTCCAGCACGTAATACTGGCCATCGCGGTCCCGAACCAGGTCGGTACCGGTGATGTGGCACCAGATGCCGCGCGGCACATCAAGCCCCACGCATTGCGGGCGGAATGAGGTGGCGGAGACGATGATTTCCTCCGGGATAGCCTTGTCCTTCAGGATCTTCTGTTCGTGGTAGATGTCGTCCAGAAACAGGTTAAGCGCATGGATGCGTTGTTTCAGGCCGCGCTCGATGTATTCCCAATCGCGTGCTTCCACGATGCGCGGAACAATGTCGAACGGAAATATCTTTTCGGTCCCCTCGTCGCTGCCGTAGACAGTGAAAGTGATCCCCATGTTGTACATCGCTGCTTCTGCAGCTTTCTGTCGGTCAAGGATTTCGCCGTCCGGCAAGGTTTCAATGCGCTCGACAAGTATTCTGGCCCCGGAACGCGGGACACCATTGGAATCGATCAGTTCATCGTAGAAATTTTCTGTGTCGTATGATTTGAAATTTAAGGGCATAGGAACCGCTTCTTCATGGAGTAATACGTCGGTGATGTGGCAACGTGAACGGCCTCGACGACCCGGAGTGTGGCTTAGGAATCATTTTGCTGAAGCCAAACCGCGATTCGGCTTTGCAGCATGCATGAGAGCAAGCACTGTACACAGCGGTTATCATTCCGGCGAGTGGGCCAATACAAAAGCGCGGAATGATAACCGCTGTGTACAGTGCTTGCTCTCATGCATGCTGCAAAGCCGAATCGCGGTTTGGCTTCAGCAAAATGATTCCTAAGCCACACTCCGGGTCGTCGAGGCCGTTCACGTTGCCACATCACCGACGTATTACTCCATGAAGAAGCGGTTCCTGCCCTTAAATTTCAAATCATACGACACAGAAAATTTCTACGATGAACTGATGGATTCCAATGGTGTCCGCATTCCGGGGCCAGAATACTTGTCGAGCGCATTGAAACCTTGTTACCCGACGGCGAAATCCTTGACCCGAGCAGAAAGCTGCAGAAGCAGCGATGTACAACATGGGGATCACTTTCACTGTCTACGGCAGCGACGAGGGGACCGGAAAAAATATTTCCGTTCGACATTGTTCCGCGCATCGTGGAAGCACGCGATTGGGAATACATTGAGCACAGCCTGAAACAACGCATCCATGCGCTTAACCTGTTTCTGGACGACATCTACCACGAACAGAAGATCCTGAAGGACAAGGCTATCCCGGAAATCATCGTCTCCGCCACCTCATTCCGCCCGCAATGCGTGGGGCTTGATGTGCGCGCGGCGTCAGGTGCCGCATCACCGGTACCGACCTGGTTCGGGACCACAATGGCCGGTATTTCGTGCTGACAACCTGCGCTGCCCGTCCGGCGTGTCTACCGTGCTAAACAGGCAGGTGTTCAAACGGACCTTCCCTCTGGCCTTCGAAGCTTCCGGGTGCGGGCTGTAGACGATTATCCCGCGCGATTGCTTGAAATGCTCCAGTATATACCGAGACATTTGTCTTCACCCACTGTTGTGGTGTTGACGCCGGGCATGTACCAGTTCGGCCTATTTCAAACGTTTTCGTTTCTTGCCCAGCAAATGGGCGTCGAACTGGTTGAAGGCAGCGATCTGGTGGTGATGGACGGTTTTGTTCATGCGCACCATCGGGGCTTGCCAGCGCGTGGATGTGGGTACGCCGGAGGGTCAGGGATGATGATTTCTACGACCCGAAGCATCCGTGCCGACTCTGTGCTGGGCGTGCCGGCCTGATCGACATTGTACGCAATGGCCGGGTGGCGTTGGCCAATGCCCCGGTACCGGTATTGCGGACGACAAGGCGGTATACGCATACCTGCCGCAGATCGTGAAGTATTACCTCGCGAGGACATGATCCTTCCCAACGTGCCCACCATATCTGCGCGGATAAAAAGGAACGCGATCCTGCTGGCCAATCTGGACAAGCTGGTCGTCAAGGCCGCCAACGAGTCCGGCGGTTACGGCATGCTGGTGGGACCGCGTTCCACGGAAAGCACAACCGGCGGAATTCGCCAAGCTGATCCGCAACAATGCCGCGCAACTATCTGCGCAGCCGACTCTGGCCCTTTCACGCGCACCGGTTCTGATGGAAGATCGTCGAGGGGCGCCGTATCGACCTGCGCCCCTACATACTCTATGGCAAGGACATCTATGTCATGCCGGGCGGATTGACTCGTGTCGCGCTGAAAAAAGGTTCGCTGGTGGTCAACTCAAGCCAAGGTGGCGGCAGCAAAGACACCTGGGTGCTGAGCGAATGAAGCCGAACATGAACAAGGACCGGGAGCGTATCCATATGCTCGTCGCGTCGCCGATTCGATCTACTGGATGAGCCGCTATCTGGAACGGGCAGAAAAACGTCTCACGAATTTATCGACGTGAATCTCAACCTCACTCTGGATATGCAGGGCCAATTGGACGAGCAGTGGGCGCCGCTGGTGAACACGACCAGCAATTAAGTATCTCTGCCAGAGCCTATCGTGTTCCTACCCGTGATAACGTGATGCACTTTATCACTTTTGACGGGAGAACCCGAATTCGATCCTGAGCTGCGTGCGCAATGCGCGCGAGAACGCCCGCTCGGTGCGCGAGATCGTTCTTCGGAAATGTCGGAGCCGCCAACCGGTTCTACCTGCTGGTGAGGAAACGTCCAGAAACAGAGTCCTGCTTGGAGAATCCGCACGAATTCTATTCCTCGGTGAATTGGCGAGCCACTTGTCGACGGCGTCACCGAGGCCACCATGTCGCATGGTGAAGCATGGCATTTCCTGCAAATGGGCGAACTGCTGGAGCGTGCCGACAAGACATCCGCATCCTGGACGTAAAGTATTTTATCCTGTTGCCTGAAGCCCAGGCTGTGGCACGAGCAGCTGGATGACGTCGAGTGGGCGGCACTATTCAAATCAGCCAGTGCGCTGGAAATGTGCTCGCAAACCTTCAAGCGGATACGATCCTTCGTAGGCCAGTTCCTGATCCTTAACCGCGACTTCCCGCGTTCGGTGCTCTACTGCCTGGATCGCGCCACGCTTTCACTTCATGCCATCACAGGTTCTCCGAGGACGCTTTCAGCAACAAGGCGGAACAGATGGGCAGGCTGCTCGGGGAATTGAATTACACGCAAATAGAAGAGATCATTCACGAGGGTTTGCATGAGTTTCTTGATAAACTGCAGGACAGGCTGAATTGGATCGACGATGCAATCTACGGGATTGCCTTTTCACGCTGCGTCCCTAACCGGAAAAAACACCCATCTAACCCAGGAACAATCAGAGCACCATGACATTCTGCGCGGCAATCAAAGTTGAGGACGGACTGATCGGTGTTTCCGACACGCGCATCACATCGGGTTCGGTGCGCACCACCGCCCGCAAGGTGACCGTACACCAGCACGGCAACACTGGATGTTCCTGTGATGACCTGGGATTGCGTCGGTTCCGACGAGTAGCTCGAGGAGGTGGTGGAGGAGAAAGACACCTATTTCGACAAGCTTTATGGCCGTGAATTCGTTTGTGCGGAACAGGTGCGCCGGGTCCGAGGAGGACCGGGAGGCGCTCAGGAGAAGCGGACTGGATTTCAACCTGTACTCGATCGTCGGCGGCCAGTTGGAGAAAGACAAGGAGCGCAAGCTCTACATGCTCTACCCGGAAGGGAATTGGGTGGAGGTGCCGCCGGGGTCGCCATTTCCTCGATCGGTGAATCGAGTTACGGGAAGCCGATCATCGACCGGGTGCTGCGCTATGAATCTTCAATGCAAGTAGCGCTCAAGGTCGCCTATTTGCATTCGACTCGACGCGCATCAGTGCGGTCGATGTCGATTTCCCGATCGACGTGGTGCTGTATAAGCGCGATTCATACGAAATAGCACAGCATCAGTTCGAACCCGAGGACCTGCAGCAGCTCCAGATGGTAGGAGAACATTTGCGCAAATCAGTGGAGGATATGCCTGACGAATGGGTTAATGTCGCCATCGACAAGCTGGAACCAAGACATAGCTTAACGGCGATGCTGTTCGAACTTGACCATCGCACCCGTCCTGACAGCCTGCCGTATTCCGGGAGCTCTTCACCGTCAGGCTGCGCCCGCGTAGCGATGCCGGCCAGACCCTGCGCAGCCACCGAATCGTTGCCAGTTCCAGCCCCAGCGGAATTGCCCATTTCCCGGGGCTTTACGGCAACAACACCGAAACGATCCGGTTCAGCGGTTTGCATGATGATCTGCTGGTCGAAGTTCATACGCTGACCGAAACCCTCCGCGGCAACCCGTTCAGCTTGTGACCGATCCGGCCGCGCTGACTGTGCCGCTTGAATACCAACCTCAACTCGCCAGAGTGCTTGGCTACTATCTATCGGGTTTGCGAGAGAGGCCATCCCAATTCGGCGATGTTTGCACTGGAAATGATGCCGGCGAGCAGGCACGAAACGATGCTATTCCTGACCCTGCTCGCCGCACAAATATGCCGCCGTCTGGAGTATATGCTGCGCGAACGTGGATGCCTTCGGACAGCGGGAGGCCGCGAGGGCGGAGAGGATCTGCCGCGACTTTGCGATGCTGTTCGTCGATATCTGCCGCGGTGCCCGCGCATCGCCGGCTTTGTCAGCGGCTACTGCATCAGCGACGCGGTGGTGATGTGCATGAATCAGCCGAAGTTTACCCGCCGGGATCAGGACGGCGCGGATTGAGCCGAGCCGCGGTTTGTCGGTCAATGACGATTGCGCTGCAGCTGCCGCCGGGCAGCTTTCCCGGGATGCCGCGCCGGCGTTCGGCCGCTTCAGGGGAGAAGCCGTATCTGCGATGGACGCGGAAATAGCCCTGAGCGCAGTTGAGAACAAACTCCCTCCAATTGAGGTGCGCGGTGTTCGAGCCATGCTTTTCATCATCACCGGGATGCGCCGTGCGCCGAATGCCTTGCCGAATCTCTCGTAGCGTCCGGCGATCTTGGCGTTGCATTCGGGACAATGTCCGTCCGGCGTAACACGATACTGTTCGATCTCGTACCAGTCGCGCACGATCAGGCTGTTGTTGCAGGAGGGGCAATGCGTGGTATCCCCCGCGCGGTTATGCACATTGCCGGTATGAGGACGTCGTGCAGGCCGGCATCCATGGCGATTTGCCGCGCCCGGGTAGGCGTTTCCCGGCGGGGTGGCGGAGATGCTCATCTTGAAATCCGGATGAAACGCTGAGAAGTACGACGGCACGTCCGTGCCAAGTCCTTCGCGATCCATTCGCTCATCTTGCCGATCTCGTGCGCGCTGTCGTTGTAGCCGGGGATCAGCAGTGTGGTGATTTCCAACCACACTTTTGGTTTCCTGGCGCAGATATTTCAGCGTGTTCCAGCACCGGTTGAAGATGTCGATGCCGGTCTGCTTGATCAAGTTGGTCAGTGAACACCTTCAGGTCTACGTTGGCGGCATCCATCTTCGCGTAGAAATCGCGGCGCGGCTGGTCATGCATGTAGCCTGCCGTGACGGCCACGGCGTTGATGCCGTCGTGGCAGGCATCGGCCCACATCCATCGCGTATTCGGCGAAGATCACCGGGTCGTTGTCGGTGGACGCGGACGCTCTTGCAGCCGAGTTGCTCCGCTGTGCGCGCGATGGCTTCCGGTGTCGCCTGGTCGGCGAGCTCTCGAAGCTGCGCGACTCGAGATGTCCCAGTTATACGCAGAATTTGCACGCAAGTCCAGCCCGCGGTTCCGAATGACAGGATGCTGCTGCCGATCAGAATGGTTGAGCGGCTTTTTCTCGATCGGGTCGACACAGAAGTCCGAGAGCAGGCCGGTGGGTTCGTCCAGCGCCATTGCATGATTGATGCGCCCGCGCACGAAGCATGCGCCGCGCTGGCCTTCGTTCAGCTTGCAGTCGCATCAGTTGGGCGCACTGGATGCGGCCGTCATCCAGCTTGTGCCAATACTTGGCCGGATATTGTTCGACGATGCTGATAGGCTTCATCCATGCTGGTGTTCTCTGGCTTCCATTTGGTCACGCTGTAGCGCGACAACTTCACGTCTTCAGCCCAGAAGTCATCGGGCAAGCCCGCTGGTCGACATTGCGAGAAACTGGCGCGGTTGCGCCGAGGCTTTCCAAACCTGTGGCAAGAATGTGCTGCGATATCTGCCATATTCAAAGTTCTTCCGTCCACGCCGGGGCGCAATTGCGCGAGCGCGTCTGCCTCGTCGCGGACCTGCATTTCCTGCGACTCCGAGAGCAGCGACACCTCGACGGTGGTGATGTCGGGGTCTCGACGGTAGCGGCGTGAAACGCGGGTCCCGCATCGCGGCGGACACTGCGTTGCTTTTGACGTCGGCAAGCAATGGCTGGCGAGCTTGCAGCGAGCCGATGCAGCCGCGCAGCTCGCCGAACTGCGTGAGCGTGACGAAACACGCACCATGCTCGGCAAGCCACGGCGCCGATTCATCTGCTGTGTGCGCCACGTTCAAACCTCGCGCGCAATTGCAGCGCGCGCAATAGGCAGCAACACTGCGCCCTCGTTCATCCTGGTTTTGATCTGGCATATCCATTTCTCCTGAAGATTCAAATTTCGGGGGTAAATGCAAATGCCGCATACCCCGCCGCTTGGTCATGAGACCCCGCAGTGTAGCCAAGACTTCGTCATCGAGCAAATGAGGGCGCAAGGTGGTGCTTCTGCGCCGCGACGATCAGCCCGCTGATCGGCGTGCCGCCGCAGGCCTGGTCATGCGCAATTGGCTGCTGCAGTTTCAGGATGGACTGCGCCGTTGCCTGATCCACACGCTGCGCGGTGGCGTAGGGCGGATAGTCCGGACAGGTCGGAACTGATCACGATCAGCGTCTCCTCGCCGCCCCATACGGCATCCAGCGCCTGGGCCACTTCCTCGGCGCTGGCCATGCCGACGGCCAGTGGCGGCGCGGTCTGGAAATCAGTCAATATGCTTTGCAGGAACGGCAGTTGCACTTCCAGCGAATGCTCCAGCGCGTGTGCACGGGCGCTGATGCCGACTTGCCGGGCAGATGGGCGATGGCGCGCGCGCCGGCGGTGTCCATAGTCACGCGGCCCAAAGGGGTATCGAACGCATCCACGCCGGGCAGCGCCGAGCCCCGCGCACCGCGACGCGATGTGTGGGACCCAGCAGCACTACGCGACGGATGTGCGAGGCGACAGGCTGAAGCATGGCATAGAGCCCGTGGCCGGGATCGCGCCTGAATAAATATATCCGGCATGCGGCACGATCAGCACTTTCAATCAGCTCAAACGGTCTAGCTTCGGCCAGAAACTGCTGCACATCATGCGCAAGTCGCTGTGCTTCGGCGGGATAGAACATGCCTGCAACGGCAGGCGGGCGGACTGTGGACATAACGACCTCCATTTATGCAACAGACATTAAATGAGGGCTGGTCTGACGGAATCAAGTGGCTGGTAAGACCATTACACCAATTCGGGTGGTTCAGGAAATCAGAAAGATCACCCCAGCAACTGCTTCACATGGTCGCGTTCCTCAAGCAGTTCCTTTGTAGCTTTCTTCCATGTGTTTGTGTCCAAGCGCGCTGATGGGCAGTCCTAAAACAGTGTGTAGTGGCCGCTTTTGCAGGTGACCGGGAAGCCATAGATCACGCCCTCCGGAATGCCATAACTGCCATCGGACGGGACACTTCATGGTTACCCAGTCGTTGTGGTGCGAGCTGAGCATCCAGTCGTGTCTATGCGAAAACGGCCGCATTGGCCGCGCTCGCCGCGCTGGACAAGCTCGCGCATCAATCACCGCCGCGCCACACTTTTGCACGGTGGGGATGAATTCGTGCTCCACCCATTCCTGATGGGCCAGGAGTACCGGACCAGACGGCCGCGGAGTTCCGCTGGGTCCAGGATCGGGATATTGTGTGCCGGAGTGATTTCCCCAGACGATCATTTTACGATATCCCGTATCGGCTGAAACAGCTTGTGGGCAACTTGCGCGATCCCTTCGCCGGTATGGTCGAGACGCATCATTGCCGTGAAATTGTTGAGGATGGATGGGGCGCATTTCTCATTGCTATCAGCGCGTTGGTGTTGGCGGGATTCCCTACGACCAGTACCTTTGACGTGGCGTGCCGCATATTCATTCAGCTGCTTGCCCTGCGCGGAAAAGATCGCGCCGTTTGCCCTCGATCAGGTCCTTGCGCTCCATGCCCTTGCCGCGCGGGCGGGCGATAGATGAGCAGCGCGATTTCGGTATCCCTGAAAGCGACCTTGGGGTTATCGGTGAGTGATGATTTGCTGCAGCAGCGGGAATGCGCAATCCTCAAGTTCCATCATCACGCCGCGCAACATTGGCTGCGCCTGCGGCAAATCCAGCAATTGCAGGAGTAATAAGCTGTTTGCCAGAGCGTATCGCCATTTGCAATCCTGAAAAGTGTCGCATAGCCGATTTGGCCTGCTGCGCCGGTGATGGTGATGCGAACGGGTGCTTTCATCAGCAGATTTGCTGTAATTGATTCGCACATCTTAAGTACTTTGGCAGGCTTCTGCGCTCTCTTTGCGACGGGCTGTCACAATTCCCCAGAACTGCTATCGCGTGGCATCTGTCAAATGAAAGTTGCAGGAACTGCTGCGGCACTAGAATGGCACGTTACCCGCCACCCGCCATGTCGCATAAATCGCGCCAGCTGCGCAGGCGAATGTGAGTCTGGAGGGCGAGACAGACTTTGCATCCGTGCTGACAGTCTGGGCGGAGCGCGAACCTGGCTGCAAAGGGAATAGCGGCAAGGAGAGGCAACGCATACCAGGGAAGTTGTGCGCTTTCGCACGGCTACGCAACCGGTTAGTCCGGCAATCATCGCGAGCGGCAAAGTGAATATGCGTCCGGTCGGGAGCGGTTTGTTGCTGATCATCTGAATCAGCAAGTGCGCGACAGCGGCAGATCCAATGGC
>CAVWTZ010000141.1:0-6971 GCA_963757485.1 uncultured beta proteobacterium
GCATGCCAGCAATGTACACAGCGGCTGACTCCAGCCGCCGGGCCAGCACACCAGCGTGGATGACAGCGATGCCACCGCAGTCTCAATCATGGCAAACAAAGCGGAAAAATTATACAACATTCCTTGCATAAGCAGACTTTTGCATGTTGAAATCCTGTTTTTGCGTTATTCTTTGCATAGTCGCAAGCGACACTCATCAATCGCCGGCAACCCTATCTGAGCGGCAATATCCGAACAGGATCATATTACCTACTTGACGGGAGGCACCACATGGGCACCGTACATATCCCCGCAGGACTCGCAGAGCTGGAAGGCGAACTCATCCTGCCGCCAGCCCCGAAGGGCATCGTGCTGTTCGCCCACGGAAGCGGCAGCAGCCGCTTCAGTCCCCGCAACACCTATGTCGCGCAGGTGCTGCAGCAACGCGGGATCGGCACCCTGCTGTTCGATCTTTTGACGCGAGAAGAGGACCAGGTTTACGAGACGCGCTTCGACATCGTGCTGCTCACTGCACGCCTGGTTGCGGCGACCAGATGGACACAGATCAATCCGGAGACCAAAAAACTGGGCATCGGTTATTTCGGCGCCAGCACCGGTGCGGCTGCGGCATTACAGGCTGCGGCCGAAATGGGGAATGCCATCTCGGCCGTGGTCTCGCGCGGTGGACGCCCCGACCTCGCCGGCGCAACGGCCCTGCGCCGGGTGACGGCACCGAGCCTGCTCATTGTCGGCGGTGCGGACTACGGTGTGATCGAGTTGAACCAGCAGGCTGAGATGTTGCTGAACTGCGAAAAGCAACTCAAGCTGGTGCCCGGGGCGACACACTTGTTCGAAGAACCCGGCACCCTGCAACAGGCGGCCGGCCTTGCGGCAGACTGGTTCGCGCGGTATCTCTAACTTCTCGCGTCACGATGCTTCGGCCAGCAGTTTTATCACTTCCTCGTCGCTGACCTGATTGAAGGACTGGTAAAACTGGCCCACCGCATAGAACACCGCCGGCGCGCTCAGGCACACCACTTCATCGGCGTAGGGTTCAACCTTTGCCAGGGTATCCTGCGGCGCCACCGGCACGGCACAAATCAGCTTTTTGGGCGATTTGGCACGCAGCGAGTGCAGTGCCGCGATCATCGTGGAACCCGTGGCCAGCCCGTCGTCCACCACGATCACGATGCGCCCCGATGGGTCGTGCGGCGGGCGTATCGGGGTGTAGCTGGCGCGCCGTTCGCGCATCACCTTGAGTTGGGCTTCCTTCTCTGCTTCGATGTATTGCGAACTGCCCCCCACCCGCTCGGCATAATCGCCGAGATAGGTCCAGCCGGTCTCGTCGACCGAGCCGATCGCGAATTCCGGATTGCCCGGCGCGCGCAGTTTGCGCACCAGCACCACGTCCACTTCTCCGCCCAGCGATTCGGCGATGATCTTCGCCATCGGCACCGCGCCGCGCGGAATCGCCAGCACCAGCGGGTTCTGGCCGCGATATTGCCCAAGCGCTTCCGCCAGACGGCGCGCTGCATCTTCCCGGTCACGAAATATCATGGTGTCCTCCTGAAGCTGTCCGACAACTGGCAGGTTGGTACTCGGCATGAAATAGCAAATGCGGTTGGCATTCTACGCCTGAAGAAGATGCCGGTGCATATCTGTCGGCTAGCCGTCACCCTTCCGCTGCACCCGCAAGGGGTACACCAGAGGGGTAGGCAAATCCGTTTCCAGTGAAGGACTGGACGGAGTTTGCAGCGCCGGTGGGTGCCCGGGGCTCACGCCCCACCCTTCCGCTGCACCCGCAAAGGGGTACGCCGGTGGGTGCCCGGGGCTCACGCCCCACCCTTCCGCTGCCTTCTGGCCTCGAACAGACAGATACCGGCAGTCACCGAGACGTTCAGACTTTCCACGCTGCCCAGCATAGTGATGCGCACCAGTTCGTCGCAGGTCTCGCGCGTCAGGCGGCGCAGCCCCTCGCCTTCCGCACCAAGCACCCATGCCAGTGCGCCTCGATGTTTGAAGCCGTTCAAATCCTGTTCGGCATCTCCGGCCGCGCCGGCTACCCAGATATCCCGCTCCTTCAGGTCGCGCAGCGTACGTGCGAGGTTGGTGACGGTGATGTAGGGCACAATTTCCGCTGCACCGCAGGCAACCTTCTCGACCGTCGCAGTAATGCCAACCGCCCGGTCCTTCGGTGCGATCACCGCGTGTACGCCGAATGCATCGGCGCTGCGCAGGCACGCGCCCAGATTATGAGGGTCCTGCACGCCATCCAGCACCAGCAGCAACGGCGGTTCTTCCAGCGTATCCAGAACATCCTCGAGATGCTGCACCCGGCGCGACGCGTCGACGCGTGCCGCAACGCCTTGGTGCCGCGCGTTGCCCGCCATCCCGTCGAGTCTTTTCGCCTCCACGGGTATAACCCGCACGCCGTTGGTTTCGGCGAGCTTGATCAGGTCGCGCATGCGCGGATCCTGGCGCTGTGCCTGGAGATAGACTTCCAGCACGCCATCGGGATTCTGGCGGATGCGCGAGGCGACCGCGTGAAAGCCGTAGATCAGACGCAGATCAGCCACGGCGTTTCTTTTCCCTGCCGGGCTTCTTTTCCACCTTGCCCGCTTTCCCCTTTGCCGCATGTTCATGATCCGGTTTTTCAATCAGCTCATGCAAAACGAAATCGATCTTGGTGCTCTCCATGTCCACCTTCACGACACGGACCTCCACACGGTCGCCGATGCGATAGCGCTGACCGGTGCGCTCGCCGAGCAATTGATGCTGGCCGCATCGAACTGGAAATAATCCTTGCCGAGTTCGGAGATATGGACCAGGCCTTCGACATACAGGTCATCCAGCGACACGAACATGCCGAAGCCGGTGACCGACGAGACCGATCCGGTGAACACGCTGCCCAGATGGTCGCGCATGTAGAAACATTTGAGCCAGGCCTCGACGTCGCGCGTCGCGTCGTCGGCGCGGCGCTCGGTCATCGAGCAATGCGCGCCCAGCTCGGACCATTTCTGTGCAGGCTTGTATTGCTTGCCCTGCAGCACCGCCTTGATCGCGCGATGCACCAGCAGGTCCGGGTAGCGGCGGATCGGCGAGGTAAAGTGGGTATAGGCTTCGTAGCCCAGGCCGAAGTGGCCGATGTTCTCCGGCTCGTATTTCGCCTGGCGCAGGGAGCGCAGCATCACGGTTTGCAGCAATCCGGCATCGGGGCGGCCCTTGATCCGCTTGAGCAGCTTGGAATAATCGGCTGCTTGCGGATCGTCCTCGCCGGTCAGTTGCAAGCCGAACTCCTTCATGAATTCGCGCAGCGCTTCCAGCTTCTCCGGTGTCGGCCCCTGGTGTATCCGGTACAGCACGGTATGCCCATGCTCCTGCAGGAAGCCTGCCGCACTGACGTTGGCAGCCAGCATGCATTCCTCGATCAGTTTGTGCGCGTCGTTGCGCACCACCGGGATGATTTTCTCGATCTTGCCCTGGTCGGTGAAGATCATCTGCGTTTCGACGGTCTCGAAGTCGATCGCACCGCGTTTCTCACGGGCTTTTAAAAGCTTCTTGTACAGTTCATGCAGATGTTGCAGATGCGGCACGATGGACGCGTTGTTCCTGGCGAGTTTTCCGTCCGGTTCGGCCAGCATCTCGGCGACCTGGTTATAGGTCAGCCGCGCGCTGGAATACATCACCGATGGATAGAAGCGGTATTTTTCGATATTGCCACTGCTGGTGATGTGCATGTCGCACACCATGCACAGCCGGTCCACATGCGGATTCAGCGAGCACAGACCATTGGAAAGTTCCTCAGGGAGCATCGGAATCACGCGGCGCGGGAAATAAACCGAATTGCCGCGATTGATCGCCTCGCGATCCAGCGTGTCGCCGGTCTGCACATAATGGCTGACGTCGGCGATCGCAACCACCAGCCGGTAGCCGCCTTTTTCCGGGAACAATACACTGCATCGTCAAAATCGCGCGCGGTCTCGCCGTCGATTGTGACCAGCGGCAGATTGCGAATGTCTTCGCGGCCATCCCAGTCGTCCGGCGAAACGACAGGGGAAATCGCTTTGGCCTGGCGTTCCGCATCCCGCGGAAATTCATACGGCAAATCGTGCTTGCGCAACGCGATCTCGATCTCCATGCCCGGATCGGCATAGTTGCCCAGCACCTCGGCAATGCGGCCGATCGGCTGCGCATGCTTGTCGGGTGCTGCAGAATCTCCAGCACCACGACCTGTCCGGGCCTGGCGCCGCCGGTTTCGCCGGGCGCGACCAGAATATCCTGCGTGATGCGGCGATTTTCCGCCACCACAAAATAGATGCCGTGTTCTTCGTACAGGCGGCCGACCACGCGATTGTTGGCGCGTTCCAGCACCTCGACGATCTTGGCCTCGGGACGGCCGCGCCTGTCCATACCGCTCTGGCGCACCATCACCACATCGCCATGCAGCACCTTGTGCATTTCCTTCTCGCTGAGGAACATATCCGGACTGCCGTCTTCGGGAATCAGGAAACCGAAACCATCCGGGTGTCCCTGCACCTTGCCCTTGACCAGATCGAGTTTGTCCACCACGCAGATGGCGCGCTTGCGGTTGCGCATGATCTGGCCGTCGCGCTCCATCGCGCGCAGGCGGCGCAGGAACAATTCCTCTTCATCCGGTTTAATCTGCAACATTCCCAGCAATTCTTCATCGCTTACCGGCGCGCCCTGTTCGGTCAGTATCTGCAGGATGAACTCGACGGCTGGGCAGCGAGTTGTTCGTGATTTTCGCGTTCCCGCTCCAGAAACGGGTGGCGGAGACGAATATTCTTTATTTTCATTGACAATGTTTCCTTTAACAATTAAATTGCGCGCCTTCAGCAAAAAGCCCAGATGGCGGAATTGGTAGACGCGCACGGTTCAGGTCCGTGCGCCGCAAGGTGTGGAGGTTCGAGTCCTCTTCTGGGCACCATCAGGTAGCGTATGAACCTTACCACACTGCTTGATCTAAGGCTGGTACGGGTCTTTTTATATGCTAAAAACTATGCCAAACGAATTTCTTTAATCTGGAAGATCTAAAACCATTATATATTCTAACCCAGATCAACACCCTACAGAGTGGTGCGCCCCATATATATAGGTATCGTTAACAGCCACCTTACCCTACCCCCCCGGCGGCACCTGAATAGACCGGCTACACTCCACCCAGTTGACTCGTGGATCATTTCAGCGTACCGTATTGGAACAGTGGTCATCAATCCAGTGCTCGATCTCAATCTCTTCGACGCCCAGCTTGGTTGCCACTGATTGCTTGCGACCCGGAAGATCTTCAACTACGCAAAAAACATCGTTCCCTGCCTGGTGATACTGCCTGTTTCCGGTTACCGGATTGATTTCGACCAGGTGGCCATGACCACTAGCAATGAGTCGATCAAGTCCACACCGGGCATCGTCACACTGGGGCCTCACTTTTCCAGCGGAACTCCAGATAATTCCGATATCTTTCTTGCGTAGTCGATATTGGTCGCTCTTCCAGTTTTTAATCCAGGCGTGGACAGCTCCATTAGAGACGCCCAGTATGTTGGAAACTCGTGTTACACCACCAATTCTACTACTATGGACTTCCGGACTGCGTACCTCATTAAGCGTGCTGCGTCTGGTTTCTTCCTCATTTTTATTGTTATCTTCTGATCATCCAATGATCATGCTGATATCTTTATTTTTCTTAAGAGATTTGAAATCGTAAATTGGCCAAAACCCGTGTTTATTGAGATATATTTTCACGATGAATTTTTCTCGTCAAAAACCCCGCCGAAAACTTTTCCTTAAGATTGGGAAAACAAGTCATTCGGGAACCCACAAAAAACTGAAATTTGGTGGGTTCCGGATGTGGGAGTCACCATATTTGTTGGCCGTAAGTTTGATTGGGATTTCTTATATATATAAGATAAAAACAGCAAAAACCGCTACGCAGATAGCAGTATGCGAGCGCAAAGCCATAACTTTAAAACGTGGCCTTTCGGCCCATCCCAGGCGTGGAATAACACCCTGACATTAAACTTTTCTTAGGCGGGGGTGGGGACGGGAAATGTAAATTATTTACCTAATCAGGGAAGACTCAAGATAGCCCCATAGAAGAAATACCCACCAAAGGGCTGGCACCAGGCCAATACACTCAGCGCCCCCCGTGCGGTATCATGATATATGTCGAGAACGTTTTTAAGGACAGCTCAAAGGGCATATATAGCTAAATGAATATTTCCATCGTTGAGCAGTTATCCCGCAGTGCCATAACCGTCATAAAGTTTTTAATCAATTATGTCTAATGGCTATATATGTCTGCCCCAATCCCGTCCCCTCCAGGTTGGGGTACTACAAACGTACCGACGCTAGTGAGCGCACCGGTAGTGGTATTTAAACTGAAGATAGATTCCGCCGCAATAACATATTGGCCAGTGGGATCAAAAACAATAGAATCAGCAGATGAACCACTTGTGGTGTACGTACCGATAATAGTGAGTAAACCTGTAGTTGCGTCAATGCTGTACGCAGAAACGTTATTCGAGTTGCTATTCGCCACATAGACAAATTTCCCAGTGGCATCAATGGCGATCAATCTGGAGCCGTTCCAGCTGCAATTGTGCCGATACTGGTAAGCGCTCCTGTCGCTAAGTCTATACTAAATTCGGATACGTCATTTGACCCAGCATTCGCCACATATGTATAAACCGGTTGGGTGCAAAGGCAATGAATTCTGGACAGGTTCCGGCGGTCAGAAAGGTACCTGTGCTTGCTAATGCGCCTGTTGTTGGGTTAATGCTGTAGACGAGAGACGTTATTTGAGTTACAGTTTGTTGCGTACGCAAAGTTGCCAGCGGTTAGCAACAGGCGCATTAGCAAGCACAGGTACCTTTACTGCCAAACCTGTTTCCAGAATTCATTGCCTTTGACCCAACCGGCTCATATACATATGTGGCGAATGCTGGGTCGGATGGACAACGTATCCGAATTTAGTG
>CAVWTZ010000142.1:0-3845 GCA_963757485.1 uncultured beta proteobacterium
GGTCGGAATATAGCCGTATCAGGTTCCATCATGCTGGTCGGCCGCTTCGGCGACCAGCATTTCATCCAGCAGTTCCCAGGTCGAGCGTGCCTCCTGCTCGGTCATCTTCTGGCAGCGCATAGCCCACATGCACCATCACGAAATCGTCCACCGCGACATGTTCGTCCTGCAGCATGAACAGGCTCACCTCGCGCATCACTCCTTTTGCGGTGCAACGCGCGTTGTAACCGTCTATCGAAACGATTTGCATCGGAATACCGAGGCACATGATGGATTTCCATTGAATGGCGTTTTGCCAGTTTACTCCCGATTGAATACGCGATACAGCACAATCATACCGGCTAATCATTAGCGATTTACTCGGTTGAAGTTTCTATCTCGGGGTGCTAGATTGCTCTGGTCGTGAACTCAAGGAATCAGCACTATGAGTGTGCCCGTCAAAACGTTGATCCTGGGAATCGGAAACACACTGTTGCAGGATGAGGGCGCGGGCGTGCATGCAATCCGCCGCCTTGCGGAGCACCTGCCGGAGCATAGCGGCATCGAACTGATGGACGGCGGCACGCTGAGCTTCACGCTCGCCGGCGCGATCGAAGACGCCGATAATCTGATCGTGATCGACGCCGCGCAATACGACGGCGCTCCCGGCTCCACCAAGGTATTCGTCGGCGAACAGATGGATGCATTCATCGGCGGCAACCGCAAGTGCAGCGTGCACGAAGTCAGCCTGATCGACCTGATGGCGATCGCGCTCCTCGCCGGCCAACTGCCCCGGCAGCGCGCGCTGATCGGCATACAGCCGCAAACCGTCGCCTGGGGCGACATGCCCTCCCCGCCCGTCTCTGCCGCGATCAAACTGGCATGCGACCAGGCGCTGCAACTCGTCGAGGAATGGCACGCATGAACCTGCAAACCATCCCGATCCGCTCGCTTGCCGGGGACGGCTATTCCGTGGGCAGCATCCGTGCGCTGCTGGCGGAAATCGCGGCCCGCCTTGAAAATCTGGTGCAGACCGGCGAGTCCGGGATGATAGACCTGAACAGCCTGCCGTTCGCCCCGGGCGAATATGAACAGTTGCGCCAGACGCTCGGGCAGGGCGAAGTCTCCGCCCGCATCGAGGCCATCGGCGCCAGCGAAATCATCGAGACGCGCTACCCCGGCGTGTGGTGGGTGACGCACTACAACGTGGAGGGCGACATCGTCGCGGACATGCTGGAGATCGCGAGCATCCCGGAAATCATCAAAAGCCAGCCGTCGGACGTGCTTGCAGGATTGGCAGGGCTGCGGGGCAAACTCAACGAGTGAGGTAATCAAATGACGGACCGGGAAATCCAGAATCGAGAAACGCCGGACCTTGTAATTGCTGACCGGAAAACCGTGGGGGACAGTCTCGCGCAACAGGGCATCAGCCGCCGCGCGTTCCTGAAATTCTGCACCGCAATGGCGTCTCTGATGGCGCTGCCGCCCGGCACCGCGACCGCGATTGCCGAGGCGCTGGTCAAGGCCATGCGACCGTCGGTGATCTGGCTGTCGTTCCAGGAATGTACCGGCTGCACCGAGTCGCTGACGCGCTCATTTTCCCCCACGCTGGAGAACCTGATCTTCGACATGATCTCGCTCGATTACCACCACACGCTGCAGGCCGCCTCCGGTTATGGCGCGGAAAAATCGCGCGAGGATGCGATGAAGAATTTCTACGGCAAATACCTGCTGGTGGTCGACGGCTCGATCCCGACGCGTGACGGCGGTGTCTATTCCGCCATCGCCGGGCGCACCAACCTCGATCTGCTGCAGGAAGTGGCAAAAGGCGCGGCGGCGATCATCGCGGTCGGAACCTGCTCCTCGTTCGGCGGCATCCCGAATGCGAAACCGAATCCGACCGGCGCGGTGGCGGTGTCCGACATCATCAAGGACAAACCCATCGTCAACATTTCCGGTTGCCCGCCGATACCCGCGGTGATCACCGGCGTGCTGGCGCAATACCTGACCTTCGGCGAGCTGCCCGAGCTGGACGAACTGGGCCGTCCCAAATCGTTCTATGGTCAGACCATCCACGACCGCTGCTATCGCCGCCCGTTCTACGACCAGGGCAAGTTCGCGAAGACCTTCGACGATGAAGGCGCGCGCAACGGCTGGTGCCTGTTCGAACTGGGCTGCAAGGGACCGGTCACGCACAATTCCTGCGCCACAACCAAGTGGAACGGCGGCACCAGTTTCCCGATCGAGTCCGGGCACGGTTGTCTCGGTTGTTCCGAACCCCACTTCTGGGATGCGGGCAGTTTCTACAGTGCCTTGTCGATGCCCGCCAGCCCGTTGAAGCTGACTACCGAAGCAGCGGTGGTGGGTGCGGCAGCAGGCGTTGCGGTATCCATCGCCAACCGGGTCAAGCAGAACGCCGCCAAAGCCGCGCATCAGAAGGCCACGATCGCCGATCTGGAGAAATGACATGGACGCAGACCTGTTTCTGACCTGGGTGCGCAGCACCGGACTGAATATCTCCATAGGGATATTCCTGCTGGGCATGCTGTGGCGGCTGTTCGAGATCTACTCGCTGGGGCGCAAGCCCGATCTCGCCGTGCCGCGCCATCGAACGGGCGCATCGGGGCTGCATACCATGTATCGCCGCTCCCTGACCTCGCCACGCATCTATGGCAGTTCCGCGCTTGGCTATGTTGCGGGATACGTGTTCCATATCGGCCTGTTCATCATCGTGTTTCTGTTTGCCCAGCATATCAAACTGATCCATGCATTGACCGGCCTGTCATGGCCGGGCCTGCCGGCGCAATTCATCGACGCCACGGCGATAGTGACGCTGGCGACCATGCTGCTGGTGCTGGCAGAACGCATCAACAAGCCGGTCAAGCGCTTTCTCTCCACCTTCGGGGACTATGCAGGCTGGGCGCTGACTTTTCTGCCCGTGCTGACCGGCTATCTTGCATCCAGGCATCTGCTGCTGCCCTATACCGCGATGCTGGCGCTGCATATACTCAGCGTGGAACTGTTACTGATCTTCCTGCCGTTCACCAAGCTGATCCATGCGTTCACGCTGTGGGGATCGCGCTGGTACAACGGCGATGCAAATGCAAAGAAAGGAGTGCCGGTATGAGCAGGAAGCAGGGGCCCCACGTCGTGGGGATGCGACCGTCCGCGAATGCCGGCAGCCACCGACATGCCGCACTAGACAAACCGCTTCATGTTATGGAGGTGGCCCTATGACAGCCTCACTCGGCAAGGGCATCAGCGTCCTGAAGGAGATGATCGATGCACCGATCGCCAGTTACTTCAGCAGCTGCGTGCATTGCGGCCTGTGCGCCGAAGCCTGCCTGTTCTACACCGAGACCGGCGATCCCAAGTACACGCCGATTTACAAACTGGAGCCGTTGCGCCGCGTGTACAAGCAGGAATACACCCTGCTCGGCAGGCTCGCCAAGATGCTGGGCCTGTCCAAACCGGTCAGCGATGAGGAACTGGAGGAATGGAAGCCGCTGGTCTACGACAGCTGCACGCTGTGCGGCCGTTGTTCGCTGGTGTGCCCGGTCGGCAACGATATCGTCTACATGGTGCGCAAACTGCGCGAAGGCATGGCGGTCTCGGGACACGCACCCGACGGACTGGTCGACGCATCCAGGCGCGCGGTGGAGATCGGCAGCCCGATGGGCGTGAAACTGCCCGCGGTGAAGGCGCAGATGAAACACGTGCAGCAGGATACCGGCATCGAGATCCCGCTGGATGCGGTGGGCGCCGAATACATGGTGCTGATGTCCTCGATGGAGATCATCAACTTTCCGGAATATCTCGCGGCCATCGCCCGCATCATGAAACAGGCCGGCAAGAGCTGGACGCTT
>CAVWTZ010000143.1:0-15025 GCA_963757485.1 uncultured beta proteobacterium
AAATTAAACAGACGCGGCGCATGTACCGATGCGCATTGTGACAAAAAACCAGGCGCAGGTCACGAGTTACCGCTGATATTGTCTGCGGCAACCGTCGTCGCCGCATATCAAATATGGCGCCGGGCCCATAACCCGTCATACGGCCCATAGTCAGATGCGCCGCACCCTGTTGCCTTGACCGCGCAAACTGGCATCGAACCTTTTTTAAGCTTGGCACTCCAATCATGCAAGTGCTAAAATTATCGAAAGTAGAGGAGGAAAGAACATGAATGCAGCAATAGGTTTGCCCATGCCATCTGCCGTCGGCAGCATGGAGAGCTATGTCCAAACAGTGAACCGCTTCCCGATTTTGTCCCAGGAGCAGGAGTTTGCCTTGGCGACGCGCTTCAAAACAGAGAACGATCTGGATGCAGCACGCGAATTGGTGCTTTCGCATTTGCGCGTAGTGGTCAGTGTAGCGCGGGGTTATGCCGGCTACGGGTTGCCGCAAGCCGATCTGATCCAGGAGGGCAACATCGGCCTGATGAAAGCGGTGAAACGCTACGACCCGGAACGCGGAGTGCGCTTGGTATCGTTTGCTCTACACTGGATACGTGCCGAAATTCACGAATTCGTAGTGCGTAACTGGCGCCTGGTAAAGATCGCCACAACCAAGTCGCAGCGCAAGCTGTTTTTCAATCTGCGCAGCTTGAAAAAGGGTCTGGAACCGCTCAAGCCGCAACAAATCAGCGAGATCGCGCAACAGCTCAATGTCAGCGAACACGATGTGGTGGACATGGAAGCCCGTTTTGCCGGACATGAAGTCGCGCTGGAGCCCGGCGCGAGCGATGACGATGATAGCTATGCGCCGATTAATTATCTGACCGACAACGCGGAACATGAGCCGTCGCATATTCTGGAAACCGCCGAGCGCGAACGTCTGCAAACATCCGGCTTGGCAAATGCGCTGGCGGGGCTTGATGAACGCAGCCGCCGCATCGTTGAGGCACGCTGGCTGTGTGAAGAGGGGGCGGGCGCAACGCTGCACGATTTGGCTGCCGAGTTCAATGTATCGGCTGAGCGCATCCGCCAAATCGAACAAAAGGCCATGAGCAAGATGCATACGACGCTGGCTCAAGCAGCATAAAGCAAGGCGCACAAAACAAGAAAGCCGCATATCTGCGGCTTTTCTTATTTCACGATCTTCAAGCTGGGCTTGTGCGGCAATGTTTTTGATTTCCCGCCGCCACCCCCCGCATCTGGCGGCGGTTGCGGCAGGTCACCACCTTGAAACACCAGGCCCTGTCCTGTTTCCTTGGCAAATATGCCTATGGTTGCCACTACAGGCACCATCAGATCGAACGGCACACCGCCGAAGCGCCCGGTGCAGGTAATCATCTCGTTGCCCAGTTGCAGGTTGCGCACCGCGTCGGCACTGATGTTCAAGACGATTTCGCCGTCCTTCACATGTGAACGCGGAACCTCTGTATATTCATTAACACGGACGGCAAGATAGGGAGTCAACCCGCTATCCACACACCATTCGTAAATCGCGCGAATAAGATACGGACGCGTGGATAAATCGCTCACTTGCGCATTGCTCTTTCCGAGGCTGTCAGCGCATCGATAAAACCCTGACGGGAGAACAACCGCTCGGCATATTTCATCAGCGGCACAGCATCCTTGCCCATCTGGATGCCGTAATGGTCGAGCCGCCATAACATCGGCGCGATTGCCACATCCAGCATGGAGTACTCGTCTCCCAGCAAGAACTTCTGGGTGGCCAGTATCTGCGAAAGCTGGGTCAGGTTGTCACGAACGTTCGCGCGAGCCTTATCAGCTGCCTTGGGCACACCATGTTCTATCGGTTCAACCTGGCTGTATATCTCCTGCTCGAAGCGGTGCAGGAACAATCGCGCGCGGCCACGCATAACGGGATCAGGCGGCATGAGCTGCGGATGCGGGAAACGTTCATCAATATATTCGTTGATGATGTTTGCTTCATACAAAACCAGATCGCGCTCTACCAGCACCGGTACTTTCCCATAGGGATTGATTACCGCAACATCTTCGGACTTGTTCATCAAGTCCACGTCAATCACTTCAAAATCCATTCCCTTTTCGAACAGCACAATCCGGCAACGGTGGCTATAAGGACATGAAGTCCCCGAATACAATCTCATCATAAATACAGACTAACCCTTAACCAATTGGATGCTTTGCAAACGCATGCGCACCAGGAAAAAACCGATTGTCGCAACCACGGCGCTGACTACTAACGCTGCCAAATATGGATATGAGCCTACACCGCCATTAACACCGGCTATCCAGACATAGCGCTCAAATATCGTGCCGATGATGATACAGGTTGCCACCGCCACAGTCGCATTGATATTGTGCCGGGTGAACGGCATGGCAAGGGCAGAAAACGGGATTACCAGCTTCAGCGCGATAACCGACCACCATAGAAAGGTGTAATCCCCGTCCTGCATCCCGTTTATCCGGTCCACTTCCTCCGGAATGTTGCCATACCACAGGGTCAGATATTGCGCGTAAAAGGTATAAACCCATAACAACGTAAATGCCAACATCAGTTGCGCGAGGTAATTATACACGAATGGCTTGACCGGATTCACCAATCGGTCGCGGCTGTTCAAAAAGTAAATCCAGATTACCAGGAACGAAAGGAACATCCCAAAAAAGCTGACGAATTCCTGCATGCCGAATATCCCGCTCGCCCAGCCCGATACCTGGAACATCTCGAAATCCCATGCCACCATCGTGCCGTATATGACATACGCATAAGGTACCACGCAGGCAATCCTGTGAAAACGTGCCGCGTCTTCGGTACTGCGCTCACTGACAGCCTGACGCCGGATAAACACCCAGTGTATCCCCATCACCACCAATATGCCGATCACTTCGCGCCATGCCAGGAATGAGAAGCCGCCCCAGGGACCCGCCCCAGCTTTATGTTCGCTGGCCAGTTTCACCCATGGGAAAGTCGCGTCTGCGTTGAGCAGCAACACGACCAGCAAAACGAAAGCGAGTGGGAAAAGTGCAAACAGGGAACTGGCCAGAAGGCGAATTTCATATCTCCAGCGCGCACCCGCCAGATGCAAGATTGCAGACAGCGTCACACCGCCAAGGGCAAGATAAAGCACCACCAGAAAATTCACGGTCAGAACCGACCAATTGCTGTATGAAAACATGTCGACCGCCTCCTATTTTGACTTGTCTGCGGGGCCTGCATCCGCATGATATTCGCCGATGGCATCCCCGCTGGGTGGCAACGGCCCTTTCGCGGTAACTTGGGGTATTCCCCGTTTTTGCAGCACAGCGCGGATGTAATCTATCACTTCCCAACGTTCGGTTGGACTCAGGTCAATCGCGTAAACGGGCATCACCGCACCGCCGAAAGTCATCATGCCGAAGATGTAGCCGTCGGGATAGTCCGGTGAATTCCATGAATGTATCGTATTGCTGGAGGTCAGATTCCATGGCTGCAGTATCAGTTTGGCGCCCACATAGCCGTCGCCGGTACCGGATTTGCCATGACAGGGCACGCAATAGATCGAGAACAGGCGATGCCCCATATCGACCGATCTTTCCGTTATCGGAACAGGATTTTTCAGCTTGAACGCGGCATCTTTATCCTTAACCTCTATCGAGGACGTTGGCGTGCCGGGAACAGGAACCGAACGGCTAGGAAAAGGATACATGCCGGGATTTGCCAGATCATAGCTTTCCTGGGGTTTGATGCTGATCTGGTTGCCCTGGTCCATGGACCACGGCCATGCATGTGCGAACGTTGGTGCAACCATCAATATAATTGCCAAGGCCAATTTTTTCATTTCCCCGCCTCTTCCTGAATCTCCAGTGCATGGTGTCTGGTGAAAATCGACTTCAACGTGACGCTTGCGGATTCTTCAGACTGCACCAAAATACCGATCTGATCTTCGGATACCTTGGCGCTGTATAACGGCGAGCGCCGGGCGGGCAACCCCGCACAGATCAGGAAACCCAGCACGGTAATATAAACACCGCCCAGAATGAACAATTCGTAGGTCAGCACGAAGTTGGGCGGGAATGGCACGATAGGCTTTCCGCCTTTCATTTGCGCAAAGAAGCTGCCCTGTGAAGCCGAAATCAGCAGGAACATCAGCGCACCCATTCCGACAGCCCCGAACAAGGTGAACCACTGCACGCGGACCGGTCTTTCGCCGAGAAACTCCTCCACTTCCGGATGTTCGATCGGCGACTTTACAATCATGTCTTTTTCGGCATTAAAGCCTTTGATTCCCAGATTGCGCAGCTCGGTGACGACCTTTTCTGCCGCGTCAAAATCCGTGAATAACGCGAGTAAATGACGTTTGCTCATTTAGTGTGCTCCCTTCCCGGCTGCTGCAAGTTCACCGGTTGCCTGGGCTGCTTGCAGTTTTTTGGTTGCCAGACTGCGGTGATAAACCATTTCCTTCACTTCGTACATTGATACCGACGGGAATATCTTGCAGAAGATCATGAACAACATGGTAAACCAGCCGAAACTTCCGAACACCATGCCCCATTGCACCAGGCTTGGCCACTGGTCATGATCCCAGGTCCATGGGTAATAGCCGTCCGCAAAAGTCGGCGCAACGATCATCCAGCGTTCCAGCCACATGCCCAGATTTAACAACAGTGAAACCGCGAACAACACCGGAATGTTGGTTTGGAAACGTTTGAAAAAGAGCATGAATGGAACCACCGACGCGCAGAAGTTCATCATCCACCAGAACGGCGCATAGGTACCGGTGGCTTTCTCGACCATCAAGTGGTGGTCGTGTGCATTCCCGAACCAAGCCGTGGCGTATTCCACCCAAACCAGATAAGTCCAAACCATCGCAATCGCGAAAGTCAAACGCGCGATCTTTTTCAGGATCGCCATCGTCATGTATTCCTCAAACTTGAACACATAGCGCAGGATGATGAACAGCGTGATGATCGCTGCACAGCCCGAATACAACGCGCCGGCCACAAAGTACGGCGGGAACGAAGTGATATGCCAGCCGGGCTGCTGAGACATGCCAAAATCGCTCGCAACGATGGAGTGCACCGACACGGCCAGCGG
Source organism: uncultured beta proteobacterium (assembly GCA_963757485.1). Lineage (GTDB taxonomy): Bacteria > Pseudomonadota > Gammaproteobacteria > Burkholderiales > Gallionellaceae > Gallionella. The sequence goes on from CAVWTZ010000143.1 coordinate 5,090, forward strand.
AATCAGGAAGCAGGCAATGGTCAGGTAGGTCATGCGGAAATTGCGCCATTGGCGGTCTGTCCCTTCCCAGCCAAGTGACAACACCGTATACAGTTTCTTGCGCCAGCCCGGGTGCAAATGGTCACGGCAGATCGCGATATCGGGGATCATCCCTATGTACAGGAACAGAATCGACGAACTCAGATAGGTAAAGATCGCCATCGCGTCCCACAGAAGCGGCGACTGGAAGTTCGGCCACACTTGGCGCATGTTTGGATATGGAAGCGCAAAGTAAATCTGCCAGATACGTCCGAGATGCACTGCCACAAACAAGCCGGCCGTCATCAGCGAGAAAGTCGTCATTGCCTCGGCAAAGCGATAAATCGGCTTGCGCCAGTCCGCATGCATCAAATGCAGAATCGCGGACAGCAAGGTACCCGAATGGCTCATCCCGATCCAGAAGATGAAGGAGGCAATGTACAAACCCCACATGTGCGGATTGTCAAAATTCCCGACACCCAGACCCATGTTGTACTGATATATTTCACAACCAACCGCAACGCCGACCATGGCAATTGCGACGAATAATATTACCCAATACAGCTTTCTGGGATTTTCCAGGCTCTTGAGCACATCGTTATTGATCTGTGCCCAGGCGATGTCTTCGCGAATGTCTTTCATCGTTTATTTCCTAAAGAAATTTGACAATACCAACTTAAATTTCGCTTTCGCGTACGCGTTCCAGATACATGATCGAGGGATAGGGTGCCAGCCATTCATAAATCCGATAACCGCGCAAATCGGTCCCTCCCGGCTCCTGGTCCTTTTCCTGCTCGTGCTTGTCCAGATCAACCTGCTGCGCCCGCCACTGCTTGTGCACTTTGGATTCCGGGTCGACCAGATTGCCGAAATTGATCGCGCTGGTCGGACAGGCTTGCATGCAAGCAGTTTGAATTTCGCCGTCGCGAACCAGGCGCCCCTGGGTCTTGGCGTCACTTTCCGCTCCCCTGATGCGCTGGATGCAGAAGGTGCATTTCTCCATCACGCCCTTGCCGCGCACTGTCACGTCTGGGTTCAATTGCATGTTCATTTCGGCTGGCCAGACATTGTCGGTAGTCGGGTAGTCCCACCAGTTGAAATAGCGTACTTTGTACGGGCAGTTGGACGAGCAATAACGCGAACCGATGCAGCGGTTGTAAATCTGCGAATTCAGGCCATCAGGAGTATGGTTGGTTGCGCCTACCGGGCATACCGTTTCGCATGGCGCCGCTTCGCATTGCTGGCACAACATGGGCAGGTACCGCACCCCCTGATCGGGAAACTCGCGGCCGTCCTGGTCCCAGTAGCGCTCGATGCGCATCCAGTGCATCACCTGGCCATGCGCAAACTTCTCCCTGCCGACTACCGGCAGGTTGTTTTCCGCATAACAGGCGACAGCGCAGGCATTGCAGCCGCTGCATGCGTCCAGGTCGATAGCCATCGCCCATTTGTAAGGGTTGTGCGGGACATCGCCATCCGGGTGACGGTGGCGAAATTCCGAATAATTTGCAAACAAGGTGCTAATCGACATGGTTAGATCTCCTTCGAAAGGTTTACTTTATCGGTGCTCATGCGCGGGACGATTTTTTGCCCTTCCTGATTCCCGCCTACCGGACCTTCATCCTTGACCACAATCACGCGCTCGCCCGTTTTGCTGATTTTTACTCGCGTCTCGTGCAGAGCCAGTTCACCGGTTTCCTTGTCGAATACCATGTCCAGAATCTGGAACGGGTTCACACCATAACCCTTCGCATAACGGCCCATCGCTTCATGACCGCGGCCCAGCGGTATTGAAACCGCATCGGGATGTATCCCCGGGAAAAGGTATGCCTGTACTTTCACAGAACCGTTTTTGCCGGCAACTTCGACGATATCGCCCTCTTGTATGCCGAGTTCAGCCGCTTTTTTGGGGTGTATCTCCATCCACGAATCCCACACGATAGTCGTCAACGGATCGGGAGATTCCTGCAACCACGGCTGGTTGGTATTGCGGCCGTCGCGCAGACTGGCATTCACATGCGGAATCAGCTGGAACGGATACTGCGCATCGATCGCAGCAGGTTCCGGCAAAGACAGGCCTGCAGTCGAAACGGGCTTGGCGGACAATGCAGCATGCGCAGCACCGGGCAGCTTGATGATGGCCTTGCTCAGCGTCTCGTTCCAGAACACGTCGTCGTCAGCTTTGGCCTCACCGCCCAATGCAACCTTGTTTTGCAGTATGGCGGTTCGCATGTAACCGTAAAAATCATCAAACTTCTTGTAGTCATCGGGACGGCGTTGCTTGATCAAGGCCAGCAGGATTTCGCCCATGCTGCGGGTTTCCGGGTGCAGCTTTTCCATCAATGGCTGCCGGATATTGATTTGCGCAACTTCGGCCATGTACTCGGGAACCTGTGTGCCCCAGTCTTCCAGCGCCGAATCGAGTGGCAACACCAGATCGGCCTGCAACGCCGTTTCATCGAGGTACTGGGCAAATATCACCTTGAAACCGGCCTTGGTCATGTTATCCTTGAACTTCATCGCGCTGGGTGCGGTGAACACCGGGTTCGCCGCATAACTGAACAACACCTTGAATTTCCCGGCAGACAATCCGTCATTCAGTGTATTCAATGCGGCCGTATTGCCGGTTGTTGGCACCATTTGCGGGAACGGCACGACAACCGGCGCTTCGACCGTTTTGCCCACGTTGCCCAGCACGTGGTTGAGCAGGTTGATCGCGGCGGCATTTTGCGAACCGTGCGCATAGCCTTCGGCCGCGCTGCCCGCCAACACCAGACTGGGCGTGCGCTCCTTGAGGATGGCTGCAATCTTGTCGATCTGTTCGGCAGACACGCCGGTGTCCTTGCTGACGCGATCTTTGTCGTAAGCCTTCACTGCAGCGGCGATATCACCGGGTATGCTTACGCCTTGGGCGCCGAGCGCGTTGATGATACCCAGCGCCAGTATGCCCTCCGTCCCGGGACGAACCACCAGCCAGCGATCGGCATTCGCGCCGGTAATAGTCATCTTGGATTCAACCTGAATCAGCACCCCGCGCTTATGTCCGTCCGTTCCCTTGCGGAACTGGGCATATTGCTGCGAAAAATTCACCGGTGAAACCCATGCGCCCAGGAAGTCGGCACCGAACGACAGCACCACCCTGGCCTTGCTGATATTGAAGCGCGGCATTTCCACGCCGTATGACTTCTTGTTGGCGGCGCGCACCACGGCAGGCCCGATCGCTTCATACACGAAATGATTTTTGCAGCCGATGCTGTCCAAATAATTGTTCAGCAACACCTTGTGATGGCCGCTCATGCCGCCGGTCAGAAAAGCAACTTCATTGCCGTTCACGCCTTTCAACTTCTCGTCGATCAACGCATAGGCTTTATCCCAAGTGATCTCCTCGCCTGTATTGCCAGTTCGCAATAACGGCGCGCGTATGCGATCCGGATTATAGTGATTCTGCACCCCTGCCTGGCCCAGTCCACTGGTCTTGCCGCGATTGATCGGGGATTCGGGATTGCCTTCAAGTTTCAGAACACGTCCTTCGCGGATCCGTCCGGTGATACTGCAACCAGCATCGCATTGCGCGCAGGTGGAATTGAAATACACGCTGACACTGGGGACCATGTAGTCATTGGTCTCTACATACGAAACCACTGTTTCCTTGCCACTCTCAACCATGCCGTTACCGCAGCCGGTCAACGCAACTGCCGTGCCTCCCCAGCCAAGCACTTTCAGGAAATCACGTCGATCAAATTCGCTGTTCATCATAACCACTTCTCCAAAACTATTTATGGCATACCGAACAGTCGTTCGGGCCCCGAGCCTTAAGAATGCCCGACGCATCTTGAATAGGCTTGCGCATGCTGTACCAATAATCCTGATTGCCGATGGGCGTGCCGCCAGGAGCAGTCACCGGATGATTGATCTCGTGGCAGGTGACGCAGAAGCCCATGGAAAGCAACTTCTGGCGGCGGGCCACCGTCATCGTTTTTACATCGCCGTGGCAATATCCGCAGACTTCCTGTACGGGCCGGTTCAACTGAAAGACGAAACGCTGGATATGGCGCTCGTGGCTGAATCGCACAAAGTCCGGAAGGTCATGCACCTTCTTCCAGGGAATGGCTTTCTTGGCGTCCCAGTAAGCGAATAACTGCTTGATGCGCGGCTTGTCGCGAACCGAGTCTATGCTCTGATGGCAACCTATGCATTTTTGCACCGGCGGAATACCCGCCACCAGACTGCGCCGGGCATAGGTATGGCAATACATGCAATTGATCTCCATGCCGCCCTTGTCGTGGTCACCGGCATGACGAAAGTGCGGAAACTCGATCGGCTGCTTGACCGCGGGACCGACGTTATCCGGGCCTTGGGCCCAGTATTTTGAAATCCAATCGGTGAAGGCGGATCCGCCGCTATCGGATTTTTCTCTTGCAGCCTTGTCGATAGCAGAACCGTCAGCGCCGGGATCCATTGGATTTGACTGCGGCGCATCGGCCGCAAAACTGATTCCTGCAACAAAAAAACCCAGCAGCAAAAAAGACAAACGTAAGAAACTGTGCATCGTAAGGGGTCCCCCGGCAAACAATGATCCCACACCAGCTTTCGCCAGAATGAACAAATAAATCGGATTGTTTTTGATGTGTTGTTTCGCGACTATAATTATTATGGTTATTGGTTTTTTTTCGTTTTTTTTCCGCAAATCAACATACGCGGCGCGATGACACGGGCGAATATTGTCCAGTATGAAAAATAAAGTCAATACTGAATATTGGTTCTCTTTCGCACTACAGAAAAATACTTATATGCCACACGCAATTACATTAACTGCTTATATACACTGGGAAACATTTTGATACATTTTCAATCTTCGAACCGCGTCGGAAATGAACCATGACTGAAGAACAGGCGATACGGGATTTTTTTGCGCAACCGGAAAACTTGCCGTTAGCTCTCTCCGTTGCCGAACAGATGGACAAGCTCCGCGAGCAAACCAACAATCGATTTTGGCAGGAATTGCTTGCACGCCTCAATCGGTTGGTCAAGCAGCACGAGTTGGCATGGCGTATCGAACTGACGGAAGACAAAAACTCACCGGACAGTTTGGTGGGACTGCATTGCACTTCGCTTACGGAAGTACAGCCGTACCTTCGTCCGATGATGGAGCAGCAATACCTGGGGGGAGAATGGCGTATTTACTTTGGCCTGATCTGGAGTGCGGCTCCCGCGGCCGATCAGCTCGGACTAGCTCATGTTGGCAAGCTGAAAGCATCGTTGCAAAGAGCCGGCTTCAAAAGCAACGAAAGCTTCCTTGCCTGGCGGTGGACAGCATTTCATCCGCGCCGCAAAAATTTCCTGCTGAGCTACGCGCGCCAGCCTGGAAAATTGCTGGACGATGTCGTGGCAATATTTTCGACATTGCTGATAGATCACCGCGAGGAAATCGAGCAAGCCAACGAAGTGCTCAAAACAGCCCAACCCCGCAGTTTGTCCGCCTCCCTGAATCGGTTGCGCGATGAACTGCTCGATTGATCGTAATTATCGGTTGCGATAAATTCAAACCGGATTGGCTTGGTCTATAAAGCAATGCTCCAAGCCAAACTGTTTTGCCAGATGTTCGCCCAGCGCCTGGATGCCTAGGCGTTCGGTGGCATGATGTCCGGCTGCGATGAACGCGACTCCCGTTTCGTTGGCCAGATGAAAATTCTGCTCGGATATCTCACCGGTGATGTAAGCATCCACGCCTTGGGCAATCGCCGCTTCAAAGTACCCTTGCGCACCACCGCTGCACCACGCCACTTTTCGAATATTCCCGTCCCCCTCCCCGATTACCTGCGGCGTGCGCCGCAAATCACGGGCGATCTGTTGGGAAAACTGCGCCAGCGTTTGCGGCCGATCCAGCGAACCCAACCATACAATATTCTGCTCGCCGAACCGGCCCTGCTCCGTCAATCCGAGCAGCCTTCCCAGTTGCGCATTGTTGCCAAGTTCGGAATGTGCATCGAGGGGCAGGTGATAGGCCAGCAAACTCACGTCGTTGCGCAACAACTGCGCAATGCGATTTTTCTTGATGCCAACCAGTGTTGCCTCTTCATTGCGCCAAAAATATCCGTGATGCACCAGAATCGCATCGGCACCCCATGCGATAGCCTGATCCAGCACATGCTGTGAAGCAGTCACACCGGTAGCGATGCGCCGCACTTCCGAGCGCCCTTCCACCTGCACGCCATTCGGACAATAATCCCTGAACAGGTTTGTTTGCAGCAGGCTTGCGTTATAATCGCGCAATTCATTAAGCAACATAAACATTTCCCCGATCAATTCCAGCTTTCGAACTCATCATAACATGCGCAAACACTGGCTCCTGTTCTCCCAAACCGTCACCATCGCGCTGGCGCTGCTGTTCATTGTTCACACCCTGAAGCCGGAATTGCTGCCAAACGCGGCACGCACCGGAGTGGTCACGCTGTATGAAAATACACCTCAGGCCAGCAACGCCAAATCGCCGGCGATGGGTTTGAGTGCGGCTGCACAAAAAGCCATGCCGGCGGTGGTAAACATCTTTACCAGCACCATCATCAAAACCCCGGTCAATCCCTTCATCGACGACCCGCAATTCAAATTCTTCTTTGGCGACCAGTTCGACACCAAACCGCAAACCAGGTCCAGCCTCGGCTCGGGTGTGATCGTCAGCCCTGACGGTTATATACTCACGAACCAGCACGTGGTGGAAGCGGCTGACCAGATCGAAGTTGCACTGTCCGATGGCCGCAAGGCCAAGGCGCATGTCATCGGCTCGGACCCTGAAACCGACCTGGCGGTGATCAAAATCGAGTTGCCGGGCAACCTGCCGGCCATTACTTTCGGCCACCCGGAACTGGCACGGGTCGGCGATATGGTACTCGCCATCGGCAATCCGTTCGGTGTGGGGGAATCGGCCACCATGGGCATCGTCAGCGCGCTCAATCGCGACCATTTGGGGATCAACACATTTGAAAACTTCATCCAGACCGATGCACCCATCAACCCCGGCAATTCCGGCGGGGCACTGGTTGATGCGAACGGCAACCTGATCGGCATCAACAGCGCAATCTATTCGCCTAATGGCGGATCGCTCGGCATCGGGTTCGCCATTTCGGCCAATACCGCAAAAAAGACAATGGAGCAAATCATCCTGCATGGATCTGTCACGCGCGGATGGGTTGGCGCAGGCGTTCAGGAACTCACACCTGAACTTGCCGAGTCATTCAAACTGGGCGACACCAAAGGCGTATTGATCACGGAAGTGATACGCAACAGTCCGGCAGCGCATGCAGGCATGAAGACCGGCGATGTCCTGATTGCCATAGACGGAAAAAACATCGGCGACTCGAACGCCATGCTGGAGACAGTGGCCAACCTGGCGCCCGGGAAAATAGCCCTGCTTAAAGTTATGCGCAACGGGACAGTCATGGATTTGCAGGTGAAGATCGGCAAACGCCCGATACCAAAAGAAGAAGACGAGTAAGACAACGTCGGGAAAACTGGTGGGCCGCTATTCCGCCTTTCTTTCCTGCTCGGACTCCTTGTTGCGGCCAACCCAAACGGAAGCCAGGATCCCCGCTTCATACAGCAGCCATAACGGCACCGCCAGCATGGATTGTGACACCACATCGGGCGGCGTAAAAATCGCGCCGACTACGAACGCCCCGACCACCATATATGGGCGGATTTCGCGCAATTTTGCCACCGTAACGAAACCCATGCGCACCAGCAGCACCACGGCTACCGGCACCTGGAAAGTCATGCCGAATGCCATGAACATGGTGAGCACGAAGCTCAGGTATTTATCGATGTCCGTCATCACGGCGACACCCTGCGGTGCGCTGGCGGTGATGAAGCCGAATACGATCGGGAATACCGCGAAATAGGCGAATGCCATCCCGCAAAAGAATAATATGGTACTGGCGACGATCAGAGGCCAGACCAGGCGCTTCTCGTGCTCATATAAGCCGGGCGCGACAAATCGCCATATCTGATAAAGAATGTAGGGCAGCGCAATCAGAAAAGCGGCCATTAAGGCCACCTTCAGCGGCACGAAAAATGGCGTGGTGACGTCGGTGGCGATCATCTGGCCGCCTTTGGGCAGCTTGGACAACAGTGGCCTGGCCAGCAAGGTATAGAGCTTCGACGCGAACGGAAACAGGCAGACGAACACGATCAGCACGGCCACCACCGAGTTCAGCAGGCGCGTTCGCAATTCGACCAGATGCGCAATGAAACTTTCGCCTGTACTCATTCGTGTTTGTTGATTGGCGGTGTCAAGTTCGGACTCTCAGCCGGTTGCGGCGGTGCCTGTTCTGCCGATGAAAGCTTTGCAACGGCCGCATTGATTTCTTGCACCTGCTGATCCGCTGTCTTTGCCACCTGTTTCTCCGATTGCTCCAATGCGCCCGCTTCGGCCTGCACCTTTTCCTGCAGCTGGGGCGGTGCCTGTTCCGATGATGCAAGCTTTGCAACGGCCTCGTTGATTTGCCGCACCTGTTCATCCGCCGTCAGTGCCGCCTGTTTCACCGACTGTTCCAACGCGCCTGCTTCGGCCTGAACCTTTTGCTGCAGTTGCCGAAACTCTTCAACCGCCATGTCGCGCTCGATATCGGCCTTCACGCCATTGATATAACGTTGCGCCCGGCCCCAAAGATGCCCCAGGGTCCGCGCCACTTTCGGCAGGCGTTCAGGACCGATGACAACGAGTGCCACCACCATGATCACCATCAATTCCGAAATACTGAAATCGAACATCTAAACGGGCCGCAAAGAAGATTCAAACATTCGTGGTCTTTTTATCCTTCACTTCGCCTTCGATGGTTTGCCCGCCTTCCTTGATCTGTTTGGCCGGTTCCTCTTCGCCTCGCATGCCTTCCTTGAAGCCCTTTACCGCGCTGCCGAGATCCTCGCCGACGTTGCGCAATTTCTTGGTACCGAAAATCAACACAATCACCAGCAACACGATCAGCCAGTGCCAAATGCTTAATCCACCCATCTCATTCTCCTTTAAATTAATTGCGCCTCACCATGGGCGGAATATTTCCTCCGCCGATAACGTGAATATGCAAATGAAATATTTCCTGTCCGCCACCCTTGCCCGTGTTGATCACCGTGCGAAAGCCATTTTCCAGCCCCTGCTCCCTTGCCAGTCTCGGCGCCAGCAACAGCATCTTGCCCAGCAAAGCGGCATGTTCATCCCCTGCATCGTCCAGCGTGGCCAGATGCAACTTCGGCACCAGCATGAAGTGTACCGGGGCGACCGGATTGATGTCGTGAAACGCCAGCACCTCGTCGTCTTCATATACCTTGCGGCACGGAATTTCGCCGCGTGCAATTTTACAAAACAAACAGTCGCTCATGATCAGTCCTGCTTCCTGCTTTCTTTTTCGGCGATACCCGACAAGCCCTCGCGCCGCTCCAATTCGTTCAGCACGTCCGCCGCGCTCAAACCATGCTGGGCCAACAGCACCATGCAATGAAACCACAGGTCGGCGGTTTCATGCACCAGATGGCCTTTGTCGCCCGCCTTGCTGGCAAGAATGACTTCCGTGGCTTCCTCGCCGACTTTCTTCAGGATCGCATCCTCGCCCTTGCTGAACAGTTTTGCAACATAGGAACTTTGCGGCGCCGCCCGCTTGCGCCCCGCCAAGGTTTCAGTCAATCGTTGCAATATATCCTGCGTCATTTTTCTGGATTCATCTTTTCGGGTTCGTCTTTATTGCATTATCCGATTTATAAATTTCCTCTGGCGATTTTAATATCGGATCCACTTCGACCCACTTGCCTCCTTCAAGGCGGCTGTAGAAACAGCTCTCCCGACCAGTATGACAGGCAATACCGCCTTGCTGTTCAACTTGCAACAAAATCACATCTCCATCGCAATCAAGACGGATTTCAGCAATTGGC
>CAVWTZ010000144.1:0-3145 GCA_963757485.1 uncultured beta proteobacterium
TGGCGCCGAACATGTCAGCCTGGACGTCGAGGAAGGCGAATTCATGGGTCTGGTCGGGCCGAACGGCGGCGGCAAGAGCACGCTGCTCAAGCTGGTGCTCGGGCTGCTCCGGCCGGGTTCCGGCGAGGTGCGTGTGGCCGGCGGAACGCCGCGGGAATTGCGCAGGGTGATCGGCTATGTGCCGCAATATGCGCGCTTCGCCCGCGACTTCCCGATCTCGGTGGAGGAAACGGTGCTGCTGGGCCGGCTCGGCACGACGCGGCTGATGGGCGGCTACCGCGCTGCAGACCGCGAGGCGGCGCGACTGGCGATGTCGCAGACAGAGGTGCTCGACCTGCGCCATAGATCGCTCGGCACGCTCTCCGGCGGACTGTTGCAGCGCGTGCTGGTCGCGCGGGCGATCGCGTGCGATCCGCGCATCCTGATACTGGACGAACCCACTGCCAACATCGACATGCGCACCGAGTCCGAGATTTTCGACCTGTTCAAGGCACTCAACCGGCACATGACCATCGTCGTGGTCTCCCACGACATCGGTTTCATCTCGAGCTACGTGACCCGCGTCGCCTGCCTCAACCGCACCCTGCTGTGCCATCAGCCTGCACCGATCGGGTCGGAAATGATAGAAAAACTGTATGGAATGCCGGTGCAGCGCATACCGCACAATGAGTCTTGCGGGATGGAGGCAAAACCATGAGCGCATTGCGATGAGTTCCTTTCTGGAGGCGCTTGCCGGTCACGCGTTTCTGCAGCATGCCCTGATTGCAGGCGTGCTGGCCAGCATTGCCTGCGGCATCGTCGGCAGTTATGTGGTGGTCAAGCGCATCGGTTACCTCGCCGGCGGGGTGGCGCACACTGCGCTGGGCGGCATGGGCATCGCCTATTTCCTCGGCAAAAGCCCGATAGGCGGCGCGCTGATCGTCGCGCTGCTGGCGGCGTTGATCATCGGCTGGGTGAGTCTGCGCTTTCAAGAGCATGAGGACATCATCATCGGGGCGCTGTGGGCGGTAGGCATGGCCGTCGGTATCCTGTTCATCTCGCGCACGCCGGGTTACAACGTGGACCTGATGAGTTACCTGTTCGGCAACATCCTGATGGTGCCCCGCGGGGATCTGCTGCTGATGGCCGGCCTGGACGGCGTCATCGTCGCGCTGGTGTGGCTGTTCCGAAAGCAATTTCTCGCAGCGTGCTTCGACGACGAGTTCGCCCGCCTGCGCGGCGTGCCCGTCGAGGTGTTCTATCTGGGATTGTTGCTGATGGTGGCCTTGACCGTGGTGATCCTGATCCAGGTAGTGGGACTGGTGCTGGTGATCGCGCTGCTGACGCTGCCGGCCGCCATCGCCAGCCAATATCTGCGTTCGCTCGCCCCGATGATGCTGGCGGCGACGCTGCTCGGGGTGATCTTTACCGGCGCGGGGCTGGCGCTTTCCTATCAACCCGACCTGCCCGCCGGCGCGACCATCATCCTGCTGGCGGGACTGGCTTACCTGCTTTCGGCATTGGGCCGGGGAATGTGGCTGCGCCGGCGTCGCAACACCACCCTGCCGGAAGCGAAACCATGAGCGATCGGCATGGCTTCTCCTTTTTGAGATGCACGCCCGAAGCGATCTGATTTCCGATACTGAAACTTCCCATGTTCAGGCTGCCCGAATTCGCCACAGCGCCGTTTTGCCCGTCTGAAGTCAAGGGCAGCATCAATGTCGACCGGAATGCGCCGCTGATCAAACGCATCTTTCAGGTTGCGGGACCGGGTCTGCTGGTTTCGGTCGGTTATGTGGATCCCGGAAATTGGGCAACCGATATCGAGGCGGGATCGCGTTACGCGGAGAGCCTGTTATGGGTCGTTGTTCTATCGAGCCTGGTCGCGATGCTGCTGCAAACCTTGAGTCTGCGCCTCGGGATCGTTGCAAAGAAGGATCTGGCCCAGGCCTGCCGTCACTACTATCGTCCGCAGGTCAATTATTTCCTGTGGATCATCGCCGAACTTTCCATCATTGCCTGCGATGTTGCCGAAGTCCTGGGGAGCGCGCTTGCGCTGCACCTGCTGTTCGGTATCTCTCTTCTGCCTGCCTTGGCATCACGGCATTTGATACCGTGATTGTGCTGGGACTGAAGGGCAGGGGTTTTCGTCAAGTCGAAGCAATCGTGCTGGGCCTGCTCCTGACGATAGGCTTGTGCCTTGCAATCGAGCTGGTCATGGTCGGGCCGGCGTGGCACACCATCATCCGGTCCATCGTTCCGCACCCGATTGAAAACCCGCACGCCTTGTTCGTCGCGATCGGCATCCTCGGGGCGACGGTGATGCCGCACAACCTGTACCTGCATTCCTCGATCGTCCAGACCCGCCATATCCAGGCGGGTATCCCCAGCCACAAGGATGCAGTCCGGCTGTTCACATGGGATTCGGTCATTTCATTGAGTTTCGCTATGATCGTCAATGCCTCGCTGTTGATTCTCGCCGCGAGCGCGTTCAACGCGACCGGCCATAAGGAAGTGACCGAGATCCAGGATGCCTATCACTTGCTCGACCCCATCGTCGGCAGCACTTTCGCATCCGTCTTGTTCGGTATCGCCTTGCTTGCCGCCGGGCAGAGCTCGACCTTTACCGGAACGATTGCGGGCCAGATCATGCTGGAAGGATTTCTTAACATCAAAATCCCCTGCTGGCAGAGACGGTTGGTCACCCGCTCGCTCGCATTGATCCCCGCGTTTATCGGAATCCTGTGGTACGGCGATGCGGGTGTCGGCAAATTGCGGTGCTCAGCCAGGTCGTGCTGAGTCTCGGGCTGCCTTTCACCGTATGGCCGTTGATCTCCCTGACCAGCGACCGGAACCTGATGGGCCCGTTTGCCAATTCCCTGTTGCTGGAAATCACGGCCTGGATAATTTTTATCGTCATTACCGCGGCGAATTTATGGCTGTTGTCGGATTATCTGTGAGATCAAGCTCCGCTTCTTGAAGGCATTGCCAGACGTCCAATCGACAAGCGATGAATGTCCGCCGTTTGAATGCCGAATGGACGGCGCTGGTTTGCCGGGTGAAGGAATGAAAATCGGCCGGTTGAGCCGGCAGCCAATAGGATACACTCGCTCCAGTTGATAATATTATTCAGTCGTTGGATCAGGAGCAGGTTGAAGTCCTTTTT
>CAVWTZ010000145.1:0-5368 GCA_963757485.1 uncultured beta proteobacterium
TTTAAATGCAAAAACTCATAAGTAACTCCCAATCAGCAGAACCGCTTTAACTGGGACAAGTCCAGAAGGGACCTTATTTACCGTCCTTTCTATTAGGCAAAACATCAAGGGATGTGCAACCAATTCGGCTTTGGTTGGTGGAGTTTTATCTGGGCTTGCGGACAAATCCTCAAGGATGTTTTGAGTTTCATGGATGGTTTTTTCCCAGCGTAACCAAACATCTGTGAACCTGTGATCGAAAGCTTTTGCTAATGGCAACAATTCTATTATTGCGTGAAGGACGCTGCCAAGCCGACCAATTAGCGGCTCATGAAATCTAACGACAATTAGTATTTCGCGAAAAGTCGCAACTGCGGCTTCCCCATCTTCAGCGCCGTTTAAAAGCCTACTTTCAATGTCGTCGAGTAATAGTGATACAGATGAATTCGATGTCTGTAGCATCGATTCTTGTATTGTAATCGCCAGAGTGCGGAAACCGGATTTGAGGATATCTTGGGAATTACTGGGAAATGAATTGATGATCGCCGGGATCGATCTGGCGTTGCGAACGATGGATAGCACGCTGCTTGGTTTATTATCCCTTCTGATTATGCGAAGTTCTTCTAGAAATTTGGCATAGTCACGTGATTATTGGAGTGTTAGTTATCCAAACCGATGCGAGCAATAAACCATAAAATATTTGGAAGTTACTCCCAAAATCATGATCATCATGGGAGCTCCCGCGCTGTGTAAATGGAGATAGAGTGGGTATTCATCATACCTGCCAAACATCGGGTTATTGTCTTCGAGTGCTTTATCCCTAGGCAGAAGATTGGAGTAATTCAGAACTTCTTGAAGTAAAGACCAACTCTTTGAGTCTGGATGAGGTGCTAGCAAGCCGAGAAATTGCTGCCGCTGATCCAAGGAGGGTAAAGATTAAGCTGGAAAAATTTGTACATTCCGGAGGGGCGCCGATTAGTGCCAGAAATTTAGTGAGCTCGTCCGCATCCGCGCCCTGATTTTTTAGCTCTTGAATGGGGATGCTAAATGAAGTCACTTGGCTATGCTTTCACGATAAAAACAAAAAATTCCTAAACTCAGAAACGTCCTGATACAGATGCGCATCGGGTTCGCTCAATGTTTGACTGAAGCCATATTATCTAGGATTCTGTTTCAGCTACTGGAGACCACGGGTCATTATTGGTATGGATTATTAACTATCAATACTGTGACAGTCAATGTTGAAATATTACAAACCGACGTAGAAAGGGGTTTATAGTGTCACAATTAACATATTATAAAAGCACGCTATTCATGCGTTATCTGTTGATTGTGCTTAATAATGCCGTATTATTGGCAAATAACACCAAGCAATATACACTTAGTTTCATTGGATTCCGAAGTCAGAGGCCCCGCCGCTTGCACGTTCGATTCCCGACAAATCACGGGCGGAAAATATTTCCTTCAAGCCGGATTGCTGCAACAGCGCGCGAACCCGCGCCGCCTGGTCATGGCCATGCTCGAACATCAGCCAGCCCTTCGGGCGAAGATGATCCTTGGCTTGTGTGCAAATGCGCCGGATGTCGTCCAGTCCGTCCGTGCCGGAAACCAGGGCGGCGCGAGGCTCGAAGCGCACATCGCCCTGGGCAAGATGCGCGTCGCCAGCGGCGACATAGGGGGGGTTGGAAACGATCATATCGAAGCGTTCGCCGTGCAATGCGGAGAACCAGTCGCTCTGCAACATGCGTACATTGCCGAGATTGAGCCGCTGCGCATTGAGTTGCGCAACTTCCAGCGCGGCGGCCGAGGCATCCACTGCCACCACCTCTGCATCGGGACGCGCGACAGCAATGCTCAATGCGATCGCGCCGCTGCCGGTTCCCAAATCCAGCACGCGGCAAGTACCCTGTCGCGGAATGTACTGCAATGCCAGTTCAACCAGCAATTCTGTTTCAGGGCGCGGTATCAGCGTGACGGGGGATACCGCGAACGTTAGTCCGTAAAACTCGCGTTCACCTAGCAGGTACGCGACCGGTACGCCGCCCAGGCGCCGTTCGAACAGCGCCAGGTACCGCTGCTGCTGATCGGCGTCCAGTGATTGTTCCGGGTGGGTGAGAAGGTAGGCGCGATTCACTTGCAGCACCGCTTGCAGCAGGGATTGCGCCTCGATGCGCGCACTGGCGGATTCAAGGTTCAGAGCGGCTTCCAGCCGTTTGCTGTCGCGTTGCAGTATTTCCTGAATATTAACTGAGGACATCATCCGCCATTGCGGCGAGCTGTTCGGCCTGATGCTCTGCCATCAGCGCACCGGTCAGTTCGCCGATATCGCCATCCATGATCGCATCCATTTTGTACAGCGTGAGATTGATGCGGTGATCGGTGACACGGCCCTGCGGAAAGTTGTAGGTGCGGATGCGCTCCGAGCGGTCTCCGCTGCCCACCAGGCTTTTGCGCGTCGCGGCGGTCTTGGCATTCTGTTCGCGAACCTGCGCATCCTTGATGCGTGCCGCAAGCACGCGCATCGCCTGAGCCTTGTTCTGGTGCTGCGAGCGGCCGTCCTGGCATTCCACCACCACGCCGGTCGGCAGGTGGGTGATGCGCACCGCCGAATCGGTCTTGTTGATATGCTGTCCGCCCGCGCCGGATGCGCGGAACGTGTCGATGCGCAGGTCGGCGGGATTCAGCACCACATCGTCGACCTCGTCCACTTCGGGCATCACCGCGACGGTGCACGCCGAGGTATGCACGCGGCCCTGTGTCTCGGTGGTGGGCACACGCTGCACGCGATGCGCGCCGGATTCGAATTTCAGCACCGAGTAGGCACCCTGTCCGTTGATGCGCGCGATGATCTCCTTGTAGCCGCCCATCTCGCCGGGACTTTCCGAGATCACTTCGACCTGCCAGCGCTTGCGTTCGGCAAAACGCGAGTACATGCGGAACAGGTCGCCGGCGAACAGCGCTGCCTCGTCGCCGCCGGTTCCTGCGCGAATTTCCAGAAACACGCCGCGCTCATCGTTGGGATCTTTCGGCAGCAACTGCACTTGCAATTCGTTGTTGAGTTGCTCCAGACGCGCTTCACCATCCCTGATTTCGGCCTCGGCAAATTCCTTCATCCCCGGGTCGCCTGCCATTTCGCGCGCCGCATCAATGTCGGACTGGCATGACTGATAGGCGTGATACAACTCCACCACCGGTTCCAGCTCGGCACGCTCGCGGTTCAGCTTGCGGAACGTATCCATGCTTTTGGTGGCTTCTTCGGTACTCAACAGTTGATTGACTTCGAGCAGACGCTCGCTCAACTGAGCGAGCTTGGTGCTAATGCTGGGGTTCATTCGGCTGGGGTTTACTCGTCGTTGTGGAGGTGATACAGACGATGGATCACTTCAAGGAAGGCCTCGCGGTCACCGCTTTGCGCCTGGTTCAGCGCGTGCGTCGGCGCATGCAGAAATTTGTTGGTCAGGCTGCTGCTCATCGACTCCAGCACCTTTTCAGGACTCTCGCCTTTGGCCAGCAGGCGCAGGGCCTTTTCCATTTCGTGGCGGCGGTTGCGCTCGGCAAGGTCGCGCAACGCGCGTATGGTCGGTACTGCTTCGCGTGCTTCCATCCAGTGCAGAAAATCGGAGACGTTGGAGTCGATGATGACCTCGGCTTCCTTTACCGCTCCCTGGCGCGCGTCCAGTCCGTCCTTCACCACGGCTGCGATGTCGTCCACGGTGTACAGGAACACGTCACTCAGTGTGGATACCTCCGCTTCCACATCGCGCGGAACGGCCAGATCCACAATGAACAGCGGACGGTGTTTGCGCGCCTTGAGCGCGCTTTCCACCATGCCCTTGCCGAGGATAGGCAGCTGGCTGGCGGTACAGGTGACGATAATATCGTGATGCGCCAGTTGTTCCGGCAGATCGGTCAGCGTGATTGCAGCGCCGTTGATGCGCCGCGCCAGTATTTGCGCGCGCTCCAGCGTGCGGTTGGCGACGGTGATGTGCTTGGGCGAACGCGCGGCGAAATGCACCGCATTGAGTTCGATCATCTCGCCCGCGCCGATGAACAATACGCGCTGTTCGGAGATGCTCGGGAAGATGCGCTCGGCCAGCCTGACCGCGGCGGCGGCCATCGACACCAGATTTGCGCCGATCTCGGTCTGGGTGCGCACGTCCTTGGCCACCGAGAAGGTGCGCTGAAACAATTTGTGCAACAGGAAACCCAGCGTACCCGCCTGCTCGGCCTGGCGCACCGCCTGTTTCATCTGGCCGAGGATCTGCGGCTCGCCCAACACCATGGAATCCAGCCCGCTCGCAACGCGGAAGGAATGCTTTATCGCCTGTTCGCGCGGCAAGGTGTAGAGATAGGGTTCGATCTCCCTGCGGGGCAGGTGATGATACTGCGCCAGCCAGTCTACGGTGTGTTCGGGTTGGGCAGCGTTGCAATACAGTTCCATGCGGTTGCAGGTGGACAGGATTGCCGCCTCCTTTGCCGCACCGTTCTCCACCAGGTCGCGCAGGGCGTTCTCCATCCCGTCCTCGTTGAACGCGACCTGCTCGCGCACGGCAAGCGGCGCGGTTTGATGGTTGATACCAAAGGTGAATAACTGCATCTTTAGCGTATCTCGAACAGTGAACTGCAAAATTGGTCCGGATTATAGACGGAACGGTGATGTAAAGCCATCCGGACGGGTCGGGCAAAGCTTCGGATTTAATCGGGTATTCGGGCTAGAATGCGCGCCGGCAAAATTCCCGGACGAATCGACCGATATGGCCATCAACGCAACGGTTTTCAAAGTCACGCTCCAGATCGCCGACATGGATCGCCACTACTACGCAGACCATGCGCTGAGGCTGGCGCGGCATCCGTCGGAAACCGACGAACGCATGATGGTGCGCCTGCTTGCCTTCGCGCTGTATGCCGATGAAGCGCTGGCCTTCGGCAAAGGCATCAGCAGCGGCGACGAACCCGACCTGTGGCACAAGGACCTCACCGGCGCGATCGAACGCTGGATAGAAGTCGGCCTGCCCGACGAGCGCGTCATCCGCAAAGCCGGCGGACGCGCGAATCAGGTCGTGGTGGTCAGTTACGGGCGCGCCGCGGACATATGGTGGAACGAGAATCGCGACAAACTGCAACGCCTCGCCAATCTCACTATGCTCAGGTTGCCGAACGAAACCACGCTGGCCCTCGCCGCGCTGGCCAGCCGCGCCATGCAACTGCAATGCACCATACAGGAAGGCCATGTCATGGTGACCAGTTATGCCGGCATGATAGAGGTCGAGCCGGTGGTATTGCAGGGCAGCTTTGGCCCGGCACCATGAAGAGCGGCCGGGCGACGACACCGAAAAACCTGCCGTGCCCTTGCGGCGGGGCCGACTATGCCGCTTGCTGCGGCCGCTAT
>CAVWTZ010000146.1:0-9198 GCA_963757485.1 uncultured beta proteobacterium
ACCAGCCCTTGCTGGAATTGACCACGCGAACCACCAGCAGCATCACCGGCACCTCGATGAGCACGCCCACCACGGTCGCCAGCGCGGCGCCGGACTGGAACCCGAACAGGCTGATGGCGGCTGCCACGGCCAGCTCAAAGAAGTTGGAGGCGCCGATCAGCGCCGACGGGCAGGCGATGTTGTGTTTCTCGCCAACGGTGCGGTTCAGCCAGTAGGCAAGCGCGGAGTTGAAAAAAACCTGGATCAGGATAGGAACCGCCAACAGTACAATCACCATGGGTTGTTCGATGATCGCTTTGCCCTGAAAGGCGAACAGCAGGACAAGCGTCACGAGCAGCGCCGAAATCGACCATGGGCCGATGCTTTCCATGACCGCATCAAAGTGTGCCTGCCCCTTGCCCAGCAGACGCTTGCGCCACAATTGCGCCAGAATGACCGGAATCACGATATACAGCAGGACTGACGTTAACAGCGTATCCCAGGGCACATGTATGCTCGAAATCCCGAGCAACAAGGCCACGATGGGCGCAAACGCGAAAACCATGATCGTATCGTTGAGCGCCACCTGGGACAAAGTGAACAGCGGATCGCCGTTCGACAGGCGGCTCCAGACAAACACCATCGCCGTGCAGGGTGCGGCCGCAAGCAGGATCAAACCGGCGATGTAGCTGTCGATCTGGTCTGCGGGCAGCATGGACGCAAACAGGTGGCGCACGAACAGCCAGCCGAGAAACGCCATCGTGAACGGCTTGACCAGCCAGTTCACGAACAGCGTCACGCCGATGCCGCGCACATGTTGCCTGACCTCGTGCAAGGCGCCGAAATCGACCTTGACCAGCATCGGGATGATCATCACCCAGATCAGCAAGCCGACCGGCAGGTTGACCTGCGCGATTTCCATCCGGCCGACGGCCTGGAACAATACCGGTGCCAGTTGTCCGAGGGCGATTCCGGCCACGATGCAGAGAAACACCCAGACGGTCAGATACCGCTCGAATATGCTCAGCGGCGCACCGGTTCCGGCTTTTACTGCGATTTCACATTGGGCACTCATAGCGCTATACACCGAGCGCATGCCGTACTGCCGGCAAAAGGCGGGCACTGATATCGTCACGTACCCGAACGAAGCTCTCCAGCGGTTCGCCATGCGGGTCGTGAAATGGAAGGTGGATTTGCGGCACCGGGCGCGGGAAGATCGGGCAGGCTTCCCTGGCGTTGTCGCAAACCGTCACGACCAGATCGAAAGGTTCGTTCAGGAAAACATCCACATCCTTGGGGTACAGTCCATCGGTCGGAAGACCCGCCAGCCTTAATGCCTCGATGGCGCCATCGGCAACCTTGGGCTGGGGACGGGTACCGGCCGACCTGGCGCTGACCTTGCCGGCGAGATCATGGTTGAGTATGGCTTCGGCCATCTGGGAACGGCAGGAGTTGCCGGTGCATAGTACGAGTACGGATTTCGGAGTAGTCATGGAATAACTTGATTTAAATAGTTGGCAGAACGTTACTTATAGCCCCTGCTGGCGCAGGTGGCCGATGTTGTCTAATTCTTTCTTGAGCGACATCCCATCAATTTTGCTGAACGGCAGGCTGACAAATAAGGAAATACGCCTGTTGAGTTGATTGAAGGCTTTGGCGAAAGCCTGGCGCTTTAGCTCTTCGCTGCCTTCCACGACGGCCGGATCCTCGATCCCCCAGTGAGCCGTCATCGGCTGGCCCGGCCAGATCGGGCACACTTCGCCCGCAGCCTTGTCGCAGACGGTGAACACGAAATCGAGTTTTGGCGCATTCGGCGCAGAGAACTCTTCCCAATTCTTGCTGCGCAATCCCTCGAAGGGCAGGTCGGCGCGTCGTAGCTGATCGATAGCGAACGGATTGATCTGGCCCGCAGGATGGCTGCCCGCGCTGAAGGCGTTGAACCGGCCTTTGCCGAGATTCTTCAGGAGGGCTTCTGCCATGATGCTGCGCGCCGAATTGCCGGTGCAGAGAAACAATACGTTGTAAATCCTGTCCTTCACATTTTCTCCTTCAAATGCCTATTTTGACTATTCTCCGGCGATTGACGGCGGAATAATTGCAGCCGTTTTGGGCAGGCAGGCTGTCCCCTGGCAGCAATCCTTGGCCAGATAGGAAATCAGGTCGTCCATGGCCGCGTAATTCGCCGAATAGAAGATGAAACGGCTTTCCTGACGGGCGTTGACGAGTCCAGCACGTGCCAGGTGCGCCACATGAAAGGACAGCGTGGCAGGGGCGAGATCAAGAGCTTCTGCGATAGCAGTGGCATTCAACCCATCTTGGCCCGCTTCGACCAGCAGCCTGAAAATCCGCAACCGGGATTCCTGGGCGAGTGCGGCAAGCTTCTCAACAGCCTGTTTTACATCTGTCATTCTATGCTTCCATTATTACGGAATTGTTAAAGTATCTTATCTGATTTCGTTATCCTGTCAATACAATCATTGGGAAAGTTTTGAGTTGATTATTTTTATCAGCGCAGAACAGATGCCGTGAATATTATCGAAGTGCTGCCGTGTAAAAATCGCTGTGACGAAATGAGTGAATCGGCTCCGCTTCACAAAACCAACCTAACCCTCCCTCCCACTTTCTGTAAAATACGCCCCCGCAACATTCCGCTACCAAGCTTAAACGCACTAACAGCCTTACCCCAGAATCTACCCATGGCAAAAAATACCTACGACGAATCAAGCTTCAAAGTTTTGCGCGGTCTCGAACCGGTGCGCCAGCGACCGGGGATGTACACCAATCTCGAATCACCGAATCACCTGATCGCCGAAGTGGTGGACAATGCCTGCGACGAGGCACTGGCCGGTTATGCCAAGAACATCATGGTCACGGCGCACACCGACGGTTCCGTGACGGTTGTTGACGACGGACGCGGCATCCCGGTCGGCATCCATCCCGAAGAAAAAGTTTCGGTGGTCGAAGTGGCCTTCACGGTGCTGCATTCAGGCGGCAAGTTCGACAAGGAATCCGGCGGCGCCTACAAGTTTGCCGGTGGCTTGCACGGCGTCGGTGTGGCGGTGACCAACGCGCTGTCCACCAAGGTGGAAGTGACGGTTTACCGCGATGGCGGCGAGCATTTCATCCGCTTCGGGAACGGCGCGGCCGAGGCGCCGCTCAAGCGCATAGCCGATTGCCCGAAGAAGAAAACCGGCACGATGGTGCGCGTCTGGCCTAACCCGAAATATTTCGACACGCCGAACGTGATCCTGCCGCAACTGGAAAAATCATTGCGTTCCAAGGCGGTGCTGCTGCCCGGCGTCGGCATCACGCTGCTTACCGAGAAGACCGGCGAGACCAAATCGTGGACCTACCCGGACGGGCTGCGCGGCTACCTGACCGAGGCGACCGCCGAGCAGGAACTGGCGGTGCCGATCTTCGCGATGGAGAAGTTCGTGCAGGCCGGCAGCGACAGCGGCTATGCCGAGGGCGAAGGCGCGGCCTGGGCGATCGTGTGGTCGGCGGAAGGCGCGGTGGTGCGCGAATCCTACGTCAACCTGATCCCGACCTGGACCGGCGGCACGCATGAATCCGGCCTGAAGGACGGCGTGTTCAACGCGGTGAAGAATTTTGCCGAGCTGCACGGCATGCTGCCCAAGGGCGTGAAGCTGGTGTCGGACGACGTGTTCTCGCGCGCCAGTTTCGTGCTGTCGACCAAGGTGCTCGACCCGCAGTTCCAGGGACAGACCAAGGACAAGCTGGTGTCGCGCGACGCGCTGCGCCTGGTGTCGCTGATGGTGAAGGACCCGCTGGACCTGTGGCTGAACGAGCACGTGGATTTCGGCAAGCGCATCACCGAGCTGGCGATCCAGCAGGCACAGACAAGGATGCGCTCGGCGCAGAAGGTCGAGAAGAAAAAGGGTTCCTCGGTCGCGGTGCTGCCGGGCAAGCTGACCGATTGCAGTTCCAGCGATGCGAGCCGCACCGAGCTGTTTCTGGTCGAAGGCGATTCTGCCGGCGGCTCAGCCAAACAGGGACGCAACAAGGAATTCCAGGCGGTGCTGCCGTTGCGCGGCAAAGTGTTGAACACGTTTGAAGTGGAGAAAGACCGGCTGTTCGCCAACAACGAGATCCACGACATCGCCGTGGCGATCGGCGTGGACCCGCACGGCCCGGACGAGGACGCGGACCTGTCCGGCCTGCGCTACAACGGCATTTATATCATGGCCGACGCCGACGTGGACGGCGCGCACATCTCGACGCTGCTGCTCACGCTGTTCTTCCGCCATTTCTACAAGGTGGTGGAAGCGGGCAAGGTTTACCTCGCGCAACCGCCGCTGTTCCGCGTGGACGTGCCCGCGCAGGGCAAGAAGCCGCTGCGCAAGCTCTATGCGCTCAACGAGGGCGAACTGGATGCGATCGAAGACCGGTTGCACCAGGAAAAAATCCGCGAGGGATCGTGGTCGATTTCGCGCTTCAAGGGGCTGGGCGAGATGAATGCCGAGCAGTTGTGGGACACCACGCTCAACCCGGATACGCGGCGCGCGCTGCGTGTGCATGCCTCCGCGCTGTCGTTCAGTGAAAACATGGACATGTTCAACATGCTGATGGGCAAGCAGGAAGCCTCAACACGGCGCGCCTGGCTGGAATATCACGGCAATGAAGTGACAGGGGATGTATGAGTATGAGCAACGATCCGAACAATATGAACAGTGATGACCAGACCGACATGTTCCCTGATGATCAAAACAACATGCCGGAAGTCGCTGAAGAAACGGTAGCGGAAGAACAGGCGGCGGCATCTGGTGGCAGGGGCGGCGCGCGACAGTTCGCTCCCCTGCCCGCACTGCCTGAAGGCGACGAGGTGCCGATCGCGCAGTATGCCGAACGCGCCTATCTGGAGTATGCAGTATCGGTGGTGAAGGGCCGCGCATTGCCGGACGTGTGCGACGGGCAGAAGCCGGTGCAGCGGCGCATTCTCTATGCGATGCGCCAGATGGGGCTGACCCACAGCAGCAAGCACGTAAAGTCGGCGCGCGTGGTCGGCGACGTGCTGGGCAAGTACCACCCGCATGGCGACTCGTCCGCCTACGAGGCGATGGTCCGCTTGGCGCAGGATTTCTCGCTGCGCTATCCGCTGGTGGACGGCCAGGGCAACTTCGGCACGCGCGACGGCGACAACGCCGCTGCGATGCGTTACACCGAAGCGCGGCTGTCGCCCCTGGCCGAACTGCTGCTGTCCGGAAATCGAGCATGGGCACGGTGGACTTCGTGCCCAATTACGACGGCGCCTTCAGGGAGCCCGCGATGCTGCCGGCGCGCCTGCCAATGGTGCTGCTCAACGGCGCATCGGGCATCGCGGTGGGCATGGCGACGGAGATTCCGTCGCACAACCTGCGCGAGGTTTCGGCTGCCACGTGCAACTGGTGCGCGACCCGGACACCGGCGACGACGCCCTGCTCGCTTGCATCCGCGGACCGGATTTCCCCGGCGGCGGACAGGTCATCTCGTCGCCGCGCGAAATCCGCGACTGTTACGACTGTCCGGACGGGGTTCAGCTGAAGATGCGCGCGCGCTGGACGGTCGAGGAACTGGCACGCGGCCAGTGCGCAGGTGGTCGTCTACGAACTGCCGCCAAGGCGTATCGACGCGCAAAGTGCTGGAAGAGATCGGCGGAACTGACCAATCCCAAGGTCAAAACCAACAAGAAAAACCTGTACGCCAGGACCAGCTGCAGCCCAAGCAGCTTATCCTGTCGGTGCTGGACACGGTGGCGGACGAGTCGGACAAGTCGCACGGCAATACGGCTCGTGTTCCAGCCAAGTCGTCGCGCCAGTCGCAGGAAGAACTGATGAACGTGCTGCTCGCGCACACCGCCTCGAGATCATCCGTACGGTCAACATGACCATGATCGGGCTGGACGGGCGCGAGCGGCACGTTCATCAGTTCTTCCTGCGACTGGCGCGAAGACTTGGGCTGGAACACGAGCCATTGCCTCGACTTGTCCGACTCGTCCGCCACCGCGTCCAGCACCGACAGGATAAGCTGCTTCGTCTGCAGCTGGTCCTGCGTCAGGCTTTTCTTGTTGGTTTTGACCTTGGGATTGGTCAGTTCGCCGATCTCTTCCAGCACTTTGCGCGTCGATACGCCTTGCGGCAGTTCGTTGACGACCACCTGCCACTGGCCACGTGCCCACTCCTCGACCGTCCAGCGCGCGCGCCGTCTTCAGCGAACCCCGTCCGGACAGGTAAGCATCACGGATTTCGCGCGGCAACGAGATGATCTGTCCGCCGCCGGGGAAATCCGGTCCGCGGATGCAAGCGAGCAGGGCGTCGTCGCCGGTGTCCGGTTCGCACCAGTGCGCTGCTGTGGCAGCCGAAACCTCGCGCAGGTTGTGCGACGGAATCTCCGTCGCCATGCCCACCGCGATGCCCGATGCGCCGTTCGGCACGCCCCGACTGGCAGGCGCGCCGCAGCATCGCGGGTTCCCTGAAGGCGCCGTCGTAATTGGGCGCGAATCCCCACCGTGCCCATGTCGATTTCGGACAGCAGCAGGTCGGCCAGGGGCGTGAGGCACGCTCGGTGTAACGCGTCGCAGCGGCGCGGCACGTGCCGAAGTTGCCCTGGCCGTCCGCACGGATGGTTCAGCGTACGCCAAGCGGACCATCGCCTCGTAGGCGGGACAAGTCGCCATGCGGGTGGTGTTCCCGGCACGTCGCCGACCACGCGCGCCGACTTACGGTGCTTGCTGCTGTGGTCGCCCCATCTGGCGCATCGCATAGAGAATGCGCCGCTGCACCGGCTTCTGCCGCACAGCACATTCCGGCAATGCGCGGCCCTTCACCACCGATACTGCATACTCCAGATAGGCGTATTCGGCATACTGCGCGATCGGCACCTCGTCGCCTTCAGGCAGTGGCAGCGAACTGTCGCGCGCCGCCCCTGCCACCAGATGCCGCCGCCTGTTCTTCCGCTACCGTTTCTTCAGCGACTTCGCATGTTGTTTTGATCATCAGAATGTGCAGTTCTGGTCATCGCTGTATTGTTCGGATCGTTGCTCATACTGCGATACATCCCCTGTCACTTCATTGCCGTGATATTCCCAGCCAGGCGCCTGCTTGCCCATCAGCATGTTGAACATGTCCATGTTTTCACTGAACGACAGCGCGGAGCATGCACACGCAGGCGCGCGCCGCGTCCTCCGGGTTGAGCGTGGTGTCCCACAACTGCTCGGCATTCATCTCGCCCAGCCCCTTGAAGCGCGAAATCGACCACGATCCCTCGCGGATTTTTTCCTGGTGCAACCGGTCTTCGATCGCATCGAGTTCGCCCTCGTTGAGCGCATAGAGCTTGCGCAGCGGTTTCTTGCCCTGCGCGGGCACGTCCGCGCGGAACAGCGGCGGTTGCGCGAGGTAAACCTTGCCCGCTTCCACCACCTTGTAGAAATGGCGGAGAACAGGCGTGAGCAGGCGCGCTCTCGAGGGGGTCTGCGCGTCCACGTCGGCGTCGGCCATGATATAAATGCCGTTGTAGCGCAGGCCAGAGGTCCGCGTCCTCGTCCGGGCCGTGCGGGTCCACGCCGATCGCCACGGCATGGATCTCGTTGTTGGCGAACAGCCGGTCTTTCTCCACTTCAAACGTGTTCAACACTTTGCCGCGCAACGGCAGCACCGCCTGGAATTCCTTGTTGCGTCCCTGTTTGGCTGACCGCCGGCAGAATCGCCTTCGAACAGAAACAGCTCGGTGCGGCTCCGCATCGCTGGATATCGGTCGCTTGCCCGGCAGCACCGCGACCGAGGAACCCTTTTTTCTCTCGACCTTCTGCGCCGAGCGCATCCTTGTCTGTGCCTGCTGGATCGCCAGCTCGGTGATGCGCTTGCCGAAATCCACGTGCTCGTTCAGCCACAGGTCCAGCGGGTCCTTCGCCATCAGCGACACCAGGCGCAGCGCGTCGCGCGACACCAGCTTGTCCTTGGTCTGTCCCTGGAACTGCGGGTCGAGCACCTTGGTCGAAGCAGCAGAAACTGGCGCGCGAGAACACGTCGTCCGACACCAGCTTCACGCCCTTCGGCGGCATCCCGTGCAGCTCGGCAAAATTCTTCACCGCGTTGAACACGCCGTCCTTCAGGCCGGATTCATGCGTCCGCCCGGTCCAGGTCGGATCAGGTTGACGTAGGATTCCGCGCACCACCGCCCCTTCCGCGAACCACGATCGCCGGGCCGCACCTTGGCACGGGCACTAGCCGCTGTCGCTGCCGGCCTGCACGAACTTCTCCATCGCGAAGATCGGCACCGGCCGGTTCCTGCTCGGCCGTCGCCCTCGTCCAGGTAGCCGCGCAGCCCGTCCGGGTAGGTCCACGATTTGGTCTCGCCGGTCTTCTCGGTAAGCAGCGTAATGCCGACGCGGCAGCGGCGCCACTTGGAACGCAATGATTTTTCCAGTTGCGGCAGGATCACGTTCGGCGTGTCGAAATATGTTCAGGGTTAGGCCAGACGCGTTGGTCCGGTTTTCTTCTTCGGGCAATCGGCTATGCGCTTGAGCGGCGCCTCGGCCGCGCCGTTCCCGAAGCGGATGAAATGCTCGCCGCCATCGCGGTAAAGCGTCGCTTCCACCTTGGTGGACAGCGCGTTGGTCACCGCCACACCGACGCCGTGCAAGCCACCGGCAAACTTGTAGCGCGCCCAAACTTGCGGCCTGAATGCAGCACCGTGAAGGCCATTTTCGACCACCGAAACTTTTTCTTCGGGATGCCGACCGGGATGCCGCGTCCGTCGTCGACAACGACCCTCACGGAACCGTCGGTGTGCGCCGTGACCATCAAGATGTTCTTGGCATAACCGGCCAGTCCTCGTCGCAGGCATTGTCCACCACTTCGGCGATCAGGTGATTCGGTAATTCGAGATTCGGTGTACATCCCCGGTCGCTGGCGCACCGGTTCGAGACCGCGCAAAACTTTGAAGCTTGATTCGTCGTAGGTATTTTTTGCCATGGGTAGATTCTCGGGTAAGGCTGTTAGTGCGTTTAAGCTTGGTAGCGGAATGTTGCGGGGCGTATTTTACAGAAAGTGGGAGGGAGGGTTAGGTTGGTTTTGTGAAGCGGAGCCGAATTCACCGATTTCGTCACAGCGATTTTTCACACGGCAGCACTTCGATAATATTCACGGCATCTGTTCTGCGCTGATAATTAATCAACTCAAAACTTTCAATGAGTATATGACAGGATAACGAAATCAGGTAAGT
>CAVWTZ010000147.1:0-3204 GCA_963757485.1 uncultured beta proteobacterium
TACGAGGCCGGCCAAACATTAAGGAGACAATCATGAAAAAACTCGAAGTATTTGATCCTGCCATGTGCTGTTCAACGGGCATTTGCGGCGTGGATGTCGATCCTGTGTTGGCACAGTTTGCCGCAGACCTGAAATGGGTAGCAGAACAGGCTGTTTCCGTGCAGCGATATAATCTCGGCCAGGAACCCCAGGCTTTCGCCGCCAACCCGGCGGTCATCAAGGAGATGGAAGCCGGTATAGAGCGCCTGCCCATTCTGGCTGTAGATGGCCATATCGTTTCGACGGGCATTTATCCCTCGCGTCAACAACTCGCTCAAAAACTGGGTATATCCGCAACTGAAGCGTCAGTTCAGCCCATCCAAAAGCAATCCTGCTGTTCACCGAAATCTGGCTGCTGTTAAGGAAAGCCAGATGGCATTGCCAGAAGCGCATACACGCTATCTCTTCTTTACTGGAAAGGGCGGTGTCGGCAAGACGTCGCTGTCCTGCGCCATGGGCCTTGCTTTGGCCGATGTCGGCAAACGTGTGCTGATTGTCAGCACCGATCCGGCATCCAATCTCGACGAGGTGCTGGGGACGCGACTCTATTCTGTACCAACTTTAATTAACGGGACATCCGAACTCTATGCCTTGAACATTGATCCTGAAGCGGCTGCACGCAACTATCGCGAACGCATCGTCGCGCCCTATCGTGGTGTGTTGCCGACCGCCGCCATCGCCAGCATGGAGGAACAACTTTCTGGTGCCTGCACAGTGGAAATTGCCGCATTCGATGAGTTTTCCAAACTGATTGGCGATGCGAGCGCCACGTCCGACTTCGATCACGTCATTTTTGATACTGCGCCTACCGGACATACACTGCGTCTCCTCACATTGCCATCGGCTTGGAGCGGTTTTATCGCATCCTCGGCGGGCGGAGCTTCCTGTCTCGGTCCGCTGGCCGGACTGGAAAAGCAAAAAGCACTCTATGGGGCTACTGTCGCCCGTTTGTCTGATCCAGCCTTGACGAGCGTTATATTGGTCAGTCGTCCTGAGACTGCTGCTTTACGCGAAGCAGAACGCACACGAGGTGAGTTGGATTCGCTGGGCGTAAGAAATCTAAACCTTGCCCTGAACGGCGTTTTCACCGCTGCCATAGCGGGTGACGCCGTAGGTGATGCCATGACACGCCGCAGTGCAGAGGCCCTTGCCGCGATGCCTGTTGGCTTGGCAGAACTATCGCGGACTATCACCCCTTTGATTCCGCGTGGGACGGTGGGACTTGATGCAATACGCGAGCTAATTAATCCTGAGCGGGTTATGCACGTCAGACATGTGGCACCATCTGCCAATGAATCGTTGATACTTCCGCCAGGCTTGGTCGATATGGTGGATAGCCTCGCAGCAACTGGTCGGGGTGTCATTATGACCATGGGTAAAGGCGGCGTCGGCAAGACCACCGTGGCAGCCGCCATCGCACTGGCTCTGGCGCAGCGTGGCCATGCTGTACATCTCTCTACCACGGACCCTGCCGCCCATGTCGTCGAGACTGTAGCCGGCAGCATTGCCCGCTTAACGGTGAGCCGTATAGATCCTGCCCGCGAAGTGGCGCGTTATACTGAGGAATTACTTGCTCGTGCTGCACCTAATTTGGATGAAGGTGGCCGACCTTTGCTCGAAGAGGATTTGCGCTCTCCTTGTACCGAGGAAATTGCGGTTTTCCGCGCATTCGCTGAAATCGTGGATGAGGGACGTGAAGGCTTTGTTGTACTCGACACAGCGCCAACTGGCCATACGCTGCTATTGCTCGATGCTGCCGAAGCCTATCATCGTGAGGTACAGCGCACACAGGGGGATATGCCTCGAAGCGTAGTCGAGCTACTTCCCCGATTGCGTGATCCAAATTTCACAAAGGTATTGATTGTCACCCTGCCAGAAGCTACTCCCGTGCATGAGGCAGAGCGATTGCAGGAGGATTTGGCTCGTGCTGGAATTATTCCTTTCGCATGGGTTATCAATCAGAGTTTGTTCGCCAGCCACACAAAACACGCTTTGTTGCAGATGCGTGGAGACTATGAAGTGCCTTTCATTCGCCAAGTGACCAGCGAATTGTCCGAACGCACCGCTCTGGTCCCCTGGCTTGCGGAGCTGCCGGTTGGCCAGGCAGGACTGTCACAGTTAATTGTTTCAAGTAGTTCTGATATTGAGTCAGCCCAGCCTCAGTACTTGTGACCATCCGCTGACCGCAACAGCGACTATCTCATATGTTTTGCAAACGTCATGTCACGACTATCTGCTACCGTTCAGGAGCTTAACGGCATACCCTGCATCGAGCTTGAAGTCACCGGTACACCCGGACAGCAGATTATGGTCTCGCGGTCGTTTGGCTCGACTGTAACCGCTCTAGCCGACCTTTCCGATTCAGTTGCATACTTCGCTACCCGTGCAGCAGAAAAGCTCAGGCATGACGGCTCGGTTCCGGCGAGCCTCTGCGTCTATGTCCGCACTAACCCGTTCAAAAATGACGAACCTCAATACCAGCGTTCGATTGTCGTACCTTTGAACCAGCCAAGCGACGATACCGCCAAGCTCGTCCATGCCGCGCTGACGGGGCTGAGGGCGATCTACCGAAGCGGTTACCGATATAAGAAGTCTGGCGTGCTGCTGATGGGCCTACAGGCGAAGGATACGATCCAATCGACCCTGTTCGATGATCCTGCTGATCAGGCTAGGTCGGACGGTCGGATGCGCGTCATGGACGCGATCAAGCGACGCATGGGGCAAGGGAGTGTGACAATCGCCGCATCGGGCATCAGGCAACGCTGGGCGATGCGTCGCGAGCGAAAGTCACCGAACTACATGACGGACTGGAATGAGCTGCCGGTGGCGGTCTGACGACTATATGGCGTGTTAAACATTCAAATAACCAACCAGGTTATGCATTGCAATTGATTGGCATCTGAGTAATTATGAGCGTGTAAGTGGCTGCGATGAGCTACTACGATGCTGTCCTACGATGATCGAAAAGTTTTCGGGCAGTTTCCAATTAAACAAATAGTTACGTAGTATGTGGGTTTGGGTTCGATCCCGTTCACCCGCTCCAGTTTATTTCAGCGCCCGCTTTATTTCAGCGCAACATCCGGCACAGTGATGTGCTGGTCGTGCATCGCGATGCGCGAGACGAACAGGATCGCCAGCACGTTTCCTGTTACCGCAACAAACCCC
>CAVWTZ010000148.1:0-16684 GCA_963757485.1 uncultured beta proteobacterium
GCTATCCCGTCGACGGTGCGTGCTTTCACGGCGAACAATTGTACATACGCATCTCCGGCAGCGCACAGGGGGTCCAGGAAGCGCGCAGCAAGATAGCCGGTGATGTGCTTCCGGATGCGGATGCCTTCTGGCATGCGCTGCGCGAGCATCAGCTGCCTTTCTTCATGCGCAGCGGCGCGCTGTACCGCATCGTGGTCAAACCCGCGACCCCGCCGTTGAACATCGAAGGAACATGGCTGCTGGACTGGGGCGGTGCGCAGCGCTGGCTGTACAGCAATGAAGATCCCGCATCGTTGCGCCATCGCGTCGCAAACGTTGGCGGCCATGCCACCGTGTTTCGCGGCGGACAAGCCGGAGAAATATTCCAACCGCTGTCCGGACCGCTGCTGGCCATACAACAGCGTCTCAAGGCCAGTTTCGATCCCAAGCATATTTTCAATCGCGGCCGGTTGTACCCGGAACTGTAGCAAACCCTATAACAAGTCCCATAGCATGCAAACATCCATCTCGCCCCGCCTGCTGAGTCGTCCCGAGATCGCCGAAGCCGATGCGATCCTGCGCGCCTGCGTGCATTGCGGATTCTGCACCGCGACCTGCCCGACCTACCAGTTGCTGGGTTCGGAACTGGACAGTCCGCGCGGCAGGATCTACCTGATCAAGGAAATGCTGGAGACAGAACAGGCCGGCAACAAGACCCGCCTGCATCTGGATCGCTGCCTGACCTGCCGCTCGTGCGAAACCACCTGCCCTTCCGGCGTGCGCTATGGGCGCCTGATCGACATCGGCCGCGAGATGGTCGAAGAGCTGGCGCCGCGCTCCGTTTACCAGAAGGTGTTGCGCAAAGCCATGCTCGCCGTCATTCCCTACACTGCCCGCATGTCGGCCGTGCTGGGCCTGGCGCGCGTGCTTGGCCCGCTGCTGCCGGCAGAACTGAAGAAAAAGATCCCCGCCAAACAGACCGCGACAGCGGCACCGGCAACATCCCACGCGCAGCGCATGCTGGTGCTGGAAGGCTGCGTCCAGCCGCTGGGCGCGCCCAACACCAATGCGGCGGCAGCGCGCGTGCTCGACCGGCTGGGCATCTCGCTGTTCAGCGCAGCGGGGGCGGGTTGCTGCGGCGCGCTGAACCAGCATCTGTCCGACAGCGATGGCGCGCGCACGATGATGCGCCGCAACATCGACGCGTGGTGGCCGCATGTCGAGAACGGTGCAGAAGCCATCGTCATGACCGCCAGCGGCTGCGGGCTGATGGTGAAAGACTACGGCCATGCATTGAAAGACGATGCCGCGTATGCCGGCAAGGCCGCGCGCATCAGCGCGCTGACGCGCGATCTCAGCGAGATTATTTCGGGCGAAATACTGAAAACCGGGAAGCTGGACGCATTTGCAGGAATCGGCCGTGGCACGCGTGTCGCCTACCATTCATCCTGCACCCTGCAGCACGGCCAGAAGCTCGGCGGAACTGTGGAAGCGATACTGCGGCGCTGCGGCTACGATCTTGCGCCGGTCGCGGACAGCCACCTGTGCTGCGGTGCAGCGGGTTCTTACACGCTGCTGCAACCTGTACTCTCCGGGCAACTGCTGGAGAACAAGCTTGCCGCGCTGCAGAACGGCAAGCCTGAACTGATTGCCTCAGCCAATGTCGGTTGCCAGATGCATCTGGCCAGCGCAAGCGATGTGCCCGTCAGGCACTGGATCGAGTTGCTGGAATAAAACCGGGAACCTGCAATTGGGCCCCACATGGCCGCGCACTCCGCTGCGGATGGCACGCAAAAAACCTGCCCGTGGAGGGCAGGTTTCCAGATGTGCAGCTGAAGTCCGGGCGGAGATTAAAGCTGGAAATCAGAGGTAAATTACTGCCGGAAAGACAGCGACCGCAAGCACCAGCACCAGCCATTCTATATTATGTCTCTTGAGGAAACCCGTGAAGTGCAGAACCAGTATCGCGATGGCGATCAGATAAAACAGAATCGTCAATATCATTTGGTATTCCTTTCCTTGTTGTGTCAGCTGCAACTGTTGACCGACGGTTTTGCTTCCTGATGAAGATATCTATGTCCTATGCCTCGTTGGGCCGTATGCCTCATTGGTTGTACACGCGTGCATGCTTACCCCTTCAACGCCTGACAGTGTGGATAATACCTGATGTTCCGTCAGGTATCCAAGCCGTTTCCCGGGGCCGTTTCCCCGGGCTGTTTCCTGGGGCGGCGGACTATCGAATAGTCCGATGTATCACCGCCGGTGCAATGGCATACGCCATCACTACAAGACGATATTGCGCGCCGACCTCAACCGTTCAGCACAAGGAAATACAACACAAACAGAAACACCGCCGCCAATAATGCAATGGCTATTTTCATGGTACGTTCTGCCCGCTTTTTTTGCATCGCAAAAAGCCTGTTTTCCAGATTGTCGTCCAAGAGCAATTCCTTCCAAATGTAATGATTTTGACTCCAGCGCCGCCGCGCAGCCGGCTGTGAAATCCGGCACCAGACAATCCCGGTATCTCCACGTTTTTGTCGTTCAAAAAGGGCGCCTCATAGTGCCGGCTTCCGCATATTATGAACGACCAGACCATCTTCCTGAAGCCGGCGCCGCATGTTTTATTTTGACACAAACCGACACTCGTCAACCAGTAATGGCCCATAAGCGGCATCCGGATCCGGTAACCCGGCTTGACGGTCCGGACTTCAGGGGGTTATTTTCTTGACTGGCAGAATATGGTTATTACTGATAGATTGCAGCCCCATCTGCTCGCCGCCCCTGGTGTTGTTTGAACGGGTGCTTAGCTCACTTGCCTAGAAAGCGGAGAAGTATGTTTTGGCGTTTAGTGCTGGTTACGGTTGAAGTTCTGATCATCACCATCTGGGATTACAAGATGTCCGGGACGTACTATTCTCTGGACGTACTGTATTGCCTGCCGATTATTCAGGCTTCGCGTATGGGCGCAATACTTTCCATGCGCCACTCCGACACACAGGTGGCAGCCCTGGTGGGCGTCATAACCGCTGTTGCCTGGAGCATTGCCGAAGCAGCCGTTGTCTGGCCGAATTATCCCCTGGGCGCGCTGACGGTGAATATTGTTACCCGCAGTGTCACTTTTACCATTCTTGGCCGGGTGTTGGCCAAACTCTGGAAGTCCAGAGCCTATTCCCACAAGGATGCGTTGACCGGTTTGGCCAATCGCCTGGAATTGACCGAAAAGTTTTCCTCCGAACGCTTGCGCAGTGAACGGTCCAACAAACCCTACTCCCTGCTGTTCATCCACATAGAGCAATTCAATTCGCTGAAAGAAACCCATAATTCCCGCGCCAGCGATGCGGCCCTTAAATCGTTGTCGGGCATATTCATCAGAAACTCCAGAAACATTGATACGGTTGCGCGCATCGGCAAGGAAGAGTTCGCGATATTATTCCCCGAAACAGATGAATACATCTGCGGCGTATTGGCATTGCGGATCAACTCTGCGGCGGAGAAGATGTTTGAGGCAGAAGGCTGGCCGATAGCTTTATCAATAGGACATGTGACGGTGATCGGTTCCGAGAAGGACTTTGATGATGTATTGGAAGAGGCTGATGAAAAGATGAATTTGATCAAACAGCAAAATTATGCGCCGTGGGGACAGGCTTAATTCCTGAGGCTGCACCGGCTGTCTTTCCCGGCAAACGTCAATTCATACGCCTCGCATCAGCCACCACCAGCCGGTCAGCGTGGCGAATGACAACACCAGTCCCACCGCCACCATCAATGTCGCCAGCGGCGGGTCGAGGTCGTGCTCGGTCGCGAGGATCGCGGCGGTGATCATCGGCGGCATCGCCGATTCGAACAGCGTGACCTGTATCGCCTGGCCATGCGCGCCGAGCAGCGGCACGTACAACAAATACATTACCAGCGGTACCAGCAGCAGCTTGAAAGCCAGGCCTATCGACAGGTTCCTGACATTGCCCGCGAGATGCCCCAGGCGCAACTGGAAGCCGACCGAGACCAGGGCCAGCGGGGCGAGGGTATCGCCTATGCGCTGCAGCACGACGGTGAGCCATTCCGGATACACCGCCGGTATCAGCAGCAGCGAGATCACCAGCGCGATGAATGGCGGAAACAGAAAAATGCGCCTGGCCATCTCGGCGATGCCGGGACGGCCGGTGGAATAGAGGCCGGCAAACGTGATGCCCAGCGTGGAGAGCACCAGAAAGGAGCCGAGCTGGTCGACGATGATGCCGCTGGCAAGGCCCTGGTGTCCGTAATACGCCTCGATCATCGGCAGCCCGACGTAGGACGTGTTGCACAGCCCCCCGGTCAGTATCAGCGCACCCTCGGTCGGCCGCGGCAGGTCCAGCTTGCGCCCGACGAACCGGAAAAACCCCGCGGACAGCGCAAAACATATCCATGCCATCGCCGCCATCAGCCCGATGTGGCCGCTGATCTTCATGCCGTGCACCGACAACAGGATCAGCGCGGGAAAGGAAACATGAATAATGAACGTGTTCAGCACTGCAGGCGTGTTGACCGGCATGCGCTTGTAATGGTGCAGCAGCATGCCGATGATGAAGCAGAGGATGAGCAGGATGAGGTTGTTCACATGATTTCCGCAAAGGGTGAAACTGCCCGTACATTTCCTGGCTGGATGTTTGAGCGCTGCTAGCAGCAACCGCGCTTGCCGCCAAGTTGAACCGGCGGGCAAGGCACCGTTCCATAAGAACAAAAGACACAGCAATCGCCCGGCTTTGGCTTAAGCAAACTCCGGCAGTTGGTGCATTCGTAAAACCACTGGCACGCATCGGCAGGCATCACCTTTTCCCTGGCAAAGCCGCACACCGGACAGGTCAACACTGATCTGGTTTGAATTTCCACGGTTGCCTTGATGTTCCGGAAATGCGGTTTACGCCGGCACTTTCGCTGCAATGTATGCCTTGAGCTGCTCCACATCGGCATTCATCAACTCACAGCGCTGCGGCAGGCTTTCGATACCAGCCATGGCCGCGGGGCGTTCCGGTTCGCGGCCCAATGCTTCCAGTATCGTCTCGGCGAACTTGGCGGGCAGCGCGGTCTCCAGACAGATCAGCGGCAAATTCGGGCGGCGCTGTTCCAGTCCCACCTTGATGCCGTCGGCGGTGTGCGGGTCGACCATCACGCCGTATTCCTCCCATAACTCGCGGATGGTCTTGAGCCTGTCCTGATGGGTGCTCTTGCCGGAAACCAAATCGAACTTCGGCAAGTCGTCCCAATACGCAGTGCCCTTGATGTCGAACGATCCGCCCTGGTCCACCTTGCTCCAGAACTCGCGCACCTTCGCACCGTCGCGCCCGACCAGATCGAACACGAAGCGCTCGAAGTTGCTCGCCTTGGAGATGTCCATCGACGGGCTGCTGGTCTCGTAAGTGTGTTTGGTGTCGCGCGGGCGATATGCGCCGGTGCGGAAGAATTCGTCGAGCACGTCGTTCTCGTTGGTCGCGAGGATCAGTTGGCCGATCGGCAGGCCCATCATGCGCGCGATGTGGCCGGCGCAGATGTTGCCGAAATTCCCGGACGGCACCGAGAACGCGACATGCTCATCGTTCGATTCCGTCGCGGCAAAGTAGCCCTTGAAGTAGTACACGATCTGCGCGGACACGCGCGCCCAGTTGATCGAGTTGACCGTGCCTATCCTGTATTTCGCCTTGAACGCGTGGTCGTTGGACACCGCCTTGACCATGTCCTGCGCGTCGTCGAACATCCCGCTGATCGCGA
Organism: uncultured beta proteobacterium; assembly: GCA_963757485.1. Classification (GTDB taxonomy): domain Bacteria; phylum Pseudomonadota; class Gammaproteobacteria; order Burkholderiales; family Gallionellaceae; genus Gallionella. The sequence goes on from CAVWTZ010000148.1 coordinate 5,728, forward strand.
TGTTGAAGATGTTAGTGTCCTGCAGCGAGTACATCTGCGCGCGCTGGAAGGCCGACATCTTGCCGTGCGGCGACAGCATGAACACGCGGATGCCGCGCTTTCCGCGCATCGCGTATTCGGCGGCGGAACCGGTGTCGCCGGAGGTTGCGCCGAGGATGTTCAGCTCCTCGTGCTGCTTGCCCAGCGCGTACTCGAACAGGTTGCCGAGCAGCTGCATCGCCATGTCCTTGAACGCCAGCGTCGGTCCGTTGGACAGTTCGAGGATGTGCACGCCCGGCTCCAGCGTGCGCCGCGGCGTGATCTGCGTGAAATCGGAATCGGCGCGGCCGTTGCTGTAAGCAGCGGTGGTGTAGGTTCTGGCGATGATGCCCCTGAGGTCCGCCGCCGGGATATCGGTAATGAATTTTGACAACACCGAGTAAGCGAGGTCGGCATACGACAGCTTGCGCCACGCATCCAGCTCTGCGCGTGTCACCTGCGGGTATTGCTCAGGCAGGTACAGCCCGCCGTCCGGCGCGAGACCGCCCAGCAATATTTCAGTAAAGGTTTTTGCGGGCGCGTTGCCGCGGGTGGAAATATATTTCATCGTAACTTTTCTCTATTATCCAAAAACCGTAGCGAGCAGTCAGAGTGCAAGGCGCACGGAGCGCAGAAACCGGAATGCACATGTTAGTGCATGAGGATTTTGAGCACCGCGCAACACAGCAATCTGGCTGCGCAGCAGGTTTTTATTTGCCCAACTCTTCCAGCCGCAGCCTCGTAACTTTTCCCGCCACCACCCCCAACGCCTCGATCTTCTTGATCGCCGCGTTGATGCGTTTCTCGCGCGTCAGGTGGGTCAGCATGATCAGGTCGGCCTGGGTCTCGCCTTCGCCGGGTTCCTTCTGGATTACCGCATCGATCGAGATCTGTTCGTCGGCCAGGATGCGCGTGATGTCGGCCAGCACCCCGGGTTTATCGGCGACGCGCAGGCGCAGGTAGTAGCTGGTCTGCACCTCGTCCATCGGCAGTATCTTCAGGTCGGCCATCGCGTCCGGCTGGAACGCCAGATGCGGCACGCGGTTCTCCGGGTCGGCGGTGTGCATGCGCGTCACGTCGACCAGGTCGGCGATCACCGCGCTGGCGGTCGGCTCGGCGCCCGCGCCCTTGCCGTAATAAAGCGTCGCGCCGACCGCGTCGCCCTGCACGACAACCGCGTTCATCGCGCCCTCGACGTTGGCGATCAAACGCTTGGTTGGAATCAGCGTCGGATGCACGCGCAGCTCGACACCTTCCGGCGTGCGCTTCGTGATACCCAATAATTTGATGCGGTAGCCGAGCTGTTCGGCGTACTTGATGTCGATCGCATCCAGTTTGGAGATACCCTCGATGTACGCCTTGTCAAACTGCATCGGGATGCCGAATGCCAAGGAGGCGAGTATCGTGATCTTGTGCGCGGCATCAACACCCTCGATGTCGAAGGTCGGGTCGGCCTCGGCGTAGCCGAGACGCTGCGCCTCTTTCAGCACGACATCGAAGCTCAGGCCCTTGTCGCGCATCTCGGACAGGATGAAGTTGGTGGTGCCGTTGATGATGCCGGCAATCCACTCGATGCGGTTCGCGGTCAGCCCTTCGCGCACCGCCTTGATGATAGGGATGCCGCCAGCGACCGCCGCTTCGAACGCGACCATCACGCCCTTGTCCTGCGCAGCCTTGAATATCTCGTTGCCATGCGTCGCGAGCAGCGCCTTGTTCGCGGTGACGACATGCTTGCCGTTCGCGATGGCCTTCATCACCAGCTCTTTTGCGACCCCGCAGCCGCCGATCAGCTCGATCACGATATCTATTTCGGGATCGTTCACCACCGAGAAGGCATCATCTGTAATGCGGCAGGCGCCGCCGGTGACTTTTTTCGCCAGCTCCAGATTCTTGTCCGCCACCACGGTAATGCGGATCGGGCGGCCGGCGCGGCGCGTGATCTCTTCCTCGTTGCGCTTCAGGACCGTAAAGGTGCCGCCGCCGACCGTGCCTATGCCCAGCAGTCCCACGTTGATTGGTTTCATAAAACAGTTCCTAGTCGTTAGTCGCTAGTCACTAGTTGGAAGCGGGCCGTTTTTAACTAACGACTAGCGACTAGCGACTACGTTATTTGTCTGTGCCGTGGTGTTTGCGGTAGTTCTCCAAAAACCTTGCAATGCGCCCTATCGCTTCGGTCAGGTCATCGGCATTCGGCAGGAACACGATACGGATATGATCCGGGTGTATCCAGTTGAAGCCGGTGCCCTGCACCACCAGCACTTTTTCGGTTTCCAGCAGTTCCAGGATGAATTTCTGGTCGTCCTTTATCGGATAGACCCTGGGGTCGAAGCGCGGGAACAGGTACAGCGCGGCCTTGGGCTTGACGCAGGTCACGCCGGGAATTTCGGTGATCAACTTGTAGGCGAGATCGCGCTGTTTGCACAAGCGCCCGCCCGGCGCGACCAGGTCGGCTATGCTCTGGTAACCGCCCAGCGCGGTCTGGATCGCAAACTGCCCGGGCACGTTGGAACACAGCCGCATCGAGGCCAGTATCGTCAGGCCGTTGATGTAATCCTGCGCGTGCTTCTTCTCGCCGGACACCACCATCCAGCCGACACGGTAACCGCAGGCGCGATAGTTTTTCGACAGTCCGTTCAGCGTCACGAACAGCACGTCGTCGGCCAGCGACGCGATCGCGGTGTGCGTCGCGCCGTCATACAGCATCTTGTCGTAGATCTCGTCGGCGTAAATGATCAGGTCGTGCTCGCGCGCGATCCGGATGATCTCGCGCAGCATGTCGTCCGAATACAGCGCCCCGGTCGGGTTGTTCGGGTTGATGATCACAATGGCGCGCGTCTTCGGGGTGATCTTGCTGCGCATGTCGGCCAGGTCGGGCATCCATTCGTTCTGCTCGTCGCAGACATAATGGCGCGGGGTGCCGCCCGCCAGCGTGACCGCCGCGGTCCACAGCGGGTAGTCCGGCGTCGGGACCAGCACCTCATCGCCGGTGTTGAGCAGGCCCTGCATCGCCATCACGATCAGTTCCGAAGCGCCGTTGCCGATGTAAATATCGTCCAGCGACACGCCCATGATCTTCTTGGACTGGCAGTAATGCATGATCGCCTTGCGCGCCGCGAACATGCCCTTGGAATCGGAATAGCCGGACGAGTTCGGCAGGTTCAGGATCACGTCCTGCTGGATTTCCTCGGGCGCCTCGAAGCCGAACGGCGCGAGATTGCCGATGTTCAGCTTGATGATGCGCTGCCCCTCTTCCTCCATCTGCTTGGCGCGTTCCATCACCGGACCGCGAATGTCGTAGCACACGTTGGAGAGCTTGGTCGATTTTAGAATTGATTTCACTTTTTGTTTACCCGGTTCCGGTATGCACACATATCCATTATCCGCGCCTGATCAGATGCAGCGTCGAAACGACGGCGCGAAAGCGCGCGATTTTACCCGTCCGGCAGCCCGGCAGCAAATCGGATATTGCCGCCTTTCGCGCACCGGCCAGCCATTTCAGTTTCCCGCATCGAGCCCGGGGTGTTGCATGCCCCATCACTGCGTTCCGCCCACCTGCGCAATCTCGATGGATTCGAGCGGTTCCAGTCCTTTTGCCAGCCGCAGCAACCTGGGGAAGGTTCCGGTCTTGTGCACCGCCCAGTGTCCTTCGCCGATCTCATCGACCCTCCCCAGTTGCGTCTTCAACCGCGCAAGCTCTTCGTCCCCGGCCACCAGAAAATAACGGCTTCCCGGCGCAGGCAACTGCGCCGCATCATCCGCATCATGGATCGCGGCGCGGCTGTACAGCGACAATTCCCTTGCCACCATCGGCATGCGATAGACGTAGATCGGCATTCCCGGTTTGTCCTTCAACAGCACGTTCACATTGTGCGCCACGCTGTATGAAGTAAAGGTCAACGCGGTCATCCCGACCAGAAACGCGTACAGCAAATTGATGCCGATCACCGGGTAGACCAGCACCGGGAACACGCGCGACTGCTTTCTTTTCACCAGTGCATATAACAGTATTCCTGCCGAAACCGCCAGTACCGGAACGATCAACACGGCTTTTCCGACATACACGCTCAAACCGACAGCCAGTGCGATCAGCAACAGCGTGATGACCCATTGCGCAACAAGCAGACTGCTGTGGCCGGCGGGCCGCGCCAGGTAATCCGCCAGGTAATGCCCGCACAGGATGGCCGCAAACGGGAAGATGATGACCGTGTAGTACTCGAACTGGAATGCTGTCGCGCTGAAGATCACGAACGGGATGAAGAACGAAGCGCACAGGAAAACGAAGCTCGCGCGCTGGGCGGCGCCTTGCGAAGCAAACTGGCGAATGCCGGAATACAGCGCCGCGACGAACACCGCCACCCAGGGCAGGAATGTCCACATGAACGCATCCACGAAATACAGCGGATTCCCGTTGTGGTTCTGGATCGGGCCGGTATTGAAGAAACGCCCGAACTGGCTGTCCCACAGGAAGAAGCGGATGCCGGACACGTGGGTATGCCCGAACACCACCTTGTCCGGATGCGCATCGAACTGCAGATACAGCGCGACCAGCTCGGGCGCGGTGAACAGCAGCGTCAGCGCCAGCGCGAGCAGCCATTTGCCGCTCCACAGCTTGCGCCACTGGCCCCGGTACAGCCACATGCACACCATTCCGCCGCTGATCGCGATCAGCGTGAACACGCCCTTGGTCATCACCGCCATTGCGCTGAACAGCGCGCCGAGCAGCAGATATTTGATTTTCGGCGCGGTGTCGAAACGCAGCCAGTAATAACACGCCGCCATGATGAACCCGGTCAGGTAGGTTTCCGCCTTGACCTCTATGCTCGAATCCATCATTTCGAAGATCGACACGTAAACCAGCACGGCCAGCCACGCGGTGTCGCGATTGTAGAACAGGCGCGCGATGCGATAGGTGAAATAACCGCCGATCAGATGAAACAGGAAACCCGGCAGGATGTAGGTAAACGCGCTGACGCCGCCGATCTTGAAGGACAGTGCGGTGATCCAGAACGGCATGTGCGGCTTGTCCAGCCAATCACTGCCGTCCAGAACCAGATTCACCCAGTCATTGTTCAGCGCGATGTGCCGGGCCAGCGCGGCGTAGGTGACGGAGTCGCCCCCGTTGATCACCGGGGACAGCATCGCCGCGGCGTTGACCATCAGCGTGATCAGGATCAGCCATTTGGCCTGATGAGTAACATTCATGTTTTATATTTGATATTTTTTTCAGGGCGCAGTGCCCCAATCCGTGCCTGATTTGACGCCCCGTGTGCCCACCCCTAAACTCACGACAATAATACTGTAAAACCACGAGGTCATTTTGAAATTGCACCTGGACAAGCACGGCGAGACCAGAGTGTTCACCGCACATGGCCCGGATCATGTCATGGTCAGCGGCGAACGCTATGACCATAGCGTCGTGGTGCTTGCGGAAGCGGTGCGCGATGACTGGAAGGTCGCCAGTTTCGACGAACTGGGGGAGCAGCATTTCAACTACTTCCTCGCGCTCAGACCGGACGTGCTGCTGCTGGGCACCGGCGCAACACAGCGATTTCCGCATCCGCGCCTTTACCGCTCGTGACGGATGCGGGTATCGGCGTTGAATGCATGAACACGCCCGCAGCCTGCCGCACCTACAATATACTGGTGGCGGAAGATCGCAAAGTGGTCGCGGCGATCCTGCTTTGAAACACAAACCCGTCCGGGTCCCTTCAAATTTCCGGAAATACCCATGAGTCAATCACTGCAAAACGTCATCCGGCAAGCCGAGCAGATCATCCTCGGCAAACCGCAGCAAATTCGCCTTGCGCTGGCCTGCCTGCTGGCACGCGGCCATTTGCTGATTGAGGATCTGCCGGGCGTGGGCAAGACCACGCTGGCTCATGGTCTGGCACGCACGCTGGGCCTGCAGTTCCAGCGTATCCAGTTCACCAGTGACCTGTTGCCCGCCGATATCCTCGGCGTGTCGGTATACCAGCGCGACACCGGCGAGTTCAAGTTTCATCCCGGCCCGATCTTCTCGCAAATGATCCTGGCGGACGAAATCAATCGCGCCACGCCCAAAGCCCAGAGCGCGTTGCTGGAAGCGATGGAAGAACAACAGGTGACCATGGAAGGGACGACACGCGCGCTGCCCGCGCCGTTTTTCGTCATCGCGACGCAGAATCCGGCCTATCAGATCGGCACCTATGCGCTGCCGGAATCGCAACTCGACCGTTTCCTGATGCGTATCCAGATGGGCTATCCCGATGCGCAGGCGGAACGCGGCCTGTTGTCCGGCGTGGATCGGCGCGAGATCGTTGCACAGCTCAAGCCGCAATTGGAAAGCAGCGAATTGCTGGTACTGCAAAAACGCGCGCGGGAAGTGTTCGTTTCGCCCGCGCTGCTCGATTATGTGCAGGCCATCCTGAGTCATACGCGCGAGGAAGCGCGCTACACGCACGGCCTGTCGCCGCGCGCCGGGCTGGCGCTGTTATCCGCTGCACGCGCCTGGGCATTGCTGAACGAACGCGATGCGGTGATCCCCGAAGATGTGCAGGCGGTATTGCCCGGCGTGGTCAGCCACCGCCTGCAAGCGGTCGGCGAATATGCCCGGTTGAATAGCGCGGCACTGGTGCGCGAATTGATCGAGGCGGTCGCGATCCCGTAGCACCGTGTTCGCCTCACTCCCGCAAAAATTCCGCACCTGGCTGTTCCGCCCCAGAGTCGAACACGGCGCGATCACGCTTACCCAGCGCCGCATCTTCATCATCCCGACCAAACAGGGTTTCACGCTGGTCTTCGTGCTGGTGCTGATGCTGCTCGGCGACATCAACTACAACCTGAGCCTCGGCTATGTGCTGACTTTTTTGCTGACCATGATGGCGGTGATGTCCATGCTGCACGCTTTCCGCAATCTCGCCCACATTGAGATACGTTCGGGCCGTGCGGAATCGGTGTTCTGCGGAGAGGTCGCACAATTCATGCTGCACTTCAACAATCGCAGCAAATTGTCGCGTTATCAGCTATGTCTGGTGCAGGCCGGCGATTCGTTCTGGAAAAACACCGGCACGCCGTTGCAGTTCGATGTCCCCGCCGGACAGGACATCGAAGTCGCCTTTCCGCTGCGCACCACCCGGCGCGGCTGGCTGCAACCCGGCCGCCTGAGGCTGTACACCGAATTCCCGCTCGGGCTGTTTTACTGCTGGTCCTATCTGCATTTCGACACGCGCTGCCTGGTCTATCCGAAACCCATGAGCGACGCGCCGTTGCCGACCGGCAGTTCGCCGGACGGCACCGGGAAACGCAGCATGGCGGGTGACGAGGATTTTTCCGGGCTGCGCAAATATACCGCAGGCGATGCGCTGCCGCGCATCGACTGGAAAGCCTATGCGCGCGAGCGGGGTTTGCAGGTCAAGCAATTTTCCACGCCGCTGGGAGAAGAATTGTGGCTGGATATTTCCGATGCGCCGGACCGCGACGAGGAAGAGAAACTGGCGCGCATGACCCGCTGGGTGCTGGATGCGGAGACACAGGGTTTGCGCTACGGACTGCGCATGCAGAATGGCGAGTTGCCGCCAAACAACGGTGTCGGGCACCGCGATCAATGCCTGCGCACGATCGCAATGTTCAATCTGTCACAGCAAAAACAACTATGAGCCTGAAAACCACTCAACCACGGAATATACGGAACGCACGGAACACACGGAAAAAGTCAAAACTAAAGGAACAATATGCTTTATGCATCCACATTAATGGATGGATACCTGACAATATGCAATACATGGTTTTCTTCCGTGTGTTCCGTGTATTCCGTGGTTATAGATTTTGACTTTTAACATGAACAAGTCGCTTACCTACGGCCTGCTGCTTTCGATCCTGATGGTGATCGCGCCCCACGCCGACCATCTCCCGCCCTGGGTCAGCGCACTCTGCGCCGGCCTGCTGCTGTGGCGGGCCTGGCTCACCCATACCGGCAAGCCGCTGCCGAAACGCTGGCTGTTGATGCTGATCACTGTTGCCGGCACGGCCGGAATCGTGCTCACCTTCCACACCATGTTCGGGCGCGAAGCGGGCGTGACCCTGCTGATGATGCTCGCCACGCTCAAACTGATGGAACTGCGCGACGCGCGCGATGCAATGGTAGTGATCTATCTCGCCTGTTTCATCATCATCACCAACTTTTTCTACTCGCAGAGCATCCCCACCGCGCTCTACCTGCTAGCGACCATGATGGTCATCGTGACCACCTGGGTGCATTTGCAGGCACAAAACATCGCGCTGAAACCGCGCGTGCGCATCGCTGCGGTATTGCTGCTGCAAGCCCTGCCGCTGACGCTGATCCTGTTCATCCTGTTTCCGCGCGTGCAGGGTCCGCTGTGGGGCCTCCCCCAGGATGCCTACGCCAGCACCGGGCTGGACGACCACATGTCGCCCGGCAGCCTGAGCCGCTTGAGCCTGTCGGAAGCGGTCGCATTTCGCGTTGTGTATAACGGCAAACCGCCGCGCCGCGACCAGATGTACTGGCGCGGGCCGGTGCTGTGGAATTTCGACGGGCGCGCCTGGACCCCGGGGAGACCCGCGTATCCGGTCGCGCCGAAATTCACCGATCTCGGCCAGCCCATCGATTACGTCGTCACGCTGGAGCCGCACAACAAGCACTGGCTGTTTGCGCTCGATGTGCCGGACAAGCTGTCGATTTCCGCCACGCTGACCGACGATTTCCAGTTGCTCAGAAAAGATGCGGTCAATGCCCGGCTGCGCTATGCGGCGCGTTCGTATCTGGTCTATCACGCGAATGCGCAGGAATCCCCGCGGCAGCTGCAGCGCGCGTTGCAGTTACCCAGACAGTTCGATCCGCGCGCGCGCCAGCTTGCCGCCGAATGGCGCGCCAGCAGCAAAAACGATGCAGACGTCGTGCGCACTGCCCTTGCCTATTTCGGCAAACAGGGCTTCGTCTATACGCTCGAAAGCGCCGCCGCTCGGCATCAACAGCATCGATGATTTCCTGTTCGACACCAAACAGGGATTCTGCGAGCACTACGCTTCTGCCTTCGTGTTTCTGATGCGCGCCGCAAATATCCCGGCGCGCGTGGTGACCGGCTATCTGGGCGGCGAATACAACGATGTCGGCAACTACTACATCGTGCGCCAGTCCGACGCGCACGCCTGGGCGGAAGTGTGGTTGGCCGGCCAGGGATGGGTGCGCGTCGACCCGACCGGCGCGATCGCCCCGGACCGGGTGGAGCGCGGCCTGTCTGCGGCCGTGTCCGACCAGGCCATCCTGCCGTTCATGGAGCGCAACCCGCCGCAATGGCTGCGCGATCTGCGCTTCAACCTGGACGCGCTCGCCAACCAGTGGAACCAATGGGTGCTGGGCTACGACGCCGAGCGCCAGTTCGCTTTCCTGACCCGTCTGGGCATGGAATCCATCACCTGGCAGAAAATGGCGCTCAACATGTCGGCCGGTGTCGGGCTGGTGATCGCCGTGTTTGCGCTGTTCATGCTGCGCCACCTGTACACGCGCCAGCCCGACAAGATACAGGCCGCATGGCTGAAATTGTGCCGCAAACTGGCCAAATCCGGACTGCCGCGTGCCGCGCATGAAGGCGCCCGGGATTACGCCGCCCGGGTCGCCGCGGCCCGCCCCGAGCTCGCCGGCACCGTCATCGACCTCGCAGCACGCTACAGCGCATTGCGCTATGGTGCGCCAGGTGACGACGAGGCGAAGCGTGAATTTCTGCGGCGCGCGGCGGCCTTGAAAATCTGACAAGGTATAATCCGCAGCATTCAACACAAACTGACCGACATGTATATCACCCGCCGCCTGGAATTCGATGCCGGACACCGCATCCCCAACCACAACAGCCAGTGCAAACACCTGCACGGCCATCGCTATGCGATCGAGATCACGCTGTCGGGGGATATCATCACCAGCGAAGGACTGTCCGAACAGGGCATGGTGATGGATTTTTCCGATGTCAAACGCATTGCCAAGGAAAAAGTGGTGGACGCCTGGGATCACGCCTTTCTGGTGTACCGAGGGGACAAAGCGGTGTGCGACTTCCTGGCGAGCCTGCCGGATCACAAGACCGTGATACTCGACGTCGTGCCGACTGCGGAAAATCTCGCCCAGGCCGCCTTCGACATCCTCAGTCCCGCCTACCAGGATACCTATGGCAACCACCTGCGCCTGGAACAGGTGCGCATCTACGAAACGCCGAACAACTGGGCGGACTGCGTGCGCGGCTGACATGCTTTTCCCGGGCAGGCCGGCGTTTTTCTGGACATGACCGGCTGCTTGGTTCAAAATGCGCGGCCTTGAAGGGCTGGCAGGGCGCGGCACAAACTGCCGCATCGATGTGCAGCAACACACAAGGAAGCGTGGCCGAGCGGTTGAAGGCACTAGTCTTGAAAACTAGCCAGGATGAAAGTCCTCCGTGAGTTCGAATCTCACCGCTTCCGCCAGAACTCGTTCTCACCATGTCTCAAGTGATCTCTTAAACCCGCACTGCGCATAGCTTTAGCGGGTTTTTTGTTGCCCAAGCGGTATCATTCAATCTCACCTAAGCTCACTTTTTTGTTGTTATATTTGTTGCTATAAGGTAATCTTCGCACAAAATATCACAACAAGTGGAGTATGACTGTGAAAGTAAGACATGCACTTACGGATCAACTCGTGGATCAAGCGCGGGCCAAAGCCAAGCCTTACAAAATGGCAGACGGTGGGGGCTTGTGTCTACTGGTGAATACTACAGGTTCAAAATGGTGGCGGCTTAATTATCGCGTCAAAGGCAAATACAAAACGCTGGCAATCGGTACATATCCAGACGTGAGCTTGACTGAAGCAAGGGAACGTAGAGAAGAAGCGCGCAAGCTACTGGCTGATGGCATAGACCCAAGCGTGGTAAAGCAGGCGCACAAGGCCGAACTGAACGCGAAAAGACAGGCGCGCATAGAAGCG
>CAVWTZ010000149.1:0-9914 GCA_963757485.1 uncultured beta proteobacterium
AGCTGGTAGGAGAAATTATATGAGTATGAGTGATCCAATCTCCGACATGTTGACGCGCATTCGTAATGCGCAGATGGCGGAAAAAACATCGGTTGCAATGCCCGCGTCCAAGTTGAAAGTGGCGATAGCCAAAGTGTTGAAAGACGAAGGTTATGTGGATGGCTTCAATGTAATTTCCGGCGAGGGCGGCAAACATACGCTGGAAATCGGTCTGAAATATTACAGCGGCCGTCCGGTAATTGAAAAGATTCAACGCATCAGTCGTCCAGGGCTGCGCGTATACAAGGGGTGCGATGATATACCCAAGGTGATGAACGGCTTGGGAATTGCCATCGTGTCGACTTCCAAAGGTTTGATGACTGACCGCAAAGCACGCGCCAATGGTATTGGCGGTGAAGTGCTGTGCGTTGTCGCATAGTGAGGTAAGCATGTCTAGAGTAGCCAAGAATCCTGTGGCAGTGCCTAGCGGTGTCGAGGTAACGCTGGCGACAGGGGAAATTTCGGTAAAGGGCGCCCTGGGTACCCTTAAACAGTCTTTGTCGGCTGATGTAAGCGTGGTGCGAGAGGGCGATAGACTGTTGTGCAAAGCACGAAACGATACCAAGCAAGCCAATGCGATGTCCGGCACCTTGCGTGCGTTGCTGGCGAACATGGTGCAGGGTGTCAGCAAGGGTTTTGAGCGCAAGTTGACTCTGGTTGGCGTAGGTTATCGCGCTCAGGCAGCCGGTGATACCCTGAACCTGACTTTGGGATATTCGCACCCCGTCTCATACAAGATGCCGGTTGGTGTCAAGGTTGAAACACCGACGCAAACTGACATCGTATTGAAGGGTGCCAACAGGCAACAAGTGGGGCAAGTCGCCGCCGAGATTCGCGCTTTCCGCGAACCTGAGCCATACAAAGGCAAGGGTGTGCGCTATAGCGATGAAGTGGTGATTTTGAAAGAAACCAAAAAGAAATAATTAAGGCAGAAATAATTGAGGCGGATATGTTGATCAAAAAACAAGCGCGTCAGCGCAGAGCACGCAAAACCCGTGCACGCATTGCTGAAAAAAAATCGGTTCGTTTGGCAATAAATCGCACAAATTTACATATCTATGCGCAAGTGATTTCAGCTTGCGGCAGCAAAGTGCTGGTAAGTGCATCCAGCGTTGAAGCCGAACTGCGCAAAGATTTGGCTAATGGTGGCAACAAGGCCGCTGCAGCCATGGTCGGGAAGCGTATTGCGGAAAAGGCAAAGAGCGCCGGCATTACCCAGGTGGCATTTGACCGTTCCGGTAATCGATATCATGGTCGTGTTAAAGCGTTGGCAGAAGCCGCGCGTGAACATGGCCTGCAGTTCTAATTGGAGTTGAGTGATGGCTAAGCCGCAAGGAAGAATGCAGCAACAGGAAAAGCGCGATGACGGTCTGATCGAGAAAATGATCTCCGTGAACCGCGTCACCAAGGTGGTCAAGGGCGGCCGTATCATGGGTTTTGCCGCTCTGACCGTGGTCGGTGATGGCGATGGCCGCGTGGCGATGGGCAAAGGAAAGTCGAAGGAAGTTCCGGTAGCTGTGCAAAAAGCAATGGATGAAGCGCGCAGAAATTTGACCAAGGTTAGCTTGAAGAATGGCACTTTGCACCATACCGTGGTGGGCAAGCATGGCGCGGCCAAGGTGCTGATGCAGCCAGCGTCCGAAGGTACCGGCATTATCGCGGGCGGCGCGATGCGCGCAGTGTTCGAGGCAGTGGGTGTACGTGATGTATTGGCCAAATGTATCGGTTCGAGCAATCCATACAACGTGGTGCGTGCCACATTGAACGGCCTGACTGCAATGAATTCTCCGTCAGAAATTGCGGCCAAGAGAGGCAAAAACATTGAAGAGATTTTGGGGTAAATCATGACCAAGGCCAAAACAAATACCAAGACCATCAAAGTGACGCAGACAAAAAGCCTGATCGGCACCAAGCAATCACATCGCGATACCATTCGCGGATTGGGCCTGCGGCGTATAAATCACACCGTGCAACTTGAAGACACTCCTTGCGTGCGCGGCATGATCAACAAAGTGTTCTACATGGTTAAGTGCGAGGCATAACAAATGCAACTCAATAAAATTCAACCTGCACAAGGTGCCAAGCACGCCAGGCGTCGTGTGGGTCGCGGTATCGGTTCCGGTTTGGGCAAGACGGCTGGCCGCGGTCACAAAGGGCAGAAGTCCCGGGCCGGCGGATTCCACAAAGTCGGATTTGAAGGCGGCCAAATGCCGTTGCAACGCCGTTTACCGAAGCGCGGCTTTATTTCGCTCACGCGTTATGACACTGCGCAAGTGCGCTTGTCGGATCTGCAGAAGATGCCGGTAGACGATATAGATCTGCTGGCACTCAAGCAAGCGGGTGTCGTGCATGCAAATGCACTGTCGGTGAAGGTAATCCGGTGCGGTGAGATAACCCGTGCTGTGAAGTTGCAAGGTTTGCTGGCAACCAAGGGTGCACGTACAGCGATTGAAGCCGCTGGCGGTAGCATCGCAGAGTAAAGGTCAGTACGTGAGCACGGTTTCCAAGGGTGTGAGCAAAGGCAAGTACGGCGATTTGAGCAGCCGGCTCTGGTTTCTGCTGGGTGCGCTGGTGGTGTTCCGCATAGGCGCGCACATTCCGGTACCTGGTATCGACCCGACCGTGCTGGCAGATTTGTTCAAGTCGCAAACCAACGGTATTCTGGGCATGTTCAATATGTTCTCGGGTGGCGCCTTGTCGCGCTTTACCATTTTTGCCCTGGGGATCATGCCGTATATCTCTGCATCAATCATCATGCAGTTGGCCACGATGGCAGTACCGCAACTGGAACAATTGAAGAAGGAAGGCGAGGCTGGCCGCCGCAAGATTACCCAGTACACCCGGTATGGCACCTTGGGCTTGGCCATGTTTCAGGCTTTCGGGATTTCGGTGGCATTGCAGACACAGCACGGACTGGTCCTGAATCCCGGCCCGATGTTCCAGTTGACCACGGTTATCACCTTGGTGACCGGAACGATGTTCCTGATGTGGCTGGGCGAGCAAATTACCGAGCGCGGGTTGGGTAACGGGATTTCGCTGATTATTTTTGCCGGCATCGCGGCAGGCTTGCCGCGTGCGATAGGCAGCACTCTGGAGTTGGCCCGTACCGGCGCGTTTTCCATCCCGCTGGTGTTGGCTTTGTTTTTTGGCGCAATCGCTGTCACGGCGCTGGTGGTCTTCGTCGAGCGTGGTCAGCGCAAGATTTTGGTTAACTATGCCAAGCGTCAGGTTGGCAACAAGGTCTACGGTGGGCAAAGCTCACACCTGCCGCTGAAGCTGAATATGTCTGGCGTGATTCCGCCGATTTTTGCGTCCAGCATCATCTTGTTTCCTGCGACGATCGCCGGATGGTTTGGCAGCAGTCCGGGGATGAGCTGGCTCAAGGACATCAGCGACAAGCTGTCGCCCGGGCAGCCGATCTATGTGATGCTTTATGCCGGTGCGATTGTGTTTTTCTGCTTTTTCTACACGGCGCTGGTGTTTAGCCCGAAAGATACTGCGGACAACCTGAAGAAGAGCGGGGCTTTTTTGCCCGGCATACGTCCAGGCGAGCAGACCGCGAATTACGTTGAGAAGATAATGATGCGCCTGACCATGGTTGGTGCCGTGTATATCTCTTTGGTTTGCTTGTTGCCTGAATTTCTGGTGGTTAAATGGAATGTGCCATTTTATTTTGGCGGCACGTCGCTGTTGATCATGGTGGTCGTGACGATGGATTTCATGACTCAGGTGCAGTCGTATTTGATGACGCACCAGTATGAAGGTTTGCTGAAGAAGGCAAACTTCAAAGGCGGGTTGACACGCTAATGTCTAAAGAAGACGTGATTCAGATGGCGGGCGAAGTTGAAGAGTCGCTGCCCAATGCAACATTTAGAATCAAGCTCGAAAATGGTCATGTGGTACTCGGTCATATTTCGGGAAAGATGCGTATGCACTATATTCGTATTTTGCCCGGCGACAAGGTGACGGTGGAATTGACACCCTATGATTTAAGCAAGGCGCGCATTGTGTTCCGCGCTAAATAGTAAGGCAGGTAAGGAGAAGATAATGAGAGTTCAAGCATCTGTGAAAAAGATATGCCGTCACTGCAAGATTGTGATTCGTAAACGCGTGGTGCGAGTGATTTGTACCGAGCCGCGCCATAAGCAACGCCAAGGCTGATTGAGAATACAGGCTTAGGGTGTTATAATTTTCGACTTTCAAAAGATAGGGTAGCTGCATGGCACGTATTGCAGGGGTCAATATCCCCAACCATCAACACGCGGTGATTGCCTTAAGGGCAATCTACGGTATCGGACGCACACGCTCGCAAATCATATGCGCGGCAGCAGGTGTGAATGGAGCCACAAAAATAAAGGACCTTACCGACGCGGAGGTGGAAAAACTTCGCGAACAGGTCGCGAAGGTTACGGTGGAAGGTGATTTGCGCCGTGAAACAACAATGAACATCAAACGTCTGATGGACCTGGGTTGCTATCGTGGCGTGCGCCACCGTCGCGGGTTGCCAGTGCGCGGTCAGCGCACTCGCACCAATGCACGCACCCGCAAAGGCCCGCGCAAGGCAATTGCCGGTGCCAAGAAGTAAGTTTGCTATAACGCCTTAGAGGATCAGAGTATATGGCCAAGCCAAGCACGAAAGTGCGCAAGAAAGTCAAGAAGAATGTGGCGGAAGGTATCGCGCACGTTCACGCTTCCTTCAATAACACCATCGTCACCATTACCGACCGTCAAGGCAACACTTTGGCGTGGTCTACAAGTGGCGCGAATGGTTTTAAAGGATCGCGCAAAAGTACACCCTTTGCTGCACAGGTTGCAGCTGAAACAGTGGGCAAGTCTGCAGCCGAATGTGGCGTAAAAAATATTGAAGTGCGCATCAAGGGACCCGGCCCGGGCCGTGAATCCGCAGTGCGCGCATTGAATGCAGCTGGTTTTAAGATCACCAGCATTTCCGATATAACACCGGTGCCGCACAACGGCTGCCGTCCGCCTAAAAAGCGTCGTATCTAATAATTGGGAGTCGATCTTGGCTAGAAATCTTGATGCAAAGTGCCGTCAGTGCCGCCGTGAAGGCGAAAAGTTGTTCCTGAAGGGCGAGAAGTGTTTTACTGACAAATGCGGCGTTGAGCGCAGAGCTTACCCGCCAGGCCAGCACGGCCAAAAGAAAAACACCCGCCTGTCGGAATACGGCGGCCAGATGCGTGAAAAGCAAAAAGTGCGTCGTATCTACGGCGTGCTGGAAAAGCAATTCCGTCTGACCTACAAACAAGCGGCGGTTCAGCGCGGTATTACCGGCGAAAACCTGTTGCAGGCTTTGGAGTCCAGGCTGGACAATGTTTCCTATCGCATGGGTTTTGGCGCGTCGCGCGCCGAAGCGCGCCAAGTGGTGCGCCACAACGGTCTGATGGTAAACGGCAAACGCGTGAACATTCCTTCATATCAGGTTCGTCCCGGCGATGTTGTCGAAGTTGCCGAAAAATCCAAAGCCCAACTGCGCATCAAATCAGCAATTGCTGCGGCCGAGCAGCGCGGCTTCCCGGAATGGATCGAGATGGACACCAAGGCCTTCAAGGGAACATATAAAGCCAAACCCCAGCGTGCCGAATTGCCTGCAACCATCAACGAGCATCTCGTGGTTGAGTTGTATTCCAAGTAATCCCCCGGGAGTAGCGTATGTCTAACAATGAATTTTTGAAGCCCCGCATCATCGACGTGCAAAAGATTTCCGACACCCAGGCAAAAGTGGTGATGGAGCCTTTCGAACGCGGCTACGGCCACACATTGGGCAATGCATTGCGTCGTATCCTGCTTTCATCCATGCAGGGTGCAGCGCCGACTGAAGTCAAAATGGCTGGTGTGCTGCATGAATACGCCACAATAGACGGCGTGCAGGAAGATGTCGTGGATATTCTGCTGAACCTCAAGGGCGTGGTGATGCGTCTGCATAACATACCCGAAGTCGTGCTGACCCTCAAAAAGGAAGGCCAGGGTGTGGTCACTGCGGCTGATATTGCCGGCAATGCCGATGTCGAAGTGATCAACCCAGATCATGTGATCGCGCACCTGACTGATGGCGGCAAACTGGACATGCAGATCAAGGTCGAACAGGGCCGCGGTTATGTGTCTGCGATTTCGAGACTGGCTCCAAACGAGACCCGCGCAGTCGGGCATATCGCGCTGGACGCATCGTTCAGCCCGGTCAGTCGCGTGAGCTATGCCGTTGAGAGCGCGCGCGTTGAACAACGCACTGATCTGGACAAACTGGTGATGCACATTGAGACCAATGGTGCGGTGGATCCCGAGGAAGCGATTCGCAACGCTGCGCGCATTCTGGTGGATCAATTCTCCGTGTTCGCTGCATTGGAAGGCACCGAGCCGATAGTCGAGAAGGTCCACGCTCCCAAAGTTGATCCTATCCTGTTACGCCCCGTTGACGACCTGGAACTGACTCCGCGCTCTTCGAATTGTCTGAAGGCGCAGAGCATCCATTACATCGGCGATCTGATCCAGTATACCGAAAACGATCTGTTGCGCACCCCGAATCTTGGACGCAAGTCGCTGAATGAAATCAAACAAGTACTCGCCGAGCACAATTTGTCTCTGGGTATGAAGCTGGAAAACTGGCCTGTCGCTGCGGTTTAGGCAGCACAACAATATAGAAGCAAGAAAGGCTAATCATGCGTCACCGTTTAGGTTTAAGAAAACTCAACCGTACCAGCAGTCACCGTCTGGCCATGTTCCGCAACATGACCGTGTCGCTGCTGCGCCATGAACTGATCAAAACCACATTGCCCAAGGCCAAGGAATTGCGCCGTGTGGCAGAACCTATCCTGACACTGGGCAAGACCCCGAGTCTGGCGAACCGCCGTCTGGCCTTTGCCCGTTTGCGTGATCGCGAAATTGTTTCCAAGCTGTTCGACGAACTCGGTCCGCGTTACGCCGCACGCAACGGCGGCTATCTGCGCATCCTCAAGTTCGGCTTTCGCAAGGGCGACAACGCGCCGATGGCCTTGATCGAATTGATGGATCGTCCTGCAGACGCAACAGCGGTTGACATAGAGTAACCGACAGTTCAGCACCAAACAGAAAAGCCGGATTTGTCCGGCTTTTTCATTTTGCAGGCTTCTAATCCTCCACTTTGCTGCGCAGGTCTTTCAGTTGACCACGTTGCAGCTTGCCTTCCAGACGCCTTCTTTTTGAAGCCTGGGTTGGCCGGGTTGCGATACGCGCTTTGGGATTAGTTGCCGCACCTTTGAGCAATGCCTGCAGGCGTGCAAGTGCATCTTCCCGATTCTTGTCCTGGCTACGATAGCGCTGAGCCTTGATGATCACGACACCGTCTGCGGAAATGCGCCTGTCTTTCAGTTGCCGAAGTCGCTCTTTATAGTTTTCCGGCAATGAAGATGTGTTGATATCAAAACGCAGGTGAATGGCGGAGGAGACTTTGTTGACATTCTGCCCACCCGCGCCCTGTGCGCGAATGGCATTCAATTCGATTTCGGAATCCGGCAGGCTGATGTCTTTGGATATTTGCAGCATCGAATCGGTTCTGAATTTATCTGTCGAGCGCCTGTTTCAAATATTTTCCGGTCGCACTGGTTTTATTGACTGCGAGTTCCTTCGGCGCACCTTCGGCGATGATGCGCCCGCCGCCGTCTCCGCCTTCCGGGCCGAGGTCTATTACCCAATCGGCTGTCTTGATTACATCGAGGTTGTGCTCGATCACCACCACGGTGTTGCCTTGGTCGCGCAGCTTGTGAATTACCTTGAGTAGCAGGGCAATATCGTGGAAATGCAGACCGGTGGTGGGTTCGTCGAGGATATACAGCGTGCGTCCGGTGTCGCGTTTGGAAAGTTCCAGCGAAAGCTTGACGCGCTGCGCCTCGCCGCCGGACAGCGTGGTGGCGGATTGTCCCAGCGTGATGTAGCCCAGACCGACATCGAGCAGGGTTTGCAATTTGCGCGCGATGATGGGCACCGGAGCGAAAAATTCATGCGCCTGTTCCACCGTCATCTGAAGAATCTGGTGCACGTTCTTGCCCTTGTATTGAATCTCAAGCGTCTCTCTGTTGTAGCGTTGGCTGTGACAAACGTCGCACGGAACATACACATCCGGCAAAAAATGCATTTCGACTTTGATCATGCCGTCGCCCTGGCAGGATTCGCAGCGCCCACCTTTGACGTTGAACGAAAAACGTCCCGGCCCATAGCCGCGTTCGCGCGCCGAAGGTACGCCGGCGAACAGTTCGCGGATCGGCGTGAACAGGCCGGTATAGGTGGCGGGATTGGAACGCGGCGTGCGTCCGATCGGGCTTTGATCGACGTTGATTACTTTGTCGAAAAATTCCAGGCCGCTGATCTCGGCGTAAGGTGCAGGCTCGGCGTTGCTGCCGTACAGATGCTGCGCCACAGCCGGATACAGGGTGTCGTTGATCAGCGTGGATTTTCCGGAGCCGGATACGCCAGTCACGCACACCATCAGCCCGACCGGAAGATTCAGGGTCACGTCTTTCAAATTGTTGCCGGAAGCTCCCACGATTTGCATCATGCGTTCCGGGTCGGGTTGGATGGTTTTTTTTGGCATGGGAATGCTGCGTCGTCCGGTCAGATAATCGCCGGTGAGCGAATGCCTGTTTTCGCAAATTTCCCTGGGAGTGCCTTGTGCCACGATCAGCCCTCCGTGTTCCCCGGCACCCGGCCCCATGTCCACCACATGATCGGCGGCGAGAATCGCCTCTTCATCGTGTTCAACCACGATTACACTGTTGCCCATGTCGCGCAGCTTTTTCAGCGTGGTCAACAGCCGGTCGTTATCGCGCTGATGCAGACCGATGGAAGGTTCGTCCAGCACATACATCACGCCGGTCAGGCCTGAACCTATCTGCGATGCGAGCCGGATGCGCTGTGCCTCGCCGCCCGACAGTGTCTCGGCGGAACGCTCCAGCGACAGATATTCCAACCCGACGTTGTTGAGAAAGGTCAGCCGGCTCGCAATTTCCTGCACGATCTTTTCCGCGATCGCCTGCTTGTGGCCTTGCAGCTTCAGGCCCTGAAAGAATGTCAGTGCCTGTTTCAAAGGAAGCGCGCTTATCTCGTACAGGTTCATGTCCGCGACGCGCACATGGCGCGCTTCCAGACGAAGTCGGGTGCCCTTGCAGTCAGGGCAGACGCAGCTGTTGAGATACTTGGACAATTCCTCGCGCACGGTGGGTGAATCCGTCTCGTTGTAGCGCCTCTCCAGGTTGTTCACGACGCCCTCGAACACATGTTCGCGCAGCGTCGGCTTCCCGCGTTCATTCAGGTATTGAAATGGGATCTCAGCTTTGCCGCTGCCATACAGAATCACCTGCTGGATATTCTCCGGCAGGCTTTCGAAGGATTGCTCGATATCGAAGTTGTAATATTTGGCGAGTCCGGCATCAACGGCGACAAGAATTGGACCTCGTCGCGACTGATGAGGTGGGCGAGATCTGGACGTTCTATGGCAAAGGCAACGGCACCTTCACCGCCGGGCCAGTTTACCCGACGCAATATTGGGAGCAACCGCCGGACAATGTAGTCCTCGCCGACTTCAATGGAGACGGCGTGCTCGACATATTCAAACCTTTGGAAGGCCAGACCTGGCGGACTGCCAGGTGCTCCTCGGCCGCAGCGATGGAACCTTTCAGACCAATGCGGCTTACGGGTGGAATGCCAACGGCTATGGCTACAACGTGGTCACGACCGACTTCAACGGCGACGGTTTCCCGGATCTGGCGTACTCGGGTGCGCGAAGTGCCAATCGATCGGCGCCGGGTTCGAAGTCATGTTCGGAAGTTCGCCCGGAGTTCTGGGAGCCCCGACCTTGGTGTCCGCGATCAATTGCGGCTGGCCGACAA
>CAVWTZ010000150.1:0-14641 GCA_963757485.1 uncultured beta proteobacterium
TCACCGCGGAAGGATCGTTGAATTGCGACCAAATGCGCCGGCTGATCTTTTCGGATGCTGCTGCCAAACACCGTCTGGAACTGATTCTGCATCCGCTGATCCTGGAACAGGCCAAACTGCAGCTGCAACAGCTGCACGACAAACCTTACATCATCCTCGTCGTGCCGCTGCTGGCGGAAAGTCCGGCGTTCCGGCAACTGGTCCGGCGCATAATGGTGGTGGATTGCGACGAACATGCCCAGGTTGCGCGCGTGATCGGGCGCAGCGGGATGGGCGAGGCAGAAATTCGCGGCATCATCGCACAGCAGACACCGCGTGCCGAACTGCTGGGAATTGCCGACGATGTGATACACAACGATGCGGATTTGGCCAGTTTGGCAGAACAGGTTGCCGTTCTGCATGTACACTACTCCGCCATGCAAAACAACAATTGACGATGGCGGGATTTTCAATATATCTTTACATCTGATTTTTTCGCACAGCACATGATCAATAACAGAACAAAACCTCGGGCCACAACGGCGTGATCAGCTACGAGTTTCCTATAAATGAAAAGGTCCGCACCATGCTGCG
Organism: uncultured beta proteobacterium; assembly: GCA_963757485.1. Taxonomy (GTDB): domain Bacteria; phylum Pseudomonadota; class Gammaproteobacteria; order Burkholderiales; family Gallionellaceae; genus Gallionella. The sequence continues at coordinate 574 of CAVWTZ010000150.1, forward strand.
CCTTGAGGATTTGTTCGCGCGCATGAGGCATTTCACCGAGCGTGATGACAGCATGGACCACCACGCGGCCCTGATCACACTGTTTGAAATTCTCGAAGTCATCTGCCGTGCCGATTTGAAATCCGATTTGCTGAAGGAACTGGAACGCCAGAAGCGCGTGCTATCGAGCCTGCACAACAATCCTGCGATTTCCGAGGATGCGCTTGATGAGATTCTGGCCAGGATGGAGCAGGTTTCCGGGCAATTGCTCGCGATGAGCGGAAAGATCGGCCAGCACCTGCGCGAGAACGAGTGGCTGATGGGCATCAAGCAGCGCGCCGTCATGCCGGGCGGCACCTGTGAATTCGACCTGCCTTCCTACCATTATTGGCAAGCACAGGATGCGGACACCCGGCGTGACAATCTGCGCTCCTGGCTGGCTCCGCTGCTGCCGCTGCATTCGGGGTTGCAAATCATCATGAAACTGTTGCGCGAAAACGGCAAGGTCTTTGACTTCACCGCACACCAGGGTACTTTCCAGCAAATGCAGGGCGGGCGTGTCGCCCAGTTGCTGCGTGTCCGCATCAGCGGGGAACTGCCGTGCATTCCCGAAATCGGCGCCAACAAATACGCGATCAACATCCGCTTCATCGCGGCAAACTTCGCCGCGAAAGCCACGCTGTTCGAACAGGATGTACCGTTCGAGCTGACCTTCTGCAGCCTCTCTTCATAGAAGAGAACCATGCAAAAGAATAATCCCTGATCGTCACCTGTCCGCATTGCGGAAGGAAACACCGCTGGGATACCAACAACCCGTTCCGGCCGTTCTGCAGCGAGCGCTGCAAGATGATCGATCTGGGCAAGTGGGCGAACGAAGAATATCGCGTCGCGCAGCCCGCCGGCCAGGACGAGCAGGACTTCAGCGAACCGCCTTACCAGGCCTGACGCAACAGGGAAATCCCGTGCGCCCCATGCAGCCATGCAACCTGCATGTCTGCATGGGTCAAGCCGCCCAGCGCATAGACCGGAATCGATGATCCCGCCGCAATCGCGGCAAAATTTTCCCAGCCCAGATGCGGTGCACCCGGATGCGATTGCGTCGCCAGCACCGGACTGAGCAACGCAAAATCGCAACCGAGCTGTTCCGCGCGATGCAACTCCTCAGCGTTGTGGCAGGATGCAGCGCACCATTCCAAATCGGGCCGCTCGTTCATCCCGGCCAGCTGCGCGCCAGTCAGCTGCACTCCGTCCGCACCGGTCTCCCTGCATAACTCGATGTCGGCATTGATGATCAGCCGCGCATCGTGCCGGCGCAGCAGCGGCAGCATCTTCAGCGCCAGCCCACGCAATGCATCGCGCGCGTAATTTTTCTCGCGCAACTGCACCAGCCGCAAGCCATTATGCAAAGCGGCCTCCAGACGGCGCATGAACGCGTCCTCGCCAAGCTCGGCCACATTGCTGATCGCATACAGTGTCGGCAAGGAAAGTGAGCTCAATACGGGACCATTGGCGGGAAGCACCGGTGCGACCGAAACATCATTCACGTGCTGCCATGAAAACTGCTGCCCCTCGTGCGGATGCAATTCGCCGCTCCAAGCGGTCACGCGAAAAAAGTTCAGCCGCACCGTCGCATGGGGATACGCGTACACGCGTGTCACCCAGGGATAGGCAGTGGTTACGGTGATACCCAGTTCCTCGCGCAGCTCGCGGATTAGCGCATGGCGGGGAGTTTCGCCGGGCTCGATCTTGCCGCCCGGAAATTCCCAGTAGCCGGCCCAGATTTTGTCGGGGGGACGTTGGGCTAACAGGAATGTGCCGTCTGGTGTTTGCAGCACGGCGGCGGCGACTTCGACGATCTTGGTATTTTCAATCGGGGTGTTCAATGAAACCTCATTTATATTGGGCCGTTCGTGCTGAGCCTGTCGAAGCATGAATGACCAAAAGCAACTTCGCGGGGTGCGGCCCCGCACGCCGATTACTTTCTTTTGAGTGGCCAAAAGAAAGTAATCCAAGAAAAGGCCACCCCGGTTTGCCGCCTTTCGGGTTCCCTCGATCAGCCGCAAGCAAGCGGGGCTGCGCAACTCGACCTGGCGGGGCGCACACCCCGCGCCCCACTGCGGGACTCGAACATAACCAGCGACTTGGCTGGCGTCGTTTGCCAGCTTAGTCGAATGGCTAGTTGTTACATCAGTGCTCGCCTAAACCTCCGCTTCCTTGCGGCTGATCGAGGCGGCGCACAGGGGATGAAAGGCAAAAACCCAAAACCACAGCGTTGGCACATGTGCCAACGCTTGTTCGATTATGCACGTTCCAAACTAGAGCGTATGTTGTGTAGCGCTGAGTAGTAATACCTACAAGGTGTCCCCATCATTTTTGATTGATATGTATAGCGAGCCACGGCATTCTTATCAAATCCGTGTTTGTATTTGAGAGAGTGATAGTATTTCCCGTCCATATAAAGCTCGGCTCGTGGATGCTCTCCTGCCTTACTAGCCCTCTTTGCAGTTTCCTCAATCTCCATAAGCTGAGCAAACGGAATCCCCAAGCTATTGAGTGAAATGTGATTAGTAGATTTCGAAATGTGCAAAAGTGGATCGTCGTAATATTCGTTGCTCCCTTGAGTTATCACTGCATGGGTACTGACTCCCAGCGTGGCTTTGTAAATGGCACTGATTTCACTGGCGAGATTAATAAACACCTCGGGCTCATAACTGTATTTACCGCTATTTTTGAAATATCCAACTGACCAATTGCTTTTCAGCAAGAGGCTATCTGCGAACGAGATGAATGAGATATCAGGATGCTTCGCTGACACAGAATCAATTTCAGACCTTAATTTAATAAGTCTATCTCTTGTTATTTCGCCGCCCTCAAGTGCTTTGGTGAAATAATCTGCATCAATAAGCGCAAATACAGAATAGGAGCGCAGATAAATATTTTCTAGCCACGGCCCCTTGACAAAGATGTGTGGCTTTTCGTCATACCGCCAACTACCTACACAGGCAACGAACTGATCCTTTGGAAGAGTTATCGAAACTTCATGGCGCCGATCAAAAATATTTGCATACCAAGATAACTCTATGGAGTTTTCATTAACCTTCCTCGCGGCCGCGAAACCTACTTCGCCAACAGCTTGATAATTAGCACCGTCGAAGACGCCCAACATCACCTTTTCATATTCCCGCAGACAGCACTCATCCACCAAGTGCAAATCGCGGTTTAGCGGTACTTCTTCAAATGTGTAATTGTCAAAGTTCTCGTGCTGGAACAAGGTCTCGATCTCAAGTGAATTGGCGCGAGCAATTTTACGCTGGGCAACGGAAAATAGGGGCGTAGTCCAATTAGCCTTTCGTGTGATGTGCTCTTTGCGCTCCGCCCATTTCCCCTGTGCGCCGCCGAGTAGCGCAGGCTGGTCAGGAGATTTCGGCGAGGACTGTCTGAGCGCGTAGCGCGAGTTCCGCAGCCGCCTGACCAGTCGAGCAACGCAGGGTACCCCGCAGGGGCGGCAAACCGGGGGCGATTTCTTTTGGTTACTTTTGTTGGCAAGACAAGAAAAGTGACTAGCTGCCGGGCTACCCCCGGCGGTGTTGAGTTGTTTTTTAGTGGAGCAGAAAGTCAGCCCCGTGCCACCAGCGGAAATGCCCCCGGATTTCTGATCGACTCAACCGCCAAATCCACGTCCAATTCCGGCCAGTACAAATGATGGGGCTGTGGTAATTCGACATGCGTCAACTTGCCGATGGGCGCTTCGGCAAACCAGGGAAAATCCTTGAATGAAACAAACAACTCCTCATCTCCGAGCAGGATCCAGAACCCTTGCCTGGAGACATTGGTTACTTCAGCCTCCGAAGTGCTGCTGCCAAGCTGTGCGTATGTCATGTTCATGCTCCTCAATAAGCGTTTGCGCTTGTCGTAGCGTCTTTGCGCTCAGGCCGATGTTCTGCGCAAGCGCGATTTGCGGCTCGATCCAGAATTTGGCTTCCCCCTCGGCATGATTGGCATGCACATGCAGCCGAGGTTCTTCACGAGAGAAGAAAAAGAAGCGAAATCCGTGCGCGCGAAAAACGGTAGGTGCCATGCGGCCATGATAGCACCCGGGAACGGTCCGGCGGAACTGCCTGCTCTAACTGTGTGGGCACAAAATACCTGCTACCCTACGATTGCCGTCCTGCCCAATCCCTCGCAAACTGCCACCCCACCCTGCCGCTCCTTGACCCGCGCTGTATGCTCCATTGCAGCGCCGCCTGCCGCGCATCCTCATCCATCTCACCGGACAAACCGAAGTGCTTCAACCAGTGCGCAACGATGGCGAGGTATTCATCCTGTGAGAACGGATAGAACGACACCCACAGGCCGAAGCGTTCGGACAGCGAGATCTTTTCCTCGACGCTTTCACCCGGATGAATCTCGTCACCGACATATTTGGTCGCGAGATTGTCCTGCATGGATTCCGGCATCAGGTGGCGGCGATTTGAAGTTGCGTAGATAAGCAGGTTGTCGGAGAACGCGACCAGCGAGCCGTCGAGCGCGGCCTTCAGCACCTGGTAACCGGGCTCCTCGGCGTTGAACGACAGGTCGTCGCAATACAGGATAAACTTTTCCGGCCTGCCGGCGACCAGCGCGATGATGTGCGGCAAGTCCCCCAGTGCAGGCTTGCCGACCTCGATCAGGCGCAGCCCGTCTTTTGAGTATTCGTTAAGCAGCGCCTTGACCAGCGAGGACTTGCCGGTGCCGCGCGATCCGGTGAGCAGCACGTTGTTGGCCGGCCGGCCCTGCACGAACTGCCTGGTGTTCTGTTCGATAAGCTGCTTCTGCCTGTCGATGCCGAGCAGGTCGGTCAGGCCGATGCGATGCGGGTGCGATACCGGCGCCAGCCTGCCCTGTTCCCAGCGGAACGCGTGCGCGGCATCCCAGTCCGGCGCACCGCCGGTTGCGAACTTCGGCAGCGTGCGCTCGAATTTTTCCATCAGCCTTTCGGCGCGATCGAGAAAGCGCTCTAGTTTGTCCATCGGTCAAAACCTTTCAGCCACTGAGTACACAGAGACCACAGAGAAAAACCAACGGAAGCAGATCACAGCTTTTCTCTGTGAACTCTGTGATCTCTGTGGCTAATTTTGCAATACTGGAAATGCATCCAACTACAATCAGCTTCTGTAGCTTGCATTAATTTTCACGTAATCGTAAGAGAAGTCGCACGTCCACAGCGTGGCATTCGCCGCGCCGCGACCCAGCGCCACGCGGATAGTGATGTCACTCTGCTGCATCACGCGCTGGCCGTCTTCCTCCCGATAGCTGGCGGCGCGTCCGCCGTTCTCGGCAACCAGCACTTCATCGAGATACAGCTTAAGCCTCGCGACATCCAGATCGTCCACGCCCGCATAACCGATCGCGGCAAGGATGCGCCCGAGGTTGGGGTCCGAGGCGAAGAATGCAGTCTTGACCAGCGGCGAATGCGCGATCGCGTAGCCGATCTGCTTGCATTCCGCTTCATCCCTGCCGCCCTCGATCCGCACCGTGATGAATTTGGTTGCGCCCTCGCCGTCGCGCACGATGGCCTGCGCCAGCCGGATCGCGACCTCGCTGATCGCGGCCTGCAAAGCTTTGCCGGCTTTGCTGTCGGCGGAGTTCACTTCGGGCAGAGAGGATTTCCCGGTAGCAATCAGCATCAGCGCGTCGTTGGTGGAGGTGTCGCCATCCACGGTGATGCAATTGAACGAACGATTGGCAGCCTGGCTGACCATCGTCTGCAGCAGCGGTTGCGCGATTGCCGCATCGGTGGCGATATAACCCAGCATGGTCGCCATGTTCGGGTGGATCATGCCTGAACCTTTGGCAATGCCGGTGACCGTGACGGTCGCGCCTTCTATCATCACTTCTCTGGAGACTGCCTTGGCAACGATGTCGGTAGTCATGATCGCGTTGGCAGCCTCATACCAGTTGTCGGCACGCATGTTCGCCACGGCAGCGGGCAGGCCGGCGCCGATCTTTGCGACAGGCAGCGGCTCCATGATCACGCCGGTGGAGAACGGCAATATCTGCGCAGCCTTGTAGCCCAGCAAGCCCGCAAGCGCCGCGCAGCAGGTGCGCGCGTCCTTCATGCCCTGCTCGCCGGTGCCCGCATTGGCATTGCCGGTGTTGACCAGCAGCGCGCGTATCCCGTCAGGCTGTGACAGATGCTCGCGCGCGACGATCACCGGCGCGGCGCAAAAACGGTTCTGCGTGAACACGCCGGCAACCCGTGCACCCTCGCACAACTGCATGACCAGCAGGTCCTTGCGATTCTCGCGCTTGATATTCGCCGCCGCGATTCCCAGCGTAACGCCCGCTATGGGCAACAATTGTGCGGCAATAGGCTGAGTCAGATTGACTGGCATAAAAAAACTTCCTGGTAGGGCGTTGAAAAACGTAGCGAGCGACGGCAACACAAGGCGCGAAAGGGCAAAAAAGCAGCCGCTCTGACACGGTGTTGCGAAGCATGCTGGTGCGGGGAGAGCGAGCTGCATCTGCTCCCGCAATCGGCTGGCTTAGCCAGTGACGGGTCGCAGATGCAGTTTACATTTGAGTTTACCGCTTCGCGACCCCCCATTTTGAGCCCTTGAGCAACGCAGTTATGCCGAGCGCATAACCAACCACTTGGCAACAGTTTTAGGTTGCTTAGTGGGATGGCTAGTTGTTTCATCAGTAGTTTTTCAACACCCTACTAATAGCGGCCATGGGTTTTATAGATATAGTTGCTCAGCTCCGCCGACTGGCTGTTCACGCAGCGCACGATGCCGTGCACATTGCGCACCACGCCGCGCATCACCTTGTAGACGATCATCGGGTGGGAGTTGATCAGCTTTTCAAAATCCGCTCTTGCCATGCTCAGCACCTTGGTTTTGCCGACCGCATACAGCGTCGCGCTGATATCGGATGCCGCGCCGCCGACGAAGGTGATGATGCCGGCCAGATCGCCCGGTTTGAGCACATGGATGATTGATTCCTCGTGGCCGCTTGCTATCCTCACTTCGATATCGCCATGCGCCAGTATGTAAAGATTGTCCGGCTGGCTATTTCCGGGCTGGACGATCTTCTCGCCGGACTCGTAGTCCTGAACCTCGAACAGTCTCTCCAGAATCCCGACTTCAGCATCGTTCAGCTCTTCGGTGATCGTCGAGTTGCGCAGCGTATCCGTCACCAAAGACATTTCATGCTCCTTCGAGAATTAGCTCAACCGGCCGTGGCACTGCTTGTATTTCTTGCCCGAACCGCAGGGGCACGGATCATTGCGCCCCACTTTCTGCCCGGTGCGCACGAACGGCTTTTGTTCTTCGCCAGTTGGCTGGCTTTCGGCAGCTTCGGCCAGCGCCTCGTCGTAATCGGCATGATGATACTGCACATTCTCCGGCACAGGAGCAGCAGCTTCCACCACCTCGACATCCGACTCGCCGCGCACCTGCACGGTCATCAGTATTTGCGTCACCTCGAGCTTGATTGTATCCAGCATCGCGGCAAACAACGCGAAGGCCTCGCGCTTGTATTCCTGCTTCGGGTCCTTTTGCGCATAGCCGCGCAAATGAATGCCCTGGCGCAAATGATCCAGTGCGGACAGATGCTCGCGCCAATGCGTATCCAGACTTTGCAGCATCATCGCGCGTTCATAATGATGCATGACCTCGGGGCTCACCGCTGCTACCTTCGCCTGGTATTGCTGCTGCGCGATGTCCCTGACGCGCGCGCGCAGCGCTGCCTCATTAAACTGCTGGTCCTCTTCCAGCCATTTTTCCAGCGGCAATTCCAGGCGGAACTCGGCAGCCAGGCTTCTTTCCAGCCCCGGCACATCCCATTGCTCTTCCATCGAGTGCGGCGGAATGTACTGGCTGATGGTGCTTTCCAGCACGTCCTCGCGCATCGCCTGTATGGTTTCGGTAATATCCGCGCTTTCCAGCAATTCGCTGCGCTGCTGATAGATCACCTTGCGCTGGTCGTTGGCGACATCGTCGTATTCAAGGATCTGTTTGCGCATGTCGAAGTTGCGCGCTTCGACCTTGCGCTGCGCATTTTCGATCGCGCGCGTCACCCAGGTATGCTCGATCGCTTCGCCTTCGGGCAGCTTGAATTTGTTCATGATCGCGGTGACCCGGTCGGAAGCAAAGATGCGCAACAGCGGATCTTCCAGCGACAGGTAGAAACGGCTCGATCCCGGATCGCCCTGGCGGCCGGCGCGTCCGCGCAACTGGTTGTCCACGCGGCGCGACTCGTGGCGCTCGGTACCGATGATGTGCAGTCCGCCGCTGTCCAGCACCTGCTGGTGCAGATGTTGCCATTCGGCCTGCAGCCGCGCGATCTGCTCCGTCTTGGACGCCTCATCCAGGCCGGCATCCTCGCGAACCAGTTCGACCTGTTTCTCGACATTGCCGCCCAGCACGATGTCCGTGCCGCGCCCCGCCATGTTGGTGGCGATGGTCACCATCTTCGGCCGCCCGGCCTGGGCGATGATTTCCGCCTCGCGCGCATGCTGCTTGGCATTCAGCACCTGGTGGGGAAGCTTGTCACGATCGAGATAACCCGACAGCAATTCCGAGTTCTCGATCGAGGTCGTGCCCACCAGCACCGGCTGTCCGCGTTTGTGGCAATCCTTGATATCTTCGATCACCGCGTGATATTTTTCCCTGGCAGTCAGGTACACCTTGTCCATCATGTCCTTGCGTATGGTCGGGCGATGCGGCGGTATGATCACCGTTTCAAGGTTATAGATCTGCTGGAACTCGTATGCCTCGGTATCCGCCGTGCCGGTCATGCCGGCCAGTTTGTCGTACATGCGGAAATAATTCTGGAACGTGATCGAGGCCAGCGTCTGGTTCTCCTTCTGGATGGTCACGCCCTCTTTGGCCTCCACCGCCTGATGCAGGCCGTCCGACCAGCGCCGCCCGGCCATCAGGCGGCCGGTGAATTCATCCACAATCACCACTTCACCGTCTTGCACCACATATTGCTGATCGCGGTGATACAGGTTGTGCGCGCGCAATGCCGCATATAAATGGTGAATCAGGGTGATGTTTGCCGTGTCATACAGGCTGCCGCCCTCGGGCAGCAATCCTGCCCGGGTGAGTATCTGTTCAGCGTGCTCGTGACCGGACTCGGTCAGCAGTATCTGGTTGTTTTTTTCGTCCACGCTGTAATCGCCCGGACCTTCTTCGTCGGGCCCGCCTGCCTTGCGCACCAGCTGCGGCGCCAGCTTGTCGATACGCACATAAATATCGATGTTGTCTTCGGCCTGCCCGGATATGATCAGCGGCGTGCGCGCCTCGTCGATCAGGATCGAATCCACCTCGTCCACGATGGCATAGTTGAGCGGACGCTGGAAGCGTTCGCTTACCTGCGTCGCCATGTTGTCGCGCAGATAATCGAAGCCGAATTCGTTGTTGGTTCCATAGGTAACATCGGAGGCGTAAGCCGCCTGCTTGTCGGATGACTCCATTTGCGACAGGATCACGCCGACCGACAAGCCCAGAAACCGGTACACCCTGCCCATCCATTCCGCGTCGCGGCTGGCCAGATAATCATTCACGGTAACGACATGGACGCCCTTGCCTGAAATCGCATTCAAATAAACCGGCAAAGTCGCCATCAGGGTTTTGCCTTCACCGGTGCGCATCTCTGCGATCTTGCCGTAATGCAAAACCATCCCGCCGATCAGCTGGACGTCGTAGTGGCGCATCCCCAGCACACGGGTACTTGCCTCGCGCACCACCGCAAACGCCTCCGGCAAAAGTGCGTCAAGCGACTCGCCCTGCGCGAAACGCTGCCTGAAACTGCCGGTTTTCTGGCGTATTGCCTCATCGCTCAACTGGCCGGTTTCGGCTTCAAGCTTGTTGATGGTTTGCACAGTAGCGCGGTATTGCTTGAGCAAGCGATCATTGCGGCTGCCGAAGACACTTTTCAGTACTTTGGAAATCATATTTTTATTTTCTCGACTACAAATAATAGAGGGTGAGGCGATCTATCACCTCACCCTCACCAATATCCATCGATGTTAACCGGCGGGTTTTTGCAAAAAGCGCACAGGATTTTGAGCGACACCCTTATAACGTACTTCAAAGTGCAGGTGATTGCCGGTAGAGCGGCCGGTGCTTCCCACTTCTGCGATCTCCTGGCCACGGCGCACGACCTGACCGACCTTGACCAGCACTTTCGAAGCATGCGCATAGCGTGTAACAATATCATTGCCGTGATCGATCTCGACCATATTACCATACGAGGAATCCATGCCCGCATAGTCCACCACCCCGCCGGCCGAAGCATAAATCGGCGTCCCCGCATTCGCGACAAAATCGACGCCTTCGTGCATCGCCATTTGTCCGGTGAACGGGTCGATGCGCCAGCCGAAATTCGACGAATAGTACCCGCTGTGCACAGGCGGCATGGTGGGCAGCAACCTGCGGCTCAACTGGTTTTGCAGCAGCATGGTTTCAAGGGCGGTGAGTTTGTCGCTGCGATCGTTGACCACATGGCCCAATCTGTCCAGCTGCTCTTTCAAACCGTTCTCCGACAGTTTCTTCTCGGGAGAAGTCACCAGCGGTCCGCCCATAGCCGGCGGCTCGGAAAACTGGAATTCTCCCGGTTTCATGCCGGCCAGCTTGGTCAAACGGGCACCAAGTGCATCCAGGCGCTGTACTTGCGCCTGCATCTGCCCTACCCTTATCGCCATGGCATCCAGACTGTTCTGCAGATACGACTGCTGCTTAAGCTGTTCTTCGTTGCGTACCTCGGACAATAATGCGCGTATCTCGTCACTCAATCCCTCCGGAGCAAAACGAACCAGCGCATATTGCAGGGTAAACGCAGCGCCAAGCATCAACAGGGAAAACAGCAGCAGCAACAGCGTGATCTGCATGCCCCCCAGTGAAATGGTGCGCGTTTTTGCCAGACGGTTGGAAACTAGAATAATATTCATGCCTCACCCCATACTCAAGTATTCGAAAAATTAGTGGCACAACACCTGAAAACATTGCTGGACGGAAGTCATGAACTTCGTCCGCTACTGGCCAAAGCGCAGGCTTTATCGGCCCTGCAACGCCATTTTATCAGTGTCGCCCCGCGTGAACTTGCGCAAGCCAGCCATGTCCAGGTTCTGGGCCTGCAACTCGGCACGCTCAGCATCGCCGTTGCAAATGCCGCTGTCGCCGCAAAATTGCGCCAACTGGCACCCCAGCTGGCGGCTGCTATGCAGAGCAGGGGTTGCGAGGTTAGCGGAATACGCGTCAAGGTGCAAGTTTCCTTCGACCGTCTCCAACCCAAGCCGGCTGCGCACAAGCTGAGCAAAACAGCGCAGAATGCACTCAATCAACTCAGCAGCAGCCTCGACGACTCGCCGCTCAAGTTTGCGCTGGAGAAGATGGCGAAAATGAAAAGCTAACACAAACATCTTCGCAAACTCCCTTCTCCACTTGGGCAACAACCCAAAGGGCCTCAATAATTCAGACTTCGCCCAAATGCAAGGCGCGGGAAAAATTTGCGAGCATCCGCTACGCGGATTGCCTGCTTACCCCGCTTCGCAGCGCCGCATATGTGCCATATGCAAGCAAGAAATTTTTCACGCAACGCAGCATGACCAGCGACTTGGCTGTCGTTGTTTGACAGCTTAGTCGAATGGCTAGGAGTTCATCAATCGGGATGAAATCTGGATTTTTGAGGCTCTTTTTATAGAATCCCCAGCCAGCCCACCAGCACATAGCGCTCAAGCAGAAACAGCAGTGCGAATATCAACAGCAGCAGCACCGTGAAGCGCATCGTTTGCCAGGCAAATTCAAGATAGCGGCGATTGCGCGTAACGAAGTACATCACGCCGCTGAGGGCCAGCAGCAATACCACCAGCATGATGATCAAACGGATCAGCATGACAGCGCCGCGTTCATGCGGGTTTATACCGCCTGCAGCTGCAGGCGCAGGAACGCCGGGGCTTCTTCCACGCTGTCGAAGGTAATGTATTCCCAGGCCTGTTCATCGGCAAGCAGTTCGCGCACCAGGGCATTATTCAAGGCATGGCCGGATTTGTATCCGGAGAATGCGCCGATCAGCGGATGTCCCAGCAGGTAAAGATCGCCGATCGCATCCAGCACCTTGTGCTTGACGAATTCGTCCTCAAAACGCAATCCATCCGCATTCAGCACGCGGTAATCATCCATCACGATGGCATTGTCCAGACTGCCGCCCAGCGCCAGACCCTGCGCGCGCATGTACTCGACATCCTGCATGAATCCGAAGGTGCGCGCCCGGCTGATGTCGCGCACATAGGATTCCTCGCCCAGATCGACCGTGACGTGCTGTCTGGTATTGGCGAACACGGGGTGTGAAAAATCGATGGTAAAGGTCAGCTTGTAGCCTTGGTGCGGTTCGAAGCGCACCCATTTGTCGCCCTGCTTTATTTCAACAGTCTTTTTGATGCGTATGAATTTTTTGGCAGCGGATTGTTCAACAATGCCTGCGGATTGAAGCAGAAACACGAATGTCCCTGCGCTGCCGTCCATGATCGGCACCTCCGCACTGTCCAGATCGACATATGCGTTGTCCACACCCAAACCGGCCAATGCCGACATCAGGTGCTCGATGGTGGCGACACGCACACCGCCCTGTTCCATGCAGGTCGACAAACGTGTGTCGTGCACCAGATCGGCGCGTGCGCATATTTCCCTGACCGGCTTTACATCCACGCGGCGAAACACGATACCGGTATTGACCGGTGCCGGGCGCAAGCCGAGCGTAACTTTCTCGCCGCTGTGCAAGCCAACTCCCGTCACACTGACGGAATTCTTCAAGGTGCGCTGTTTGACCATCGCTGATTTATTTCACTGAAAACACCATCTATTTTAACACAGTTCATAAGCAAGACTCGTACCTGAGCGTAGCGGCCGCAACTTCAAATATGACAAAAAAAATATGACAAAAACAGTATCAATTCCGTTCGACCCCGGGCTGGATACATCTTGCCCGACTCCGCCATGAGGGTGCATTCCCGTATCAATCTGCCTGTTTGCGCAGGAATGACGGGATATCATAAGTATCCACGCCTGATTTTTCCATCGCATCCACTGCTGCCCTGCGCCCGCTTCTCATGATGGTTGGCGTTTCCAGCTCGCCGTAATTCACGTTGGCGACTGCATCGTCATGGGTGCCGGTGCGCTGGTAGTCCTGGTTCTGGTAGACCATTTCAGGCTTGGCCTGCTTGCGCGTTTGCGGCGCGCCGAGGCCGGTGGCCACGACTGTCACACGCATTTCGTCGCCCATGGTTTCATCGAACACGGAGCCGACAATGACGGTTGCCTCTTCCGCGGCAAACTGCACGCATTCCATCACATCGTCGATTTCCTTCAGCTTCAGCTGGTTTGAAGATGTGATATTCACCAGCACGCCGCGCGCACCGGACATGTCGACATCTTCCAGCAACGGGCTGGCAATCGCGCGCTCGGCCGCGACCCGTGCGCGATCCGAACCCGAAGCGACCGCCGAACCCATCATCGCCATGCCGTTCTCGGACATCACGGTACGCACGTCGGCGAAGTCGACATTGATCAATCCGGGCACGTTGATCACCTCGGCGATACCTGCCACCGCACCCTGCAACACGCCATTGGCGGCCTTGAAAGCCTCCGGAACGGTAACATCATTGCCCAGCACTTCCATCAATTTTGCATTGGGCACGATGATCAGGGAATCGACATATTCCGTCAGTGCCTCGATACCGGCTTTGGCAAAACGCATCCGGTTGCCTTCATAGGCAAACGGCTTGGTGACCACCGCGACCTCGCCGTCGTTGCCGTCGTCACGCTTGCCCTTGGCATCGGAGCAAATACAGCCATCTTCACTCTTCTCGATGCCGTAATGCTCAGGTATCTCCCGGTCCGCGAGCCGGCGCGGCTGGTTTCATTCGCCGATAATCCACGCGAATCAATGTCGATCAACGAGCCCTCCTCGCCCACGGATGCCATCTTCCAATCCGGTCAATGGACGTTGTTCTCCTATCCAATGTATGAGCATTTCCGCGATCACAGCCGTCTTTTTGAAGTGATCTGCGCTTTTCAGACTCCCGAGGACACGCTATCGGTCCGCT
>CAVWTZ010000151.1:0-3398 GCA_963757485.1 uncultured beta proteobacterium
GGTACAAGATGATGCGCGTGATGTTGTTGGGGTGTCTCGCGATCATGACTGCACAGGCGCAAGCAGGCGACCTGTTCCGCTGGGTGGACAGCGCCGGAAGGGTATATTACGGCGATATTCCTCCGCCAAATGCGATCGATGTCCAGAACATCAAAACCTCAGGCGGTCCTTCGCAGCCTGACGATCTGCCCTATGAAACGCGCATCGCGCAGCAGAATTTTCCGGTTACCCTTTACGTAGGCAGCGCCTGCGACGAGGTCTGCAACCAGGCGCACAGCCTGTTGAACCGGCGCGGTATCCCGTTCACCGAAAAAGTATTGAAAACCAGCGTGGACATAGCGGCCTTCAAGCAGCTTTCCGGACTGGACGCGTTTGTTCCAGTGCTGCAGGTGGGTACCACCTTTATCAATGGGTTCCAGGAATCGCAGTGGAACAGCGATCTCGACATCGCGGGTTACGCGAAGACCGCCAGCTATCGCCAGCGCATCCAGCAGCAGGCGCCATGAAATCCTGAAGCGCCCACAATACCGGCCTGAAGGCCGCGCAATAACGAGGAACATCGTCGGTATTTGACCTTATCGGCAAGCCAGGGAAGATGCCGTCCGGGGAATGCAGTTTTTGCGCAAGCCGCGCAGGAAATTTGAAATGCGCAGCCGGGTTCACAAATCCGACAAGGGCTTCTCGGCCAGTTTGTCGTCCCTGATCTGCAGTTGTTCGATCACCTTTTCCAGCGACGAATTCAAGGTCTGGATGGTTTCCGCGGGCAGTGCCCATAATGCTTCGGGCAACACGCCATGGGCTGGGCTGGGCGCCATATTTATCAGTTTGGCGGCCTCATCTGTCAGGCGTAGTCCGACGCGCCGCTGATCTTCCCTGCTGCGTTCCTTGACAACCAGCTTGCGTGCCACCAACTTTTCAACAAGCTGGCTGCAGGTGGATTGATGAATTGAAAGTCTTTCAGCAAGATCCGATACGCCGATACCGGGGGTGTTTGCGACTTCCTGCATGATCCAGAGCTGTGAACCGGTAACTCCGCAGGACTGCTCAACTTCGCGAAAATGCTGGCGTACCGAACCGTAAATGATGCGAAATTGTTTTAGCACATTAAGTGAAAGCTGCTTTTTGCTGGATATGCTCAAGGTAAGTCCCTCGCGGTTTCTGGCGCTGTTTGGTTGATTTTTCGGGATTATAAAGCTTGCATTACCTGTTTGCATAAATTATATTTATCACAAATGAATTGTCGTAAATTCAATTCGACGCAAGGCAAGACATATCTGCTTGTTGCGAGTATCCGATTTTCAGACCATGGTCTGAAGTTCGGAAATCAGGCCGGCGAATTGCATGACTGCCCGCGCTGGCCAGCTTGAATTGCCAAATAATCGTTGCAGCTTTTCACAGAAATGCCTTCGTGAGAAGTGTCCGCAAATTGAAGAGAGCCAAACCAACACGATGACACACCATATTTATCAAGGACAGTCGGTATTGCCGTCCCCCGGCACCAACCAAAAAGGTACGGTCGTATTATTCGGTGAGGTGCTGGCGGATATTTTTGCGGATCGGACTGTTTTGGGAGGCGCGCCGTTCAATGTGGCACGGCATCTCAAGGCATTCGGGCAGAACCCGCTGCTGATCACCCGCGTGGGCCATGACTCACTGGCCGACGAAGTGCTCGACGCGATGGCACGGCTTGAAATGGACCCGCTGGGGGTGCAGTGCGGCAACAACCATCCCACCGGCCGTGTTCAAGTGCATATACAGGAAGGCGGGCATAGCTTCGAAATTCTGCCGGCGCAAGCATACGATTTCATACATCCGGCAATCGTCCGCATGACCGCACTTTCGGTTCATCCCAAACTGGTCTATTTCGGCACCCTGGCGCAGCGAAGCGAAATTTCGAAGCGTGCCTTGAAAACCCTGTTGCGCAGCACGCGAAAGGCAAAATTCCTCGATCTCAACCTGCGCGCTCCCTGGTACGAAGAAAAAACCATAAGGCAGTCCCTGCAATTTGCCGATATCGTCAAGTTGAATTCCGACGAGCTGGTGATATTGACAGACATGCTGGGATTGCCGGCAAGCGAGCCGCAAGGCCAGGCCCGGGAATTGATGAGCCGGTTTGATCTGGAACAGATGCTGGTAACCTGCGGGGAAGAGGGTGCATGGCAGCTCAACCGCAAGGGCAAAAGAGTGGACTCCTGTGTACAGAACCGGATCACCATGCCGATCGACACGGTTGGCGCGGGAGACGGGTTTGCGGCCGTTTGCATATTGGGAGAATTGTTGAAATGGCCCGCGATCAGGATGCTGGAACGGGCCAATCGATTCGCCGCGGCAATCTGCGGGATACGCGGGGCCATTCCGGACCATGCCGATTTCTACGAGCCATTCATCCATGAATGGGAAATATGACAACACGTCATTCCAACCCGCAAAAGCCCCTGTACATCGTGTTGATCAGCGTGCACGGACTGATCCGCGGCCGCGATCTGGAGCTGGGACGCGACGCGGATACCGGCGGGCAGACCAAATACGTCGTGGAACTTGCCCGCGCGCTGGGCGAACGCGACGATGTGGAAAAAGTGGTGTTGCTGACGAGGCGGGTTATCGACAGCCAGGTCAGTCCCGATTATGCCGAGCCGGTAGAGGCGCTGTCGGAAAAGGCCAGCATCGTGCGGATCGAATGCGGGGAACAGAAGTACCTCAGCAAAGAGACGCTCTGGGATAGCTTGGAGAACTTTTCCGACAATTCGCTCGCGTGGATCAAAAGCAACGGGCGTATCCCGGATATTATCCACAGCCATTATGCAGATGCGGGCTATGTGGGATCGCGGCTTTCGCACCAGCTGGGCGTTCCGCTGGTGCATACCGGGCATTCGCTGGGGCGCAGCAAGCGCAAGCGGTTGCTGGCCAGCGGCGTAAAGCGCAGCGAGATCGAAACCACCTACAACATCTCCCGCCGCATCGAGGCGGAAGAAACAACACTGGGCGTCGCGGAACGGGTCATTACCAGCACCAGGCACGAAATCGAGCAGCAATACGGCCTTTATGACTTCTATCAACCGGAACGCATGCGGGTGATTCCACCCGGAACCGACCTGGAGAAATTCTTTCCGCCGCAGGGCAACGAAAAAAGCAGCGATATCGCGAATGAGCTCAAGCGCTTCCTAAAAAATCCCAACAAGCCGATCATTCTGGCGCTGTCGCGTCCCGACCCCAGAAAGAACATTGTTGCATTGGTCGAAGCCTATGGCGGTTCGCCCGAATTGCAGGAGGCCGCGAACCTGGTGATCGTGGCGGGCAACCGTGACGACATCCAGGACATGGAGAGCGGCACGGGATCGGTACTCAACAACATCCTGCTGGCGATCGACAAATATGACCTGTACGGCAAGGTGGCCTAT
>CAVWTZ010000152.1:0-10763 GCA_963757485.1 uncultured beta proteobacterium
CGCCAACTCGGGACGTCCCCGTTCTGGCAGCGTTGGCGCAACTTTGGAGCGCCGGCGCCATTCGCCACACTGCCGGACGGTTGCTGGCGATAGGGACACTGGGAACGCTTGTCTCTGACTCACTGTACGAGCTGGGCCAACTGCACGTGGGCTGGAATTGGCACGACGGCAACGTTGTCGATCTTGGCTCGATCATCTTCTACGTGCTCTTCGGCGCGGCGGCATTGCACCCGTCGATGCAGGCATTGTCTCAGCCGAGGTCAGTTGCGCCGCTGCGTACCAGCCGCTCCCGGACGAGGCGGCACTGGATCTCGCTCATCGCACCGGCCGTTCTGCTCGCGAAGACCTTGCGAGGCGATACCGTCGACGCGCCAGTCATCGCCGTGGTCGCCGGGCTCATGTTCCTCTCGGTGATCACCAGGATGACGGGTCTCGTGCGGGTGTACGGGCAAGCTGTGGCGCGAGAGCAAGCTCTGCGCAGGTCGGTCGCAAGCCTCGTAGCCGCATCGGACCGCTCGCGATCTATCGGGCCACGATTGCGGGCATCAGGGAGCTGGTCTCGCGAAACGGAGACGACTTCAAACTCACCTTCGTGGTGACGAACCCGGACGGCGAACCGGTAGTCGTCATGAAATCGAGCGACGGCCGGGCAGCAAGTTTGGCAACGGTTTCATATATTGGCGCGACCATTCTTTTTATCCTCAGCCTGGGAGGATTGTCCAATCCCGAATCTTCGCGGCGCGGCAATCTGTACGGCATGATAGGTATGACGATTGCGGTACTGGCGACGGTGTTCGGCCCACGAGTTTCGATGGCCGGCATTCCGTGGATCATAGCCGCAATGGTGGTGGGAGGCAGCGTCGGACTCTATGCCGCGCGCAAGGTGCAAATGACGCAGATGCCGGAACTGGTCGCGTTGATGCACAGCCTGGTCGGTCTCGCTGCCTGTCTGATCGGCTACGCCAATTACATCGACCCGATGGCGGCACTGCATTTGTCCAGTGCCGAAAAGGCGATCCACGAGATCGAAGTCTATCTTGGCATCCTGATCGGCGCAGTGACCTTCTCCGGTTCCCTCATTGCGTTCGGAAAACTGTCGGGCAAGATCGGCGGCAAGCCGCTGTTGCTGCCGGGACGTCACTTCATGAATCTGTTGGGCCTGTTGGTCGTTATCGTGTTCGGCTGGCAGTTCCTGCATGCTGAAACGATCAGTTCGGGCATGACAGGCCTGACCGTGATGACGGTAATCGCCTTGCTGTTTGGCGTTCATATGGTGATGGCCATCGGCGGCGCCGACATGCCGGTGGTGATCTCCATGCTGAACAGTTACTCTGGCTGGGCGGCCGCGGCAACCGGATTCATGTTGAACAACGACCTGTTGATCGTCACCGGCGCGCTGGTGGGATCCAGCGGTGCCATTCTTTCCTACATCATGTGCCGCGCGATGAACCGCAACTTTATCAGCGTCATTGCGGGCGGCTTCGGTAGCGGAGGCGGCAAGCCGGCCAAGGCCGGCGGCGATGCGCAACCGGCGGGCGAAGTGGTCGCCATCAGTGCAGCAGAGACGGCAGAGCTGCTGCGCGAAGCCAAGAACGTGATCATCGTGCCGGGATACGGCATGGCCGTAGCCCAAGCCCAGCACGCTGTCTACGAAATCACCAAACTGCTGCGCGAGAAAGGCGTGAACGTGCGCTTCGGCATCCATCCGGTTGCCGGCCGCATGCCTGGCCACATGAACGTGTTGCTGGCCGAAGCCAAGGTGCCTTACGACATCGTGATGGAGATGGATGAAATCAATAAGGACTTTCCGGACACCGATGTTGCCATGGTGATAGGTGCCAACGACATCGTAAACCCGGCTGCGCAGGAAGTACCCGGCAGCCCGCTTGCCGGCATGCCGGTGTTGGAAGTCTGGAAGGCCAAGACCTCTATCATGATGAAGCGCAGCATGGCTACCGGCTATGCGGGTGTGGAGAATCCGCTGTTCTACAAGGAGAACAACCGCATGTTGTTCGGCGATGCCAAGAAAATGCTGGAAGAAGTTTTGGTTGCGCTGAAAGCATAACCGGGCCGTAGACAAGGAAATATAGGACAGGGAAATATATAAAGAGCCGCTGATGCGGCTCTTGTTCTATCTGTTATCCGGCTTGGCTATCCTTATGACCAGAAACATCCCGAGCAGGCTTTGTATCAGGTAGAAGATGCTGGACACACCGTGCAACATTTTGAACCGGTCTGCAAATGTGCTGTGCATTACATCCAGCGGCAAGGCCTGCAGCTTGAGGCCGGCCATGACCGGCTGGATGCCGAACTGCAACACCATCGTGATCAGCCACATCGCCACGACTATGCGGAACAGGGCATGGCGGAACGACGCGCGGCCTGACAGGCTGATTTGCCATACCAGCAGGTACAATGCGCAGACCAGGCCAAGATAGTTCAGCAGCGTGAACATCTGTCCGGCCAGCATTCCCGCCAGTTGCCTGTCCGGCTGTGCGTAGAACAATACAGGCACGGCAAGATAGCCGACACCCCACAGGCCGCCGACCCAGGCGGCGACCAGAAGTACGCCAAGGTTTCGGTAAAGGTTTTTCATGGGGCTAGAGTAGCACAGCAATAGCCCAAGGCAAGTGCGAAAAAGTATCCGCTGGACAATGCCGCCGCGCTGTCCTACCCTTGACCGTCGTTACCAACAAAACAAAGAAAATGCCGATGTATTACTCCGTAGATGGCGATAAATCAGTTGACCGGGCCGCAACCGACCTGGAAGCGGCAGTAACATGATCGAAGAAGCCGGACAGTTTTTTCTGAAATAGAATGCCATGACGCTGACCCCTGTTTGGACCGAGCAAATAAAATATCTGGTGGGCATTTTCGCCATTTTGAATCCGCTCGGGGTCATTCCCATATATCTCAGCCTGATGGCGGATCGCCGCCCGGATGAAATGCGCCGCACTGCCTTCAAAACTTCCGTTGCAGTGGCGGTGATCCTCATGCTGGCGGTCTGGGCGGGGGATGGTTTGCTGTCGTTCTTCGGTATCGGCATCCCGGCATTCCGTATTGCCGGCGGACTGCTGGTGCTGATCATTGCCATCGCGATGTTTAGCGCGATAACCAGTTCGGCCAAGCACACCGATGCTGAGCAGGCCGAAGCCGAGACCAAGAACGACATTGCCGTTGTGCCGCTGGCGATCCCGCTGCTGGCCGGACCGGGTGCGATCAGTCTGGCGATTGTCGATGCCCACCAAGCGGGTAATTGGTCTGGCAAGCTGGCGTTCTGTCTGGGGATCGCGGGAGTGGCGGCGATCGTCTGGATGGTGTTGCGGCTGGCAGAGCCGATAGGCGAACGTCTGGGCACGGGTGGGCTGAACATCGGCACACGGGTGATGGGCTTGATACTCGCCGCCATGGCGGTGCAACTGATGGCGGACGGGATGCTGGAGTTGTTCCCGGGTCTGTCACATTGAGTTATTTCCCGGCCACCCCGGCTTACGGTTGATCCTGGCCGGCTGTTTTCTGCAATTCGGACAAACCGCCCGGAGGCTGCACCATAGCTTGGGGACCTTCAATCTCGGTCTGGGCCCAGTCTACCGTCCAGCCCACTCCCCACGACATCAGGGATGCGAGCACCACTATCATCACGCCGCGCGTGATGCCTTTGGGTATTCCCTGTGCGTCCAGATAATTGTTGAGAAACCATGCGGCCACAAGAAATACGATAGTGGAAATCGTCAGGTTCAGCATAACGCAGGGCCTGTCATTAAGTTCTGTACCGGAAAGACAATTCAACCCGCTGCAGCGAACAGTTTCCGGTCAATGTCAGAAGGCAGTTGCAGACACGCCGCTGTTTCCCGTGACGACATATCCGAAACCGCTGCTGGTCAGCGCATTCAGGCCGGTTGCTCCGGTGGGTATCGCGGCGGACCAATCGTAGCCATTGATGCTGGTGTAGGCATTGCCGTTGCTGTCTGTGGCCACGAACTGAGCCGATGAAATGAATCCCAGCTTGGGATCTGGTGCTGGAATGGTGCCCCAATTTCCATTCGTTTCCACCGCCCGCGCTTCCACTGTTATCCCGACCAGATTGGGCGAGCCCGGCAGGGTTTGCGCCGTCCATAGGTTGGTTCCATGGAAGCTGTCGCTGGTCACGATCGTGCCGCCATCGCCCACCGCTACATAGATATAGCCGTAGATGCTGACGTAGGCAGCCACTTTCTGCAGGTTGACACCTGACGGAATCGCAGGTGACGGCGTTTGGACCGCCCAGGTGTTGCCATCGCCGCTGGTCAATAGTGTGCCGTTGCTCTCCCACTGCTACAAAGATACCGCCGCCATATGTCACACCGTTGAGATTATTGGACGTAACCGGAGGAGAGTTATGTATCGTCCAGTTGATTGCATCGGGACTGGATATTATCGTTCCCGCGTCGCCTACCGCGTAAAATGTTCCTCCTACCTGCGTTATGGAGCGTAATGTGGAATTGCCCGGATTTGCGGCAGCAAGGGTGGAATTCGCGTAGTAGGTATTCGCAAGAACCCAAACGCTGCCGTCAAAGTAGACGACGGTGCCCGCATCGCCAACTGCCATCCAGCGCAATGCCGGATTGAGCGCGTTGTTCTGGTTCGCGGCGTAGCCGGTCACCGCATTGAGGTTGGACGATGTTGGCGAGAGGGCGGGACCCCATGATATCCCGTCGTTGCTGGTAAAAATTGCGCCACCTGAGCCAACGGCAGCAAACATGCCGGTGGCGCTGATCGCTGCATTATTCCCGCAGGTCGTCAGGCTGGCATACGCCAAACCCGAAATATCAGGGTTGACAACCGCATTGTTCACAATTTCGGCTATGGGCGTGGGGTTGAGCGTCCAGTGGGTACTGGCATTGTAGGGTGTCGCGTTGATTGTTGGGCTGCTCGTGCCGCCGGGACCGCCATTTGTGCGACCATTGCTGGCAAAATAATACGGCAAGTCGTCAAGCAAACCGCACATGTACAATGGTGTCGCAGCGTTGACTTGTGCATTTGCATGGGCCAAGCCAGACCAATTCAATCCGGTGAGGCCGGGGTCCGTTGCAGAAAAAATCCAGTAATCGACACCGGGGGTGGGGGTCCATGTGACCGTGACTCTGCCGTCACCCGCAATGGCGGAGAAATTCGATGGCGGAGGGGCGCTTGAACCCTTGCTGGCGGGGCACCCGCTGAGCAGGGGCGTCACCATTGCAACGATTGCCATGTAAAACAATTTTTTCACTTTTGAATTCCTTGAAGGTGATTTATTCCATTGCGGTATATGCGAAAACGGTGCAACCGGTTTTCAATGTACTCTGCTGCATTCGAATCGGCATCGAAAAAACATCGAATTGGACCCCGCTATTGCTTTGAAGTTGCAATTTGGAGCGGGCGGAACGATACATGAGCACAAGAAAAAATGAAAGCAACATCGTTACCGGATGTTACCGCTGGCATGCCGAGTGTCCGGTTTGAACAGCTTTTTGCTTCTATCCGCTTTTTAGTATCGGCCATCGGGTGTGGCAGATGTCGTTCCTGACGGGGAAACTGCCGCCGGCATTGTCACCGCCACCGTGGCTGACGCAATCCTCTGGTTGCCGGAGGCATCGGTTGCCGAATAGGTCACAGTGTATATCCGCCCCCCCGTGCTTTTGCTTGCGGCGAGAAGTTTGAAATACCGGTCATCAAGACCATAACTCGCGTCGCGGATATCGTTGGCCGCCAAAGGTTCGTTGGCGGTGATGGACTCGAGTTTTATTGCGGGCATGCGGTCGTAATCGTCATTTAATATGAACGACGCTTTGATGGCCACAAGTTTGTTGCTTTGCGATACCAGCGTGTCGGGACTCAAAATTACCGTGAGGCTGGGTGGGGTGTTGTCGAGCCGGTCGACCGGAACGGTGAGATTGACGGGGTTTCCGTCGCTGAAAGTAACCAGTGCATGACCGCTCAGATAACTGTTGTCCGGCTTATCCAGCGAAACACTCATCTTGTTCATGGTCTGGCCGGCAAGAATCTGGGGTGAGCGGTCATTCATGGCTTCCCAGGCTATGGCATGGGCGACATTTTCCTCGGGCGCGATCACGCTGACACGCCACCCTGTCGGCGAGTTCGAACTTGTCGTAGGTATGCCCAACTTGGCAGTCCACCCCGACGGGAGATCATGCAGTTCATTGACATCGTTGTTGGGATTTCCATCATTCTGGTTGTCGCGCCCGATCGTGACGGCGGTAATATTCTGCTGGCTGTTATTGGTCACGCGATAGTGGTAGGCGATCTTGTCGCCGACGTGCCGGGCGTAAACACCCACGCTGACAACAGACTGGCTTTTATTTGCCGAGCCGGACGCGCAAGCCTGGGATGCGAAAGCCAGGCCAGCCAGACCGGTTATCGCCAGCATTAGAATCGCATTGGTTTGTTTCATAATCATCATCTTCCTTCAGAATTGTTTTTGTCTATCGTTGCGGCTTCGCTCAAACAACTCAGGGCTGCTGTTGACCCGCTGCCTTGAGGAGCTGTGACAAATCAGCCGAAGTTTGTGTGGCAGCTTGCGGGCCCTCGATTTTGACCTGCGCCCAGTCAACTGCATCCCCGGCACCCCACGACACCAGTGAGGCGACTGCAAATACCAGTATGCCTCGCGTCATACCCTTGGGTATTCCCTGCTCATTCAGATAACGGTTGGCAAACCAGGCGGCGATGAAGAACACAATGGTGGAAATAATCAGGTTTGGCATTGAAGGAAGCATGGTGAAATTCACTCTTTGAGGTTGATTTTGTGCGACATGATAACGGGTGGATCACCAGGATGCCAAACGGAGTATTTTTCCATTACTGCAACAAGGCTTTCCGAATCGATAAACTCCTTCAACCAGCGCTGCAGTCTGGGATAGGGCGCCAGCGCAAACCAGTCCTTGTCCACCCCGGCAAACTGGCGGACAAACGGGAAAATCGCAATATCGGCAACGGACAATTTTTCATCGAGCAGGAAGTGCGACGCACCCAGCCGGCTTTCCAGCTTCAGCAAAAATGCCTCGGCTTTGGACCGGTAACGGGATTGCGGATATTCCGGATAACGCTCGGGGTATTTGTAACGATCCAGATGGTATTTGAATGTGGTGTCGTTTTCGCTGATCAAACGGGTTGCCGCATCGACGTGGCCCTCGTTTTTCCCCAGCCAGCCATCGGGGTCATGACGGTGCAACGCCCATTGCATGATGCTCCAGCTTTCATCGATCACCTGTTCGTCCGGCAATACCAGCACCGGAACGCTGCCTTTGGGAGAAGCCGCCAGCATACTCGCCGGCTTGTCGCGCAATGACACCTCGCGCAATTCGACCGCAATACCGCTCGCATAAAGCGCAAGGCGCGCGCGTATCGCATAGGGGCAACGCCGGAAGGAATAGAGCACGGGCAGCATGAATCGATTTGTTTGAGATATTTTGGCCGGTACTATTATAGCGCTGCAGCTCTCATTTCAATCCAGAGCGAAATGCGTCCAATAATGTCCATGCGTCTTGCGGTATCGTTCCACCTGTAACCCCTTGGCATTCATCTCGACCAGAATCGCGCCGTCTTCATCCGAACGCAAAACTCCCGCGCCGCTGTCGCTGTAACGCTGCACAATTTTCAGTTTCGGATGGCCGAAACGGTTTCGATAACCAACGCTGAATACTGCATAGTGGGGCCGCACTGCGGCAACAAATTCTTGCGTGGAAGAGGTCATGCTGCCGTGGTGAGGCACGACCAGCAATGCCGCCGGCAGTTCATCGTTGTGTTCCCCGAGCAGTTCGCTTTCGGAAGCTTTCTCGATATCGGCAGTCAACAGGATATGCTGGTCTGCTATGCTGATGCGCATCACGCAGCCCCGGTCGTTGTCGCTGATATTCGCCAGCGCATAACTGGCTTGGTCCGGATGCAGGATCTCGAACAGCACGCCGTCCCATTGCCAGGTTTGCCCGTCCATGCAGCGCCGTGTATCCGTCAATGTCTGCAATAGCGGATGCCCCTCCGGCAGTGAAGAGGACAGCCAGTCTATCGGCATCGCTTGCATGACGGAGGCTGCGCCGCCGGTGTGATCGGTATCGTCGTGCGTGAGTATTAGGCCGTCCAGTTTGCGGATGCCCATCGCGCGCAGCGACGGGATCAGGATGCGGTTGCCGCTGTCCGCGCCGCCGCTGAAATCCGGTCCCGCATCGTACAGCAGCGCGTGATGCCGGGTTTGCGCGGCGACCGCAAGGCCTTGCCCGACATCGAAAATGATCAGGCGCAGACTGCCCTCCGCAGGTTCCGGCGGCGCGTTGAGGAACATCGGCAGCATCATTGCAAATCCCAGCCAGCGCGCCGGGAAACCGCGCGGCAACAGGATTATCGCCGCACCCAGCATGCCGGCCGTGATGCTCCATGCCGGCGGTGCGTGCTGCGTCCATACGGCCTGCGGCAGACTGTTCAGCCATTCCAGCAATGACATCGTCCAGGCCATTACGGTATGCGCCAGCCACAGCGGTGCGCCCCAAATGCTGAAATACGGCGGCAGCACTGCGCCGAACAGCGTGAGCGGCACCACGACCAGGCTCACCAGCGGTATCGCGAACGCATTGGCGATCGGCGATACCAGCGAGACCTGTTGGAACAGCGCAAGCAGCATCGGGACCAGACCTATGGTCAGCGCCCATTGCACCCTGGCGTATTCGACCAGCACCCGCAAGGGGTATGCCAAAGGTAGGCAATCCGCAACCAACCTTTGCTTGGGCGGAATTGACACCGCCGATGGGTGCCCGACGGCTTTGCCGTCACCCTCTCGCTGTACATGCGAGGGTTTCAGGCGATATGCCGTCACGTACAGGATCAGTGCCACCGCGCCAAACGACAGCCAGAAGCCGGGCGACAGGATGGACCACGGGTCGGGAATCAGCACGCCTAGCAATGCGATGCTCAGGATCTGCGCCGGCGAAAAATTGCGGTTCAGCCAGAGCGCCGCCGCCACCGCGCCGACCATATAAACGGTGCGTTGCGCCGGTACGGCAAAGCCGGACAAAAGCGCGTAGGCCAATGCGACCAGCAATGCAACTAGTGCAGCCGCCTTGCGTGCGGGCAGCACCAGGGTAAGCCGCACGCTGCGGCGCCACAACCAATAGGCGAGCGCAAAGCCCAGGCCGGACAGCATGGTGATATGCAGGCCAGAAATACTCATCAGGTGATTCACGCCGGTGCGCGTGAATACCTGCCATTGTGCCTGCGGGATGCTGCTCTGGTCGCCGATCGCGAGGGCAGTCAACACTCCCGCATAGGGCGCAGCCAACAGTGTTGCATCGAACTTTTCGCGCACTTGTTCCCGCAAGCGCTGGATGCGGTAGTCCAAACCACCGGCCATTTCTGCCAGACGGACATTTTGCCCCTTGTCGTTTACATAACCCACGGCGCGGAAATTATTTTCCAGCGCCCACAATTCAAAGTCGAAACCATGCGGATTGCTGCTGCCGTGCGGCTGTTTGAGGCGCAAAGTGAGTTGCCAGCGCTCCCCGGCGTGCAGCACGGGCGGCTCGGTTTGCCGCGAGTAATAGGTGCTGAGGTAAATGTGTTCAGGCGCGCTGGCCTGCGGTGTCAGAACCCGTTCTACGTCGAAGCCGAAATGCAAGCCTTGCTCGTATTTGCGCGGCAAATCGGCGACCACGCCGATCACTTCGATGTCGCGGCCCTGCCATTGAGCAGGCAACGTAACCGCGAGCCGCTGCTCGGCTTGCCATGCGGCATGATAGAAACCGAGTCCCAAGGCGAATACGGCAAGCAACAAGGTTCGGGTAGCCCGCGGCGCATAGGGGCTGGCAGGGATCAGCAGCGCAAGCGGAAAACAGAGCAGCAGCCGTGCCCAGCCGAATGCGGGCAGTACGGCCTGCTGTTGCAGCAGCCACACGCCAAGGGCAAAACACGCAGTGAAGAGAACCATGGGCGTAGATTAGCGCATGAGGATAGAATTGGGCATGCGTAATTTATTTCGTAAAATTCTGCCATCCCACGAAACCGTGCAAAACCAGCGCTGGCTGACACCGTTCGGCAGCTGGCTGCATCATCCGAATCTGTGGCATCTGAATCGCCGTTCGGTGGCGGGGGGTGTGGCGGTAGGCATGTTCTGCGGCCTGGTCCCCGGACCGTTGCAAATGATTTCTGCCGCGCTGATGTCGGTGTTGTTGCGCGTGAACTTGCCGGTCGCGGCTTTCACCACGCTATACACAAACCCGTTTACCATCCTGCCGCTTTATGCCGTGGCGTATGAACTGGGTGCATGGTTTGGCGGCGTGCGCAGCGGCGCGCCGGTAAACCATTTCACTCTTCCGGAAATGCATTGGCGGAGCTGGCCGTCAGATTTGTGGGCATGGATGGTGATGCTGGGCAAGCCGCTGCTGATCGGCTTGCCCCTGCTCGCGCTGATTCTCGGGATTGCAGGATATGTTGCGGTGCGCGTGGCTTGGCGTGTGGCGGTTATGCTCAGGTGGCGGGCCAGGAAGCGCCGCAGGGCGGCATGATAATATAGTTTGAGCTTGGTGCCCGGGCCGGATGGGGTGATAACCGCATTCCTGCACGGTGGAACAGCGAACATAGTTAAGGAGCCTGCCCATGACTCAACTCGACGTTACAATCAAGACCCGCGACGGTGTCTGTCCGCTTCGATGTTTACACCAAACGAAGCAGCGGGCCCTTGGCCTGCCGTGATTTTCTTCATGGATGGTTTCGGCATCCGTCCGGTGATGCGGCAAATG
>CAVWTZ010000153.1:0-5359 GCA_963757485.1 uncultured beta proteobacterium
CTGGGGCAAGCTGTTTCTCATCAACTTCGCCCTTGGCGTGGCTACCGGCCTGACGATGGAGTTTGAGTTCGGCACCAATTGGTCTTTTTATTCCAGTTTCGTTGGTGACATTTTTGGGGCTCCCCTTGCAATTGAGGGCCTGATGGCCTTCTTCATGGAGTCCACCTTCGTGGGCCTGATGGCCTTCGGCTGGCAGCGTCTTTC
This sequence comes from uncultured beta proteobacterium, assembly GCA_963757485.1. Classification (GTDB taxonomy): domain Bacteria; phylum Pseudomonadota; class Gammaproteobacteria; order Burkholderiales; family Gallionellaceae; genus Gallionella. The sequence continues at coordinate 205 of CAVWTZ010000153.1, forward strand.
GAAAGGACAGCACCTGATCGTAACCTATCTCGTGGCGCTGGGCTCCAACCTGTCGGCGCTGTGGATATTGGTGGCCAACGGCTTCATGCAGGATCCCCAAGGGGCACATTTCAACCCGATCACCATGCGCATGGAGTTGTCAAATTTCGCTGCCCTCATTTTCAACAATGATGCCCAGGCGAAATTCGTTCATACCACCATTGCCGGTTATGTGACGGCAGCAATCTTCGTCGCCGGCATCAGCGCGTGGTACATGCTGCGCGGCAAGCACACCGAGATCGCCAAGCGCTCGTTCCGGATGGCCGCGCTCTTCGGCGTGTTGGCAACCGCGGGTGTCATCACCTTGGGAGATGCGCTGGGCTTCGTCGGGGGCAATGCACAGCCCAGCAAACTGGCGGCCATGGAAGCGATGTGGCAAACCGAACCGGCGCCGGCACCGTTCAATGTCGCTGCCTGGCCTTCCCAGAGCGAACAGCGCAACACCTGGTCGTTGCAGATCCCCTACGTGCTGACGCCGCTTCTGACCCACACCATGACCAAGGATGTACCGGGGATCCAAGAGATCAAGGCACAGGCCGCGGAACGGGTCAGAAACGGCATTCCCGCGTTGGAGGCGCTCAAGATCCTCAGCAAGGATCCGACCAATGCCCAGGCCTTGGCCCAGTTCAAGGCCCACGAGCAGGATCTCGGCTTCGGCTTTCTGGTGCAGCGCTATGCGCCCAATGAAGATGTCTCACAGGCCACCGATGCAGATATAGCACAGGCTGCCGATGACACCATACCGGCGGTGGCTGCCATCTTCTGGACCTTCCGCATCATGGTCGCATTCGGCCTTCTGATGCTGGCCTACCTCATCATGGCGGTGATCTATACCTTGCGTAACGACGTCGAGCGGCACCGCTGGTTTCTCAGGCTTGCGCCCTGGATGATCCCTATCCCCTTCCTCGCATGCGAGATGGGGTGGCTGGTGGCGGAGCTGGGACGCCAACCCTGGACGGTGTACGAAATGCTGCCCACCTGGATGTCCGCCTCCACTCACAGCGTGGCGTACATGGTGTTCTCCCTCACAGGGTTCGTGCTGCTGTATTCCATTTTTATCGCCGTGGAGATGTATCTGATGGTCAAGTTCATCCGCAAGGGTCCGGACGAGCACTCCCACGAACCGGCCCGGCCCGCAGGCACTAGGCGGTGCCTATGCTGGCGCGGGCGTAATGATGAAACGCGAGGAGATCTGAGATGGAAGCATATTTGATACTGAAAGTGTTGTGGTGGGTGTTGTTGGGCGTGCTGCTCATCGGGTTGGCCGTTATGGTCGGAATGGACATGGGCGTTGGCACCCTGCTGCGCTACGTCGGGCGCACTGACACGGAACGCCGTGTCGCGCTCAACATCATCGGTCCCCACTGGGACGGCAATCAGGTGTGGTTCATTCTGGGGGGCGGCGCGATTTTTGCGGGCTTCCCCCTGATCTACGCCACCGCCTTTTCGGGGCTCTACGTGGTCATGCTGCTGCTGCTATGGAGCATGATCGTGCGCCCCCTGGGCTTTGAGTACCGCAGCAAGCTGCCTTCAGCCCGCTGGCGCAATGTCTGGGACTGGGCCTTGTTTGTGAGCGGGTTTCTGCCGATGGTCATTTATGGTGCCGCCATGGGTAACATGTTCAAGGGCGTGCCCTTCCATTTCAGCTGGAACATGACGTCCTATTACACGGGCAGCTTCATCGCGCTGTTCAACCCGTTCGCCATTCTTGCCGGATTGCTCTCGCTGTCACTGTCGATTTTCATGGGTGGCGCCATGCTCATGGGGCGGGGCGAGGGCGCCCTGCAACAACGGGCACGCGGCGCCGTGGTGGTCGGCGGGATTGTCGCTGCCGTGCTGTTCACCGTGGGCGGAATCTGGGTGGCCAACATGCAGGGCTTCCAGTTGGTGTCAGGGCCTGATCCGGCCGTTGCCCAAACCCCCCTGCAACAGACGGTCACCTTGGCCGACGGCGCTTGGCTAGGCAATTTCCACAACCATCCCATCCTCTGGCTGGTACCGGCGCTGGGCTATGTGGGCATGTTGATCGGGGCACTGGCGGCGCGTGCCGGCAAGGCCACCCTTGCCTGGTGGCTGGGGGCACTGGCCTGGATCGGCGTCCTTGGCACGGCGGGGACGGCTCTGTTCCCCTTCATGATGCCATCCAGCAGCGACCCCTCGCAAAGCCTCACGGCGTGGAATTCGGGTTCAAGCCAGCTGACCCTTGCCTGGATGACCGGCTGGGCCGCGGTGTTCGTGCCGCTGATCTTATGGTACACCAGCTGGGCGTTCTATATCATGCGGGGCAAGGTCAAGGGCTCCGCGGTCGAAGCTGACGATCATGCTTACTAAGGAGATACGATGAAAACCTTTTTCCAGTTCCTGCTCTATTTGGTGATCGCCGTTCTCGTGATCGTCCTCGGCGTGATTCTGGGGGCCGACGCTTCCTGGTACTTTGCGTGGCTGGTCGGCACCGTGATGATCGTGCTGATCTCCGCTGCCGGCGGCGCGCTGATGGACGCCCAGGAGGATGAAAAGAAACGCAATCCCGGCTAACGATTTCGGGATTTTCCATGCTGCCGGGGACCCAGTCCCCGGTTTTTTTTCGCAGGATGGAAAATTACGCTCCGAGGGCATCATGCAGCCTTCTGAAGGGTCCGTCGCGCGCAATCAATTGCGCTACCGTTCCCCGTTCGACGATGCGTCCCTCCTCGATTACCGCCACGTTGTCCACCAGGTGGGCGAGCATCGTCAGGCGATGGGTGATGAGCAGCACGCTGCGCCCATGCATCAGCCGGTCTATGGCCGCGAGGAGTTCCTGCTCGGTGACTGCGTCCAGACCCTCGGTCGGTTCATCGAGAATGAGAAGGGGGGCGTTTTTAAGCAGCGCGCGGGCGACGGCGACGCGGCGGGCCTGGCCGCCAGAAAGCCGGGTTCCCGCCTCGCCGAGTTCGGTGTTGTAGCCCTCGGGGAGGCTCAACGATGAAATCGTGTATCCGCGCCGTCTTGCAGGCCTCCACCACCTCCGCTTCGGTGGCACCCGGACGCGCTAGGAGCAGGTTTTCCAGCACCGTCGCATTGAACAGGTACGCGTCCTGGGATACGACCGCAATGTGCTCCCGCAAGTCCGCAGGCTGGTAGCCGCGCAGATCATGCCCTCCCAACCGGATTTCGCCCGCCTGGTATTCCCAAAAGCGGACCAGCAGCTGCACCAGGCTGCTCTTGCCCGCCCCGCTTGCGCCAACGAGGGCAAGACGGCCGCCTTCGGCCAGGTCCAGATCCAGTCCTTTCAGCACCCACGGCGCAGCCTCGTCGTACCGGAATTCCAGCCCCCGGATGTGCAGGCTGGAATCTTCAGGTACGGGCGACGGTCCCACAGGCGGCTGCACTGCCGGCTCGGCGTCGATGATCTCGAACAGGCGGCGCGCCGCGGCGAGCGCCTCGCCCAGAACCTGCAAGGCGCGCGGAAGAGGTAGCACCGCCTCGAAGCTTGCCAGCACAAAGAGCGCCAGCATGGGCAGCTCGGGGGGTTGCAGCGCACCGGAGCCCAACAGGGGCATAGCCAGCAACACGGCGCACCAAAGCGCCAGATTTACCAGCAGACCCAGGCTGCCCTGGGAAAATCCGTTGAGCCGACTCAGGGACCGCTGGGCTTGGATATGCTGCTCGGAGATCTCCATCACGCGTTGCGCCTGGCGCTCGACTCCGCCATATACGCGCAATTCCGCCAGCCCCTGAAGGCCATCCACCGCCGCGCTGCGCAAGGCGGCACGGGACTCCACAAGGCGCGTTCCGGGCTCGGCGCCGCGCTTTCGCGTATAAATCGGCAGGCCGACGCCGGCCAGCAGCAAAAAGGCACACGCTGCAATCGCCACCCGCCCGCTAAAGAACGCCAGCGCCGTCACCATGATGGCGGTTCCCAGCGCCGCTACGGCCACCGGCACGACAAAATTCAGATAGACCTGATCCAGCGTGTCGATGTCGGCCTGGATGCGGCTCGCCAGGTCGGGGCTCCGATATTTCATGAGGCGGGCGGGGGCCAGGGGCTCGAGATGAGCGTAGAACCACACCCGCAGTTCGGACAGCAGGCGGAACGTGGCCTCATGAGTCACCAGCCGTTCCAGATACCGGCCGCCGGTGCGGACGATGGCAAAAAAGCGAATCAATGCGGCGGGCGTAAAATAGTTCATCGTCGCCCCAGCCAGGCCGGCAAGGGCCATGGAGGCGATGAACCACCCCGATACCGCCATCAGGCCGACATTGGCCAGCAGTGTGGCCAGCGACAGGGCGGCACCCGCCGCCATCCAGCCCTTGTATGGAAGCAATAGCTTGATGAGCCGCCAGAAGTCGGCGCGGGACCCGGTTCCGGGAGATGGCATCCGGCTGCTCATCCCGCCGCCACCGTCGTATCGCCTATGCGTGCCAAGCGGGCGAGGGCACGGCCACTGGCCATCAACGCCGCGCGCTCGCCCGCCTCGGCCACCCGCCCCTCTTCCAGGACCACCACGTGATGTGCCAGGGCGAGGGTGCTCAGACGGTGGGCAGCCATGATCACGGTGCGGCCTCGCGCCAGCTCGGCGATCGCGTCGATCACCGCCGCCTGCGTGTGGCCATCCAGATGCGCCGTGGCTTCATCCAATAACACCAGCGGCGCATTCTTCAAGAACGCCCTTGCCAGCGCGAGGCGCTGAACCTCGCCGCCCGAGAGCCCCACGCCACGCTCACCGACGGGCGTGTGATAACGCCGGGGCATCGCGAGGATGAAATCATGCGCCCCTGCCGCCCGGGCAGCAGCCTCCACCTCTTCGTCGGAGGCCGCAGGCCGCGCCATGCGGATGTTGTCTAGCACCGTGCCGGCGAACACGTGGGGATGCTGCGGCACCCAGGCAACGTGTTCCAACCACGCAGCGTCGTCGAAGTGGGCAAGGTCCAGGTTGTTGACCCGGATGCTGCCGTGCTGTGGCTTGGCGAAACCCAAGAGCAAGTTCAGTACGGTACTCTTGCCCGCGCCGCTCGTCCCCACAAGCGCAGTGACACAGCCAGCCTTCGCATTGAAAGTGGCTCCTCTCAAAGCCGGGCGGCCCGGTTCATATGCAAATTTCACACTCTGAAACTGCACCCCCAACAGCGTGTCCGG
>CAVWTZ010000154.1:0-17770 GCA_963757485.1 uncultured beta proteobacterium
CTGCCGATGTCGAAGATGAATCCGGACAGCAGGAAGGCGGGAAGAAAGGTCGCGATCAGCGCGACCAGCCCGGCGACAAACTGGCTGCGCGCCACCGTGGAGATCAGCAAACCCATGCCCAGCGCGGTGACCAGGAACAATGCGGACGCCGCGAACAGCACCCACAGCGAGCCGCGCAGCGGGACCTCGAACAGGAACAGCGCCATGCCCACGGCCAGCACCAGCCCGCCCATGCCCAGGATGAAATACGGGACAAGTTTGCCGATGATCACCTCGCTCATCGACAACGGCGTGACCAGCAGCGCCTCCATCGTGCCGCGCTCCCATTCGCGCGCCATCACCATCGCGGTCAACAGCGCGCCGATCAGGGTCATGATGATGGCAACCAGTCCGGGCACCAGAAAATTGCGGCTGCGCAGCTCGCTGTTGAACCACACGCGCTGCTCCATCTGCACCGGCACATCCAGCTGCAGTCCGCGTTGCATCGCGTAGTGCTCGAGCCACTTGCCCCACGCACCCTGCACATAGCCGGATATGATGCGCGCGGTATTCGCATCGACGCCGTTGACGATCAGCTGGACAGGCGCCCCATCGTTCTGGCGCAGTTGCCGCGCGAAATCCTGGCGCAACACCACGATGGCATTGACGCGGCCGGCCATCATCGCCTGTTCGGCATCTTTCGTGCTCGGGTATTCCACCGGTTCGAAATAGAGCGACCGGTGGAACGCGGCGGCGAAGTCGGCCGCGTCCGCGCCCGGTTGTTCGACAACGAGCGCAACCGGCACATGCTCGGAATCGAGCGACACGCCATAACCGAACAGCAGCAGCAGGAAGACCGGCATCAGGAATGCGATCGCGATGCTGCTCGGGTCGCGCATGATCTGCAGGAACTCCTTGCGTATCAGGCCGCGCAAGCGCATGCGGCTGGAACCGGCATCGCGGCTCATGCCGCCGCCTCCCTTCCTCTATGCTGTTCTTTCGGCCATCCGCTTTCCGTGGCTGGCGGCATTGCCCGCAGTGTTAACTCCACATGCGATTTGTCGCATAGTGGATTGCCTGACTTTGTTACCGCCGCTTCGCGCACCGTGTTCATGCCGCCTCCTTATGTTCGTGCGCGCGGATCAGTGCGACAAACGCGTCTTCCATGGTTGGAGCGGGCTGCTGTTCGGTGCGCGCCTGCTGCTTGACGCTGCCCGGCGTGCCCATGGTCAGTATCTCTCCCGCCGCCATGATCGCGAGGCGGTCGCAGTATTCCGCCTCTTCCATGAAGTGCGTGGTGACCATGACGGTCACGCCCTGTTGTGCCAGCGCATTGATGCGCGACCAGAACTCGCGGCGCGCCAGCGGATCGACGCCCGAAGTGGGTTCGTCCAGAAAAAGGATCTCCGGCTCGTGCATCAGCGAGCAGGCCAGCGCAAGGCGCTGCTTGTAGCCCAGCGAAAGGTCGCCGCTGGTGAAGCCGGCCATATCGGTCAGTTCGAATTCTTCGAGCGCCCACGAGATCCGCTCGGCGCCGCGCTTGCCCGACAGTCCGTAGACGCTGCCGAAGAAACGCAGGTTTTCGGCCACGCTGAGGTTGCCATACAGCGAGAATTTCTGCGACATGTAGCCGATACGCTCCCGTGCCGCCGCCGCCGCATGGCGCAGGTCGGCACCGGCCACGCGCAACGTGCCGCCGCTTGGCGGCAGCAGCCCGCACAGCATGCGGAAGGTGGTGGATTTTCCCGCGCCGTTCGCGCCGAGCAGACCGAACACTTCACCCTGCTGTACCGAGAAGGTGACGTTATTCACCGCGTAGAAGTCGCCGAAGCGGCGCTGCAGATCGTGAACTTCGATCACGGTCTTGCTGCGGTCCGGCGGTGCGCTGACATGAGGCCCGGATGCCTTTGCGTTCTGCGCCCCGCCGATCTTCTGCTTGAGCAGCGCGACAAAGCAGTCCTCGAAGCGCGGCTCGACCGCCGTGACTTTCGCACCGCCGACCTCCGGTGCTACCCGGTCCCGCGTCACCGCGCGGACATTGTCGCCGAGGATCAATGCATCGATCACACCCGGCGTCTGCGCGACGCGCGATTGCAGCAGGCGCTTGTCGATGTCCGCCGCGCTGATCTCGTAGCTGCGGCCGCGCATCGTCTCGCGCAATTTGGCGGGATCACCCTGATCCAGCAATTTGCCTTCGTGCAGCAGCACGACGTCGTTGCAGCGCTCCGCTTCGTCCAGGTAGGCGGTGCTGAGCAGCACGCTGGTCCCCTGCTCGCTGACCAGGCGGTACACGATTTCCCACAGTTCGCGCCGCGACAGCGGGTCGACACCGACAGTCGGTTCGTCGAGCAGCAGCAGCGACGGTTGCCGCACCAGCGCGCAGGCCAGGCCGAGTTTCTGTTTCATCCCGCCGGACAGTTTTCCCGCCAGGCGCCGGGTGAACCGTTCCAGGCCGGCCATGTGCATCAGCTCTGCATAGCGCGCCGGACGCGACCTTTCGGGCACGCCCTGCAGGTCGGCATAAAGATCAAGGTTCTCCTGCACGGTGAGGTCTTCGTACAGGCCGAAGCGCTGCGGCATGTATCCGATCGTGGCTTGCACATCGAGCGATTGGGTTGTGGCGTCCATGCCGAGCACGCTGATGCTGCCTGCATCCGGCACCAGCAATCCGGCGGCAAGGCGCATCAGCGTGGTCTTGCCGGCTGCATCGGGGCCAACCAGGCCGGTGACCACACCATGCCGGACGCGGAAGCTGACATTTTGCAATGCCGGCACCTGGCGATCACCGACATGGAAACGCTTGGATAACCCGCTGACTTCCAGCGCGATCCGGTCAGGCGAGTTCGTGGCAGCAGAAACAGCCGTCAGGGTGTCGGCGGCAGTCACGGGCGTCAATCCGCGCAGCGGTTTGCATCGGTTGCCGCAGCCTGGCCCAACGGTATGGTCACCGTGGCGGGCATGCCTTGGCGCAATTCACCCTGGGGGTTACACACGAAGATCCGCACTTGGTAGACCAGGCTGCTGCGCACTTCGGTGGTCTCCACCGACTTCGGCGTGAACTCGGCGGTCGGCGAAATATAGCCTACCCACGCGCGATAATTCTTGCCGGGGAAACTGTCGGTGCCGACCTCGGCGTGCATCCCCGGTTCGAGTTTGCCGAGGTCGGGTCCCTGCACATAGGCGCGCACCCAGACCGGATCGGTCAGCGCCAGCGTATAGACCGGGCGCTGAGGCAAAGCCATGTCGCCCGGCTCGAGGATGCGCTCCTGGATAATTCCATTTTCCGGCGCGTATAGCGATGCATCGGCCAGCGCGGTGCGCGCCACATCCAATGCCGCCTGATTGGCCTTCAGCATCGCTTTGGCTGCCGCGATGTCTTCCTTGCGCGGCCCCATCCGGACCAGTTTCAGCGTTTCCTGCAGCGACTGGTATCCGGCCTGCGCCGCGTCGGCAGCGGCCAGCGCATCGTCCGCCTGCTGCTGCGCGACAAAATGTCTGGCCACCAGATCCTTCTGCCGTTGATAGGTTAGCCTGGCATTGTCCGCGGCGATGCGCGCGGCGTCGACATCGGCCTCTGCCTTCAGTATCTCCTCCGGACGGCTGCCCGCTTCGAGGCGGTCCACCTGCTGCTGCTGCGACGCGAGCTGCGCCTGCTGCAGTTTGACATTGTTGTCCAGCCGCACCGTGTCCAGCGTCGCGAGCAACTGGCCTTTTTTCACCGGATCGCCTTCCTTGGCAAGCATCGCCGCGATCCGTTCCGAGCCGTTGAACGCCAGCTGCACCTGCCTGATGTCGACGTTGCCGTAGAGCGTCAGTGCATGATCGCCGGACGCGCGATGGTGGGTAAAATACCAGGCAACCGCGCCGACAGCACCCAGAACGGCCGCGATCAATAGAACAATGAGGATTTTTCGTTGCACTGTCATTAGCCCAGGAGTATGTTTAGCCCGATACGCGCACGGGGTGATTGTACATTTTCAGCGTGAGTATATGTTGAACCGGTTGCGTTTCATCTTGCGTAGCGCAAGCCGGAACTTGGCGAATGGCCGGGAACGGCCAGGAGCACGCGGTCGGGGACAGATTCGGATTTTGATTATTGCATCTCCGATAGAGTTTGAACTCTCGGTGACAGTGGTCAAAGCCAATCCTTGATTGATGCCTGGCTCAATATCGGAAAGCATGCCCAAAATGATAACGAATGACTGCCAATCCGGAATGATGATGCATGATCAGGAGGTCGATATGGATCGAGCCGCGGGAGCGATAATGGGAGCACTGATCGGTGATGCTCTTGGTCTGGGGTGCCACTGGTATTACGACATTTCTGCGTTGCGACGCGATTATGGCGAGTGGATCACCGGCTATACAACACCGAAGCTGGACCGCTATCACGGCGGGATGAAGGCGGGAGAGCTCTCGCAGACCGGTCTCATCTTCGTCATGCTGCTGCGATCCGTGACCGAGCACGGGGAATACCGTGAAAGCGACTTTACGCGCAGACTGGACGAGGAACTGTTTCCTTTCCTGAATGGTGAACCCGCATTCGGACCGGGCGGGTATACCAACCAATCGATCCGCGAAGCGTATCGCCGGCGTGTGGAACAGAAAAAATCGTGGCGCGAAACGGGTGGCCATGCCGATACCACCGAGGCGGCCGAGCGCGCCATCGTGCTGGCAGCGCGCTATGCAAAAAATCCCAAAAAGGCAGCCGAAACCATTTCATCCAATTGCCGCCTCACCCAAGGCGATGAAGCAATTATCGCGATGAGCACGGCCTACAATCTGGTCCTGTCGCAGCTGGTCGCGGGAGAAAGATTGACTCCCGCGATTTCGGAAAAGCTCATGGGCCTGGTCCACAGCAATGAGTTGCCGTTCCATGCGGTGACCAAAAGCGATTTTTCAGGGCCACGCCCGGGTGATCCGGACCCGCCGCTGGCCGGCCGATTCTCTTCCCCGGATGCGCTTCTGACCCCGCATTATGCCGCCCTGGCCGCCCTCGACCCGGATATCAGGATTGAACCGGCCTGGAAGGCCTCAATTGTTTACGGCATGCCGTGCGCCATTTACCACCAGCTTCCTGCAGCATATTACCTCGCGTCCCGTTTTGCGGATGATTTCGAATCAGCCGTCCTTCATGCCCTTAACGGCGGGGGGCAGAATATGTCCCGTGCGATGCTGACGGGTGCTCTTGTGGGTGCGCAGGTCGGGCTGGAAGGCATACCCAAGCGATTTCTTGACGGGCTCGACAAAGGACAGGAATTGGTGGCACTGGCCAAAAAACTCGGGACGCAGGTTTGACCGGTATTTCCAAGCAGCGCTTCAAGGGCATAAGTGATGGCAACCAGAGCGAAAGCGGCCAGAGCGGCAGTTCGATCTGATTCATCAAATCGTCCGAAGTTCGGCGATACCGGGCTCTGGTGGTTTGCTGAAAAGGCTGTCGGTGCAGCTTGCCGGAATGTCCGCATCCGACTTTTCCGAACCGTCACTTTCGAGCCGGAGCCTCATAGCCCCATGCGAATTCGCTGCCCGTTAGGGGTCGTTACCAACGGACGCAGCGACCCTGTCAATTTCAATGGGAGTAAACCATTTTGGTTTGATTTGATTCGCCAGAAATCGATACGTGTGTTTGTTTTGAGTGATTTTTTAGAATCAAAAACCACCGGGCCGTTTGGGCTGCGCCCAAATACAACCCAATGCCAAAAGGAAAGCCTACCTTCCCTATGCCACTTGAGGGAAAGAAGTGCCAGGTTCGGAAGTGTATCCGATGATGAACAAAGGGAGTTCACCGTCACTGGCTGAAACACCAAGATGCTTGAGAAGGGCTCGCCTAGAGTGGGCACCTTGATTAGGATAGCCAAGCTTTCGTCCTGCATTTAGAATACTGCTGCTGCCGGAACCCGGCTACATGCCGCGAAGACCGCGGCCAAATATCCATTGAATCCCATAGAAAATTGGCTGAAGAGCCATCAACCGCGCATCCGACGGTCACTAAACCTTTCGCTCATGCTGGGCATGGCCAACGGCGTCCTGGTTATCTTGCAGGCGTGGTTGCTGGCTTCCGTGATCAATGCGGCGGTCTTCCGGCATGAGTCGCTGACGTCCGTCCTGCCGTGGCTTTGGTCCATGTTGCCGGTCTTCATCATCCGTTTTTTTCTGGTCCTGGCCTCCGAACGCGCCGCATTTGAAGGTGCCGCAGAGATGCAGAAGGTGTTGCGCGAGCAGCTATACGATCATTATCAGGCCTTGGGTCCGCTATGGCTGGGCGCGCGCGCGAGCGGCGATCTGGCCAATCGCGTGGCGACCGGCATCGAAGCGCTGCATGGCTATTACGCCCGCTGGCTTCCCAACCGGACCCTGAGCGTGTTGCTGCCCCTGACGATCCTGGTTGCCGTCTTCCCCGCCGACTGGGTGTCCGGCCTGGTATTGGTGCTGACCGCCCCATTCATCCCGGTCTTCATGATACTCATCGGCAAGGGCGCCGAGGAACTCAACCAGCGCCAATGGCGGCAGCTGGCACGCATGAGCGGACGCTTTCTGGATGCGCTGCAGGGACTCACCACGCTCAAGCTGTTCAATGCCAGCCGCCGCGAGGCGCAGGTTGTAGCGGAGATATCCGAGGACTACCGGGCGAGCACCATGAAAGTGCTGCGCGTCGCTTTCCTTTCTTCGTTGGTGCTGGAATTTCTCTCTACCGTAAGCATCGCCGTCGTGGCAGTGCTCATCGGTTTCCGCCTGCTGTGGGGAGAAATCGCTTTTCTTCCGGGCTTCTTTGTCCTGCTGCTGGCCCCCGAGTACTATTTGCCGCTGCGTTCGCTCGGCGCCCATTACCACGCGCGCATGGAGGCCATTGGCGCGGCGGAGGCCGTGGTGGAGATTTTGCAGACACCGTTGCCCGACCGAACGCCGCGCCAGGAAACCGCTCCTGTTTCCGCCACTTTTCCTTTTATCCCGTAGGCGACGTACAGCTTCTCGCCGGTGGGCGGTGGTGCTGGTGTTCGTTGGCCCTGTTGGCCTTGGGACCCGGCCGCGCCAGGGCCTCGCCGGCCCGCCGGGCGGCGCTGCTGGCCTTGCTTGGGGTGGTGCTGCTGGTGATCCTGGCCATGCTGCGGCCGACGCTGGTCTACTTCACCATGACCCGGCAGCCGGCCACGCTGGTCATCCTCCTGGACAAGTCCCGCAGCATGACCGTTACCGACGAGGTTGGCGGGCGAAGCCGCTGGGAAGCGGAGCTGCGGACCCTGGCCGACGCGCAAAACGCGTTGGGCAAGCTGGGCAAGGACATCGAGGTCAAGGCCTACACCTTCGACGGCGAGCTGCACCCGGTTGACGTGATCGGCGGCCAGCTCCAGATCGAGTCCCAGCCCGACGGCCAGCAGACGGCCATCGGCGCGGCGATCGACGACGTGATGCGGGAGAACGCCGGCAAGCGACTGCTGGGCATGGTCCTGCTGAGCGACGGCGCCCAGCAGGCCCGCCCCCCGCTACGTGGCCCCCGAGACGGCCGCCGCGCAGATGAAGTACCTCGGACCGATCTTCACCATCCGCTTCGGCAAGTCGCGGGGCCTCGGCCAGCGGCAGGACGTGGCGGTTACCTCGCTGACGGCCGACCAGCGGGTGTTCGTCAAGAACGAGCTGACCGTCTCCGCCCAGGTCCGCATCGAGGGCTACGTCAACCGCGAGATCCCCGTGCAACTCTGGTTCGAGACCTCGCCGGGCAAGATGCAGGTGGTGGCCGAAGAAGGTCATGGCTACGGCCAGCGGGCATATTCTCCTGCCGGTTGATTTCTCTACGTGCCCACCGTGCCCGGCGAATACAAGCTGGCTTTCGAAGTGCCCAAGCAGCCGGACGAACAGGAGATCAACAGCACCGCCAGAGCACGTTTGTCAACGTGCTGCCGGGCGGCCTGAAGGTGCTGTACGTGGAAGGGGCGCGCGGGCCTCGAGGCCCGCTTCCTGCGCCGCTCGCTGGACGCCTCGCGATATCGACGTTGATTTCCTGCTGCTGGACCCCCGCCACCCCGACGTCCGGCCCGCCGACTTCGGTCGACTGCTTCAAGCCGGGAAAATACGACGTCGACCTGCTGGGCGACCTCGATTCGACCGCCTTCCGCGGCTCGGAACTGGCCGACTTGGCGGCGGCGGTCCATCGAGGGGCCGGCCTGATGATGCTCGGCGGCTTCCAAAGCTTCGGGCCAGGCGGTTACGACGCCACGCCGTTGGCCGACCTGCTGCCGGTCGAGATGAACCGCTTCCAGCGCCAGCACGCCGACGAGCCGATCCGCGCCGAGCAGCATTGGCTCGGTCCGCTGAAGATGAAACCCACCGACGTGGGCCTCTTGCACTTCTCGCTGATGCTGGCCGACAGCCGCACGGCGAGCCTGGCGATCTGGGACCGCCTCCCACCCCTGGAAGGAGCCAATAAGCTGGCCAAGAAATCTCCGCCCTGGAACTGGCCGCTGCGGGCGACAAGCCGCTGTTGCTCTCGCAGACCTATGGCAGCGGCCGGGTGATGGCCTTCGCCGGCGATTCCACCTGGCACTGGTGCATGGAAGGCTTCGAGGCGGCCCACAAACGCTTTTGGCGCCGAGGTGGTCCTCTGGCTGGCCCGCAAGGACGACTCGCTCCAGGCAACGTCTGGGTGAAACTTTCCGAGCGGCGGTGTATGCCGGGCCAGAAGGTGGAGGCCACCGTCGGGGCGCAGTCGCCCAGCGGCGATCCGCTGCCGGATGCCACTTTCCAGACCCAGTTGATACTCCCCGACGGTAGCAAACAGCCGCTCCGGCATGGTCCGTAGTGAGGACCGCACCAGCGGCTCGATCCGCGACACGGAGTCGCCCGGCGACTACACGGTCGAGGTCACGGCCACCCGGGACGGCAAGACGCTCGTCGCCGCCAAGACCCGCTTCACCGTGCTGGAGCAAGACCTGGAAGCTGACGACTCGGCCGCCGTGCCGGGCGTGATGGACGCGGCTGGCGGCAATCACCGGCGGCAAGTCGCTGGCCCCCGAGGACCTTCCCCGGCTCGTCCAGCGGCTGACCAAGGATACGGAAAGCCTGGTCGTGCGAACCGAGACCAAACAGGCATTGTGGGACACCTGGACCTTCTTTGCCCTGCTGGTGGGCCTGTTGGGCGCCGAATGGTACCTCCGCAAGCGTTGGGGCCTGGTGTAGGACACCCCCCTTACTTACTGTTTTCCAGAAACAGGCTGCCAATGCGTTGACACGGCAGATTATTAGGGATAGTCTGGGCATTAGATTCAGAATCGCCAAAGGGCCGAGCATTTTGTCGCCTGTCGCGGCTCCGGGCAGGGGCGTGCTTGCAGCGATCGGGGACCGCGATCGGCGACGCGGGGTGGGACGTATTTGGGAGGAGGTCACCATGACGTCGGGGGGTCGTGGTGTGGCATGGCGGAAGTGCCCGGTGGGGGTCGGCGTTTCGGTTCGCCATTGGTTCGCGCCCGCGCCGGGCCAAGGGGACCGGCCGGCTGCGCTGGGGCATCGCCGGGTACTGCTCGAGCCCTTGAACCGCGGCAGTTGCTCTCTACGGGGACCACCACCGCCGTCAGCTCCTCGCTGGCTTCGGTGGTGTACGGCGGCGACCGGTAACCTTCACGGCCACCGTCTCCGCCCAAAGCGGCTGCTCGCGCCTACCCAGGGAAGCGTGGATTTCAAGGATACTAGCAGCAACGCGACTTCGGCAACGGCACGTTTACCGGCGGCAGTGGCACAGCTCGACCTGGACCCTCACCACCGGCGGTCAAGGCTTCAATGTCACCGGGGGGGACGTCATCACTGCCACGTATACGCCCGGCACGGATTTCGCGGCTCAGCGGCACGACGACCCAGACGGTCACCGCCCGGCCCGTTACCGTCGTTGCGGGGTATTGCCAGAAGATTCTACGACGGCGCACCAGCGCCGCCGCCACGCCGACGGTTATCTCCGGCAGCCTGGTCTCCGGCGATACGGCCGTCTTCAGCGACACCTTCGACACCAGGAACGCAGGCACGGCAAGCGCTCACGGCGGCCGGCTCGGTCAGCGACGGCAACGACGGCGATAACTACGCCGTGACTTTCGCAAGCACCACCGGCGGCGTGATCAACCCGCAGCCCGTCACGGTCACGGCGGGCTCCAACACCAAAGTCTACGATGGCACGACCTCGGCGGGACGGCCACGCCGACGATCACTTCCGGCAGCCTGGCCGCCCGGCGACACGGCGGTTTTCAGCGAGACCTACGACACGCCGGCGGTAGGGACGGGCAAGACGCTCATCCCGTCCGGCTCGGTCAACGACGGCAACAACGGCAATAACTACCAGGTGACGATGGTCACCAATACGGCCGGCGACATCTCGCCACGCAGGTCTACCATTTCGCTGGTCACCGTCAGCCCGACGAGCGTCACGGCCGGCGTCGGCCTCGCTGTCGTCGTGACCGCCGAGGACGTCGGCGGCAACGTCGTGAGCAACTACGGGGGCACGGTCTCGTTCACCAGCTCCGATCCACGGGAACCGGATCCGGCCGGCAGCGTCACCTTCACGGCGGGCTCGGCCGTGGCCTACGCCCTGGCCACCCTCCAGACGGCCGGCCCTGGGCCATCACGGCCAGCGACGGCGACTATAGCGGGAGCCAGTGCCCCGTCGCCGGTCACGGCGGCGGCCGCCTGCGGGGGTCGCCTTCTGCCAGCAGCCCGGCGGCACGTCCGCCGGCACGACGTTCAGCCCGGTGAAGGTCGAAGTGGTAGACCCCTATGGAAACATCATCTCCACCGGCGCGGCAGCACCGCCAACGTGACGCTGACCATCGCCTCCGGCTCCGGCGGGCAAGTGGGCACCACCACCGTGGCCGCCGTCGCCGGCCTGGCCACTTTCAGCAACGTGTCCATCGACCAGACCGGCAGCTACACCCTGACCGCCAGCGCGGCGGGCTTAAGCGGCACCGCCACGTCCGACCCGTTCGCCGTCGCGCCCGGGGCCGGCCGCGCAACTGGCGTTCACCAGCCAGCCCGGCCCCATCTACACCAACGTGGGCGGCACGGTGACGGAGACGATTTCCACCGTCAAGGTCGCCGTCGAGGACGCCTACGGCAACACGGTGACCACGGACACCTCCAACGTGACGCTTGCCTTGAACGCGGCCGCCAGCGGCGGCGGCGGGGCACTGTACAACGGCAGCGGCCACCGGCTCGGTCACCGCCAGCGCCGTGGGCGGCGTGGCCACCTTCAGCGGCCTGTCGGTCGTCAACCCCACCACCACCAGCTACGGCGACGCCGGCACCGGCTACAGCCTGACCGCCAGCGACACCGATAACGGCGTCCGCTGACGGCCGGCACGTCCACCGCCTTCAACACGACGCTTCATCGTCACCAACGTGACCATGACCCCCACGGGCTTCGTGGCCACCTTCAGCCAGCCATTCAATCCCAACGAGCTCGAACCTCTACCGGCGCAGTCTTCCGGCGACCTGCCGGCCAACGTGGCCCTGTCCGGCGCGGTGGAGGGGCCGGTCCGCGGCTCGCTGGTCACTAATGCGGCCGATACCCAAGTGACGTTCGTGGCCACGACCCTGGCCAGCAGCACGGGGCTGCCGTGGTGGGCGTCTCCACTCTCGACGCCACCTCGGCCGTGCTCGCGCCGGACGATTACGCGGTGATCGATCAACAGCGGCGCCACGGCCTTCGAGACGACCGCCGGGCAACTGCTGGACGGCACCGATAGCGCGCCAGGCCGGGACCAACTTCCCGACAACAGCAGACCGGTGAATACTCCGCGGACGTGGTCGTGGTCGTGCCTTGCTTCGCCCGCGGTCCGAGCAGCTCGACGGTCGCCAGCGCGGTCAACGTGGCCAACCTCGCCACGCCGATTTTCGCGCTTGGGCACAAGCAAGACGATCGCCTCGTCCACCGAGCCGGGGGCCACGGAGTCCGGCAGCACGGTGACCATCACCACCACTCGGCCCACGGGCTGTCGGCGGGCGAGCTGGTGACGATCGCCGGCTTCAGCGGCTCGTACACCGGCTACAACGGCACCTTTACGATCGCTCACCGTGCCCACCACCACCACCTTCACCTACACCGACTCGGCCACCGGCCTGGGCAATTCCGGCGGCGGGACGGCGATCGGCGAAGGGCTGCACGAGTCGGGCAACACGGTGACGGTGGCCACCACCGTGGGCAACGACCTGGTGGCCGGCCATCCGCTGACGATCACCGGCGCCAGCGTCACGGGGTACAACGTGGCCGATGCCACGGTGCTCGCGTGCTTAGCAGCACGACGTTCACCTACTACGACGCCGAGCCGCGAGTCTGGCCAATTCGGGCGGCGGCACGGCGGTGCTGGACCGCGGCATTCCGCTTTCGCTCAGCGGGCCCACGTCCGGGGTGACCAGCGGGCACGTTCACGCTGACCTACAACTCGACGATGCTGAGCATCACCGGCGCGTTGGTCGATCCCACGCTGGCCGCCAGCTACGGGGCGACGTTGACCTACAACACGGCCTTGTCTTCGCCGGGCACGGCGGTGATCAACTTTAACGCCACCACCGGCTTGCCCAACGCGACTGACGAGCATCACCTCGGCCAGCGAGTCCGGATCGACGGTGACCATCACCACCGCCACGGCGCTGGGCCTGACGGTGGGCCAGACGGTGACCATCGCCGGCTTCTACGACGCGGACAGCGACTTGGTGGGCGGTTACAACGGCACCTACACGGTCGCCTCCTCCAGCGGCACGAGCTTCACCTACACGGACACCACGACGGGCCTGGGGACGGTGACCAGCACGGGCACGGTGAACACGCCGGTGCTGCTGGGCGGCCTGATGGCCACGGTGCCCAGCGGGGCCTACTACAAGTCGAAGGACCTGTTGTCCTTCAGCAGCGTGTCGCTCAGCGCCGGCGCCAGTTCGGTGCCGGCCATCGGCGTCAATGCGCTGCAGATCGTGGTGTTCCCCGGCGACGCCACCGCCGCCGGGAGTGTCTCCAGCGCGGATGTAGCTGGCGATGGAGCAGGCGTTGGCGGGGGCGGGGTCGGGTTTTGCCGCCTATCCGCTGGTTGACCCGGGCATCATCGGCGACGTGGCAGTGCAGGGGTCGCTGAACCGCTTTGGCACCGCCTTGTTGACCGGCTCGATCAACCTGGTGGTCACGCCGCAGATGCCGGTCTATCCCGGCGCCCCGCACAACACGGCCAGCGGTCCCGACCCGACGGTGAGCATCCCCTCGACGCTGCAGCTTGGCAGCGACGGCACGGTGACGGTGCCGGTGGACATCGACGACCCGCACCCGGCCGGCAGCACAGGCATGACGCAGGCCACGCTGGCCGTAAGCTACGACCCGGCGATCTTCAGTGTCTCGACGAGCGACATTCAACTGGGCAGCGTGCCCGCTTCCGGCAGTGGCTGGACGCTGCAATCGACGGTGGACCCGGCGGCGGGCCAGATTGGCGTGACGATCTGGAGTCCCACGCCGATCGCGAGTTCCACGGCGGGCAGCCTGGTGACGATCGTCTTCCACCGCAGCGATACGGCGGCGTCGGGGACGACGGCCATCGACCTGGTGCCGTCGGTCGATCCCGCGGGCAGCGGCGTGATTCTCACGCAGGTGGACGACAATCAGGGTCCGTACACGTTGACGCCTGCGCCGACGGACGGTTACGATCCGCAGATCGACGGGCTGGTGAGCTTGGGGGCTGCCGACGCGGGTGCTGCGGCCGGCTCTGCCAGTGTGGGTGCCATGGCTCTGCCAGTGTGGGTGCCACTGGCTGGCTTGTCCAGCAGTGCTGCCGGCGTGGTTGCCGGTCCTGCGGCTCCGCTGAGCACGGGGGCAGCGGGCCCGGTTTCGGTGATGAACGTCTCGCCGCATCTGAGCACGTCGGCGGGCGCCGCCCGGGTGCCGTGGCATCTGGCAGACGGCCTGTTTACGACCCTGGGCCGCGGGCGCGGGGAGCGGCGCCGAGTCGGCGATCTTCGATACGGCGCGGACCCCGCCCTGCCCGGGGCATTGGCCGCGCCGACGAGTGCGGTCGGGCCGGCCCAGGCCAATCTCTGATCGCCTTCTCTGGGAGGGCGAAGATTCGAGCTGGCAGGACGGCAAGGGCCAGTGGCTCTTCTAACCCCGCGGCACGCCGAGTCTGTGGAATGCAACCGAGGAATAACTTCGAGGGGTCTTCCTGTACACCGAGGAGTCGCCGCTATGAATCCGAGAAGTTCGACGATCCGCATGATTCTCGTCGCCGCGTGCCTGCTGGCGCCCGTGTTGGCCGCTGCCGCCCCGGGGGCGGTGGAGAAGGAGACGCCGGCCCAGTCGCGACGCCCGCATGAAGTGGTGGCGCGAGGCCCGCTTCGGGATGTTCATCCATTGGGGCTGTCTACTCCGTGCCGGCCGGAACGTATCACGGCAAGCAGGTCGGCGGGATCGGCGAGTGGATCATGAACACCGGCAAGATTCCCGTGGCCGAATACCGCCAGTTCGCCCGGCGGTTCAACCCCCTGAAGTTCGACGCCGAGGCGTGGGTCCGCACGGCCAAGGATGCGGGAATGAGGTACATCGTGATCACCTCGAAGCATCACGACGGCTTCGGCATGTTCGACTCGAAGGTGACCGGCTGGTGCCTCACCAGGGCCTCGCCTTTCCATCGTGATCCGCTCAAGGAGCTGGCCGCGGCGTGCCGGCGGGAAGGGATCAAGCTGGGCTTCTATTACTCCCAGGCCCAGGACTGGAACCACCCGGGCGGCGCCGCCATCGGCGGCCGCTGGGACAAGGCCCAGGAGGGCGGCATGGATGAGTACCTCGACAAGATTGCCGTGCCGCAGGTCCGCGAGCTATTGACCGGCTACGGCCCGATCGCCGTCCTCTGGTGGGACACGCCGATGGACATGACCCGCCAGCGGGCCGAGAAGTTCCTGCCGTTGTTGAAGCTCCAGCCGGGGATCATCACCAACGACCGGCTGGGCGGCGGCTTCGCGGGCGACAGCAACACGCCCGAGCAGGAGATCCCCGCCACCGGTTTTCCCAACCGCGACTGGGAAACCTGCATGACCATGAACGACACCTGGGGCTACAAGAGCTACGACCACAACTGGAAGAGCCCCGAGACGCTGATCCACAACCTCGTGGACATCGCCTCCGAAGGGCGGCAACTACTTGCTGAACGTCGGGCCGACGCCGAAGCGCTGATCCCCGCGGCCTCCGTCCAGAGGCTGCGGGAGGTCGGCCGATGGATGCACCGCAACGGCGAGGCCATTTATGGTACCACCGCCAGTCCCTTCAAGAAGCTCGCCTGGGGACGGGCGACCAAGAAGCTGGACCCCCAGGCGCGCGACCTTGTACCTGCACGTCTTCCAGTGGCCCGCCGACGGCCGGCTGGTGGTGCCGGGCCTGAAGAACGAGGCCGCGGCGGCCTGGCTGCTGGCCGACGCCCAACAGAAGCCGCTGGACACCGAGCGCGAACGGCGACGACCTGCTGGTGAAGGTCCCCGCAAGACGGCCCGATCCGTTCGCGTCGGTGGTGGTGCTCAAGGTCAAGGAGCGCTGGAGATCGAAGTGCGCTCGCCGGCCAGGCGGCCGACGGCTCGATCCGGCTGCCGGCCTCCGAGGCGATCCTGCCACGGCGAGCAGATCCGCTACGAGTCGGGAGGCAACCGCGACAACATCGGTTTCTGGCTCGATCCCAGCGACTGGGTCCAATGGCAGTTCATGGTGAAAAGGCCGGGCACCTTCACGGTCACCGCCGAAATCGCCGCTCTGGGCGCGGGCGGTTCCAGGTCGGCGTCGGCGACAAGCATCTGACGTCCGAGTCGCCGGTCACGGGCGACTACGGCAAGTTCACCACCGTCGCGCTGGGAAAGATCGCCATCCCGGCCGCCGGCAAGACGTCGCTCGGCGTGAAGGCGGTGCGGGAAGGTTGGCAACCGCTTGAACCTGAAGTCGATCACGTTAACGCCGGTGAAGTAGCGCGGCGGAGGGCGGCGGGATGAGAGATGAGGGATGAGGGATGAGGGATGAGCCCGGATTATCCACGCCCCGCGATGTAGACGGCCCGAGAGAGCTGCGAATTCGAAACCCGAAGCGTAAGCGAGGGTCAGTCCCTTAGCCGCCCTCGCTGACGCTTCGCCTTATGCCGAGGCACGAGGGAACGTCCACCCGCCGGAGGCACTGGCAGAGCCAGTGGCACACAATCTGGGCCGCTTTGGTCAGTGCCACCCGCCGGGCCTGACGAAGCGTTACCGGCAGGCGATCACCGGCGACTACGTGAACTACAATTCCGGCTACTATACGGCCGGGAAGGCGGCGGGCTACGTTCGACGGCGCGTTGTTGGCGGTGCTCAATCCCTGCAACGCGGCCGGGCTTGCGGGCGACGCCGTTAAGGCGATCAACGCCGTCGAGGGCCTGGGCAACGCACTGAACGCGGTCGACGACTTCCGCCAGGGCAACTACCTTGCCATGGCCGGAGACGCGGCGGGGGTGTTGCTCAACACCAGCCAGTTGTTCAAGAGCTGCTTCGCCGCCGGCACGCCGCTGTTGACCGCCGGCGGCTTCAAGCTGATCGAGACGATCACCACGCTCGACCTGGTGCTCGCCGCTCCGGAGAACGATCCGACGGCCCCGCCGGAGCTTCGCCGGGTGATGGAGGTTTTCCACACCACCGCGGCCCTTTGGGACCTTCGCGTCGGCGGCAAGCTGATCCGCACGACCGCCGAGCATCCTTTCTACGTCCGCGGCAAGGACTGGGTGCCGGCCCGCGAGCTGGCCACCGGTGACCTCTTGATGAGCCACGACGGGCAATGGACGCCTGTCGAGTCGATCGCCGACAGCGGCGAGGAAGCCCCGGTTTACAACCTGCGAGTGGAAGGGTATCATACTTACTTTGTCGGTTCCGACGCATGGGGGTTCTCGGTTTGGGCGCATAACGCGTGCAATGTTCCGGGCAACCTTGGAGGCAAGAAACTCATTCGGTACGGTCGCCCCGCCACTGTAGAGGGCCTCGCCGAAGACGCTGCCAGGGCGGAGGCCAAGATTGGACTTCACGGTGTTTCGGCGATTCTTCGGAACGCACCGAAGTTCCCCCATGGTCAGGCGGATTTTCACGCAGTGGCGGAGCTTTTCGAAATCATTAAGACCGGCGCAGACAAGTCGCATTTCACCGTGGTGCTCCCGAAACCGGTGACGCAGGGGATCACTGACTTGTTCAACCTCGTTTTCAAGTGCGCGGGGGCCTAGTCTTGGGGAAGTCCCTCTTGTTGTCTGACGACCACATGTCCCTAGACCCATAATAATGTGGTCGAGGGCGTTGGGAGGTTCATTGAGATTGATGATCGAGCATACGTCACTAAACCGAATGATTCTTTTCGACTGGTACGATGGCCCCGCCTCTGGCGTCGTCATAGACTCAAGATGCGACACTCTCTTTTACTTCTATTTGCTCGATTGGGATTCACACCACCGCCTTCGAATTTTTGCTTTGCAGGAACTGCCCACGCCGACGGTTGACCTGCTCCGCCGATTGAGTGAATCGCCCCCTCGCTGGCCGGTATGGTTTCCCGGGGAGTTGATTCGACCTTCTGACGCGACGCTCGCGCTTTTTCCGCCGTCGTCGAGTCGTGAAGCCGGCCCGATGTTGCTGACTACGCACTTTCTTCGGGATACGGCGACCAGGCTCCGCTCAGCATCCAAGAGCTGCCAGAGCACGAAGGTCGCGAAGCGATATCCTGGTTTGACGCCGTTGAGTCCGGGAACGTCCCTGTCGACTGGTTTGCTCGCATGCAGGTTCGGAGAGAATAGTTCGCTCCGCG
>CAVWTZ010000155.1:0-10737 GCA_963757485.1 uncultured beta proteobacterium
TGCTGACGCTGCGCATGATTCCGACATCGGTCATGTGACCAAGCTGCCGACCAGTTCCACCGTGACGATCATTCCGCACCCGAAATTGCTGGTGGAGATCGTCAAGGACGGTTCGCTGCTGGTCGAGGACCACACGCTGACGCTGGACCAACTGACCGCGTTGCTGCTGCAGCGCGGCGCCAGCAAGACCGCGGTGACGATCGCCGGCAACGATACCGGCATCGCTGCAGCAGGTGATGAACGTGATCGACGCGATACGCAAGGGCGGGGCGACCGAGATCGGTCTGGCCAGCCGGAACAGCGCGCAAGAATTTCGATGGCCATGCAGACTCAACACAAACGCCATCCGCTGCAGGCAATCGGACTGGCTTTCGCGATCGAACTGCTGTTGCTGGCAGGCGCGGTCTGGCGCTGGCGCAATCCAATTCGGCAAAATCTGCGCTGTCCGCGCCGGTGCCTATCATGTTGGTGACAGAAGACCCGGCACCCAAACCGCCCGAGCCCAAGCCGGTAGCCAAGCCGAGCCCCAGCCCAGGCCGGTCTCGCGCGCGCCGGCGCCGCCGCAACCCGTGCCGGAGCCCTTGCCGCGGGCACCGGTTCCGACCGCGTTTACCCAGCAGGTGCCACCGCCGCCACCGCCCGCACCGGCAGTGCCCAGCAAGGTCATGCCCAGCGCCGATTATCTGATGCAGATCAATGCGGCGGTCAAGGCGGCTCATTCCTGCTCCGCCGCCGCGGCTGACCTGCACTACACCGGAAAGGTGCGCGTGGACTTCCGCCTGAACGGTTCCGTGCCCGGCGAAATCCGGCTGCTGGTTGCAAGCGGGTATTCGATGATAGACCGCGCGGCGTTGCAGGCTGTGCAGAACGCGCATTACCCGGAGCAGCCGCCGGAAATCCGCGGCGCCGACTATGTCTACCAGGTGTGGATAGAATGCAACTGAACATTGCCGACCAATGACAATACGCAAACCAGAATCACACGAGGATCACATGTTGAAACTATCCGCGATCACGACGTTAATATTGTCTGCCGCCGCGCTGCCGGGCTGTGCCACAGCGAACGCGCATCAATTTGCAGGTGTGCTCAGCGCCTATGTGGTGCTCGGGGAAAACGGCACCGCAATTGCGCGTGCGGTGACGACGGACACGCAATGTCCGGTGATCAGTATCGACGGCAGCAAAGTGCGGATGGATCTGCGCGCGGCGCCGGCAACCGAGCCATTGCGGCCAACGCGCTCGGCACAGGCCGATTCGAAACCTGCAGACTTTCCGGTACGCACTTGCGAGAAGGCGATACCTGCCGGAACCGGGCAAGCAAGAATAGGCGAACTTTCGCTGCCGCTGCCAAAACATGAAATCGACCGTATCGTGGTGATCGGCGACACCGGTTGCCGCCTGAAAAAAAGCGACAATGCCTACCAGGCCTGCAACGATCCAGATCGCTATCCTTTTGCGAAGGTCGCCGCTGCGGCGGCAAACTGGAAACCCGACCTGGTGGTGCATGTCGGCGATTACGAATACCGCGAGAACAAGTGCCCGGACAACAACCCCAGTTGTGCGGGCAGTCCATGGGGCTACGGCTGGGATGCCTGGCAAGCCGATTTCTTCGGGCCGGGAGCCGCATTGCTGAAAGCCGCGCCCTGGGCGATGGTGCGCGGCAATCACGAATCCTGTTCGCGCGCCGGCCAGGGCTGGTGGCGCATGCTTGATTCCCGGCCATTGCGGGCGGGCCGCGATTGCAACGACGCGGCCGACGACAACATTGGCGACTACAGCG
Source organism: uncultured beta proteobacterium (assembly GCA_963757485.1). Taxonomy (GTDB): domain Bacteria; phylum Pseudomonadota; class Gammaproteobacteria; order Burkholderiales; family Gallionellaceae; genus Gallionella. The sequence goes on from CAVWTZ010000155.1 coordinate 1,781, forward strand.
AGCCCTATGCGATCCCGCTGGGCGCCCGCGCACAGTTGATCGTATTCGATTCGTCGAACACATCGGGCAAGGCGATCGCGGCCGGTGACATTCGTCAGGAAATATACGGCGATGCCTACCGCAAGATCGAGCAACTGTCGCGGGGCGCCGATTTCAATATCATGGCCAACCATCATCCGATACTCGGGGTTTTTGCCGATCACGATGCAAATGGAAAGGTGGTGCTTGAGCCTGGCAACCAGGGGATACAATCGGTATTCGGCAGGATCAATCCGTTGATCATTCCGCCGCGCATCGATGTGCTGCTGTCAGGGCATCTTCATGCCTGGCAGGAAGTGAGTTTTTCCAGCCCGCATCCGACGCAATTCGTGGCCGGCTTTTCCGGCACGATGGAGGACCTAGTGCCGTTGCCCGCGCATTTGCCGGCGGGCACCTCGCCAGCGCCGGGCGCGGTGATCGAGCACCACAGTTCATGGGTGGACGGATTCGGTTTCATGACGATGGAGCGCAAGGGGCCCAAGCAGTGGCAGGTCAGGGTATGGGATACTGCCGGCCGGCAGGTCAATGCCTGCGATATCGACGGCCGCCATTCGGAATGCGAGCGGGCGCAGGTCAACCAGCAATCGCAATTCACAACGCAATTCGGGACAGAACAATGAAGAAAAATTTAATAGCGGCGCTGCTGCTGGGCGCATGCCTGTCGGGCGCACAACTGGCCAATGCCGAATCCATATCGGCGCACACCGGACAATTCGCAATTGTTGACCGTTTCCATATTCCCGGCGACGGGCATTGGGACCTGCTTGCTTTTGACGGCAAACGCCATCGATTATTCGTCAGCAGGGCGACCCATGTGCAGGTCATCGATACCGATACGGGGAAAATCGCCGGTGATATTCCCGGCACCGCGGGCGTGCACGGGATTGCGCTGGCCGAGGATCTGGGCGAGGGATACACCAGCAACGGCAAAGGCGACTCGGTCACCGTGTTCAATCTGGCCACGCTGAAGGTCAAGGGCAACATCAAGATTTCCGGATCGAATCCGGATATTATTCTCTACGAACCGCGCACCCGGCACATATTCACGTTCAACGGGCATTCCGATAACGCCACGGTGATCGATGCGCTCACGCACAAGGAGATCGGGACCATTGCGCTGCCAGGCAAGCCGGAGCTTGCGGCAAGCGACAAGTCGGGCAGGGTATTCGTGAACATCGAAAACAAAAACGAGATAGACATGATCGACAGCAGAACAAACCGGGTCATCAGGCACTTTCCGCTCGAAAGAGGAAGCGGGCCGACCGGACTGGCGTTCGACCGCAAGCACCACCGGCTGTTCTCGGTGTGCGCGAACAGGATCATGGACATCCTCGATTCGAGAACCGGAAGGGTCGTATCGGAAGTCGAGATCGGGGAGGGACCGGATGCGGCGGCTTTCGACCCCGCTTTGGGGCTTGCATTCAGTCCCAACAAGGACGGGACATTGACGGTTGTGAAAGAAAAAGATGCCAACCATTTCTCGGTCGCGCAAAATCTGATCACGCAACAGGGCGCTCGCTCGATGGCCTATGATCCGGCCCGCCATCGCGCCTATCTGGTCACCGCCTCGTTCGGCGCGCCGCCGCAGGCAGCCCGCGATGAAGCCAAGCCCAGGCTCGCAATCATCCCTGACAGCCTGGTCGTTTTGGTGGTTGCGTTGCAGCCATAAGCCGGGAGCGTCTGTATTTGTTCGTCTGTACCCGCAGCGCAAATCCCGGCAAGATCCGGCGAATCACAACCGCGCGGCAAATATTTTCCTTGCCTTGCCCGTGGCGGGTGAGTAGTCTAGTTGCATGACCATCACTGCGATGGCCGTTTGCCCGACAGGAGGACAGAAAAAATGCGCAATCTGTTAATTGTATTGTCGATACTGCTTTTCCCGGTTAACGCAGCCCGCGCCGAGGTAAATGTCGGCATAGGAATCAGCGTTCCCGGGGTCAGCATCGGTATCAACATGCCGGCGTATCCGAGACTCGTCCCGGTGCCGGGGTATCCCGTTTACTACGATCCCTACGTGGATATGAATTTCTTCTTTTACGACGGCTTGTACTGGGTGTTAGCGGGAGATGACTGGTACGCGAGCAGCTGGTACAACGGGCCGTGGCAACTGGTGGAGCCTGAATATGTGCCGGTTTACATGCTGCGCATTCCGGTGCGCTACTATCGCAGGCCCCCGCCGTATTTCCGCGGCTGGCGTGCCGACGCGCCGCCGCACTGGGGAGACCACTGGGGCCGCGACTGGGAACAGCGCCATAGCGGATGGGAAAAGTGGGATCGCCGCACGACCCCGCGCCCCGCACCGTTGCCATCCTACCAGCGCAGGTTTAAGGGGGACAGCTACCCTCGCGTGCCGGAAGTGCAGCATTCGATCCAGTCCAGGAAATACCCCTATCAGCCGCGCGAGCCCGCCACCCAGCGGTATTATCAACAGCAAAGCCGCCAGACCGGACAGCAAAGCGGGGAGCGGGGAAACAAGCGCGAAGAGCGCGGCGAGGATCGCCGGTAGTTGCGGAATATCGGCGCGCTGAACCGAGGACAGCGGAGTCGAAATTTCCGGTGTGCACTAACGTAACAGGGGTGCATCCAGCCGGTGCCTGTTCATGCAATGCAGAGGTTGACGGGCACCGTCAGTCTCCCATGCTGATGCCCACATTGCGGGCGCTCATTACCCAGGGATGATCGGGCGGAACCGTTTTGACCTTGCCGGCAACATCTTCCAGCAATACTGCCTCGGTACTTTCCCCCCTGGCGGCAACCATCACGCCATATTGGCCCTGATCGATCAGGTCGGTGCAGGCTGTTCCCAGGCGGGTGGACAGCAGGCGGTCGGCGGCGGAGGGAATGCCGCCGCGCTGCAGGTGGCCGAGGATGGTGATACGCGATTCCAGTCCGGTCAGCAGTTCGAGTTGCTTGGCGAGGCGCACCGTCTTCTCCGCGTATTGGGTCTCGGCTGCGGATGCGGCATCCGCCTTTTTGCGTTCTTTCTGCCTGGCGTCGGATTTCTTTTTCTTGGCCGCCGCCAGTTCCGTGTGCTCCTGAAGCGACAGCGCCCCTTCCGCGATCGCGACGATGCTGAAGCTCTTGCCGCGGCGGCTGCGTTCGCGTATTGCTTCGGCCACGCTTTCCACCGTATAGGGAATTTCCGGGATCAGGATCACGTCGGCGCCGCCTGCAATCCCCGCACCCAGCGCCAGCCAGCCGGCACGATGGCCCATGATTTCCACGACGATGATGCGGTGATGGCTGTGCGCCGTGCTATGGAGGCGGTCGATCGCGTCGGTGGCGATGCCCAGCGCGGTATCGAAGCCGAAGGTAATGTCGGTCATCGCGATGTCGTTGTCTATGGTCTTGGGCAGCGTGATGATGTCGAGGCCTTTCTGCTTGAGACGTAGCGCGTTCTTCTGCGTGCCGCCGCCGCCCAGGCATACCAGCACATCGAGATGGTTGTCGTGGTAATTGCCGACGATAACGTCGGTCATGTCCTGCATCTTGCCGCCGACCGGCATGCGGTGGGGCTTGTCCCGGCTGGTGCCAAGGATGGTGCCGCCCCTGGTCAGGATATCCGACAGATTGTCGGCCTCCAGCCGCACCGTGCGATTTTCCATCAATCCGCGAAAGCCATCGCGAAACCCGATGAGCTGCATGCCGTAATGATTCAGCGCAGCCTTGCCGACGCCGCGAATCGCCGAGTTCAGACCGGGGCTGTCGCCGCCGGAGGTGAGGATTCCAATGTATTTTGTCACACCAGGCACTCTCCATTTAACATGAGCTGCGATGATCAACCATTGCCCCGGCCTGGTCAACCTGAGGCGGCCTTCGGCGAACCCGGTGATCCGTAACTTTATCCGACCTGCATGTAACAATTATTAAAATGGCCGCCTATTACGACGAGCTATTCCGGTTTGAACGCGCGCCAATGACAATGGCGGCAACAGGAACCGATGCGGGCTTCATGTAAGGGCGGCGCATTCGCCAGTTCCAAAGACAATCTTCGCAGTCATGAATATGGGCGTAAAGATTGACTAAAATAGTAGGTTAAGATAGCATTAAAAAGCGTTAAAGCTGCCAATCAGACAGCAATAGCGACGGGAAGCTTCACTTCTAGCATCAATCAAATAGAGGAGACAGCAGCCATGAACAAATCTGTTGATGAACTCCACAACCATGAAGATGCGGCCAGCCTTAAGGATGGTCTGTTGTTATTCTTTGGACTCGTTTTTCTGCTTGGCATGGTTGGCGTTTTATTCTGGTCGGCATTTTAAGAGCTTGACCATTGTCGTTCGGAATGGTTTTCGTCGAGGAAGGGTCTGCCTTTCTTGAACGGCAGGCATGCTGCAAGTGCGGCCGTCACAAATAACCGGCCTTCCCCTGGTTCTGCGGCAGCGCTTCAATTGCGGGTGAGGCACGTCCTGCTTACAGCACAACATAGAACAGGATCGCGACATAGTGCGAAGCGCTGCCTGCAAGCACGAACAGGTGCCAGATGCCGTGCGCATGTTTGAGGCGGGTGTCGATCACATAGAAGACTATGCCGATGGTATAGAACAGCCCGCCGGCCACGAGCCAGGCAAAGCCGGCCGGGCCGAGCGCATGCACAAGCTGGAAAAGGGCCACCAGCGCCACCCAGCCCATTACCACGTAGATCAGCACCGACAGTATGCGCGCGCTGTTCTTCAGCCATAGTTCCTGCAGGCTGCCGAGAACCGCGAGACCCCACACCACGCCGAACAGCGACCAGCCCCAGGGGCCGCGCAGCGTAACCAGGCAGAACGGGGTGTAGCTGCCCGCGATCAGCAGATAGATGCTGTGGTGGTCCAGCTCGCGCAGGATAATCTTCGCGCGTCCGCGCAGGCTGTGGTAAAGCGAGGAAAAGCTGTAGAGCAGAATCAGCGTCGCCCCGTAAATCGAGACGCTGACGATCTTCCATGGATCGCCCTGCAGCGAGGCCAGCACGATCAGCACGACCGTGCCGGCAATCGCCAGTATGGCGCCGACCAGATGGGTGATCGCGTTGAATTTTTCCCCGTAGTACATGGTGTTGACCGAACGAGTGATTATGAAGTTTGGTTTTATGCCGGCATGTTTCAGTTCATGGCATGGTCAATTGGGGTGAACCGGAAATGTGAGTGCGGTTGATGCACGAACAATTCGAACGCGAACACTTTAATTCTTTATCGCTATAAGTTCAAACCTGACCGGCGTCCCCAGCTCATTTTTTTCAGTGCAACAGGTGCGCCTTGGCGGGCAAGTCCAGCCGACCCGAGATTGGCGTTGAGCCGCGGTGTTCCGATACACCATCATAACAAGCACGCAGTCGCAATGCTGATCGACGATCCTGCACGCTCCGGTCGGTGGTCGTGGTGATCGGGGAGACCGGGATTTCGCGCGGCGGCTCCAGGAACATGGCCTGCAGGCGGGATATGCCAGCCTCGGTGACGAGTATCTCGACTTGACCGCGCTGCGCGGCGCATTCAGCGGCGCGCGAGCGGGCTGCGGCAGATCGGGGAGCACGTCAAGGTGACCGAGATGCGCAACCATCCGCAGAACGGGCTCGCCGGGCGCACCGTTGCCGACCTGCGGCCGCGGCCCTCCGTCCAGAGTGCTGCCGATCCCGGCAAGGCATAGCGTCACCTCGCGACAGAAATCGCAGCAACGGCTTTGAACTGAGGGAGGGCACAGCAAGGCGTCCGGAGCACATACATCCGAGCCGGCCAACTCAAATGCGTCTGATGCTTGCCTCGCAAATTTGCTCGTTTAGTTGGTCCACGGCAAAAAAACGCCGCGGCTCATCAGGAGCTGCGGCGCTGTCAAACGATGCGGGTGGCGGAAATGTTCAGCGTATCCGCCACCTGCCTTTCATGTTGCGCATGGAGATCATGTCTTGCTTACCAATCCCCACGGTTTTGAATCTCCAGGCGCCGGTTGTTTCAGTGACCGAATGGATTGATCCCCGTGTTCCTGTAATCGGGCTGATGAAAATCGAACATCTGGAACAGATCCCCGATGGCCGGCGAGTTCACCGGAACATAGGGATTGTCCGCCAGCTGCCTCGGATCAGGCAGATTGTCGCGGCTGCGATTTGAAATCGGTGCCAGACCCCAGTTGCGTTCGATGAACTTCACGATGGACACGTGATCGCTGTAGGTATGGTCGACATGGCCGCCCCTGGAATAGGGCGATACCACGATCATCGGGATGCGCGAGCCGTCGCCGAAGAAATCCACCGGCTGGATATAGCCGGAGTCATAGTAACCGCCGCCCTCGTCGAAGGTGACCATGATCGCCGTGCTTGCCCACAGCTTGGGATCGTTCTGCACCGCTTGTACCAGCTTCTTCACGAAGCCTTCGAACAGGTCGAGCTTCGAAGAGGCAGGATGACCGTCGAGCAGGCCGCCCGGCTTGACGAAGGAAACGGCGGGCAGGTTGCCATTGGCGATATCGGCATACAGATCGGTCGTATCCTTCAGGTGCTCGGAAACAAGCGCCGGGTTGGTCATGATCGAGGTCTCATACAGGAACGGATTGCAGATGTTGCAATACACGCTCAACGGCGAGTTCGCGACGAAGCTGTTCCAGCCCTCGCCGTAATACTTCCACGGGATGTTTTTCGCGATCAGCGAGTCTGCTATGGTCGGCACCGAGGACGGCGGAATGGTGAACGCGCTGGTGTTGACGCTGCCATCGCCGTTGTAGCCGGGGTTGTAGTTGTTCAGCAGATAATACGCTCCGGGCGCGCAGTTCGGTTTCGGGTGATTCGGCAGCGACTTCAGGTAGCTCACGATTGCACCGACACCGGGCTGGGAAGGGTCGGCACATTCACTGTACGAACCACCGGAATATCCGTCCTGGGTGTAATAGTTGTTGGTGCCCGGCTGCGGGTTCGGATTTTCGATTTGGTTTGCAGGAGGAGTCGCCATGTGACCTTGGCCGTCAGAATAATACATTGCATCGGCCGAACCGAGCATGATGTGATTGGCTCCGGTCCCGCCCTGAACGGCCTGGTGATAGTTGTCGCCGATCGCATAGTCCCGCGCGAGCTGGGTCAGATAAGGGGCGTCGCCGCTGCTGACGTTATAGAAACCCATCGCGGTGGAACCTTCGCCGGTGCTGAGATCGTTGAACCCGGCCGGCTGGGCGCCGCCGTTGCTGCCCGCGCCGATGCTTGTTTCAACCCAGGGATACAGGTCCTGCAGGCAGCCGCTGGGATTGGTTCGCGTGGCATGCGCCACTCTGCAGTCGGCCTGCTGCCAGCCCTGATAGAAACGATGCACCGGGCTGGCTGCGTAATCGTCATACGACAGGCTGGGCGTGAGCGGGAAGGGACCGCTGGGCAGGCTGGTCGCGTTGGCGATCCGCGTGTCGATGCTGTACTGCGGCAGGCCGGTGGCGCCGGTGGTCAGCAGAGGCAGGTCTTCGGGAAGCAGTGCGCCGCCCTCGGCCAGGGTTGCAAGCGCAAGCGTAGCAAGGGGCGGCGGGTTGCTGTCGCTCGCCAACGTGTGGGCACTTCCGGTAAGCGGCGCGGGAAGCACCTGGTAAGGCGTCTTGGTGTTCGGGCTGAGCGTGAATTTGGCCGGCCCGGTCAAGGTGGCCTGATACTGCGTCGCAAGCGCGAAATTCGGGCCGGGCGAGCCGTCCGCGTTGACGATGCCCTTGGACAGCAGATTCGATACGGTCTGTCCGTGTGGCGGGCGATACGTGCCGAACACATGATCGAAGGTCCTGTTCTCGCCGATGATCACGATGACATGTTTGATCGGTGTGGCGGTACGGTTCTGCGCGTAACCGTCGTTCATTTGTTCCGCTGCGGCAAGCGTCGGGATACCCAGCGACGAGAATCCAAAGCATGCCAGCGTTACGCAGGCGACGGTGCGTTTTGCATTCAGTTGCATTGATGTTTGTTCGCGTTTCATGGTTGCCTCCTGATGAAAGGTAGCTGTACGGGTTGATGACAAGGTAGGTTGTGACACGCGTCCATGTCACGTCGAGCATCGTGGCATATCACCATGACGACATCGTGTTGCGGCGATGACAGAACGATGATGCATCCATGACACTTTGATCTGGGGATAAGGCTGCTTTAATAGACCATCGGGCTATCGGTCAGAGGCGTTGCGGTTCAGTGAGGAATTACTATCTGCAAAGTGAGCATCGCGTGTAACACAGCGGCGATGTCCTTGATATGAACTGGGGGATATGAATCGGGGGCGATTCTTCCGGTCAGTCTTGGCAGCGGATCAGCGGGGACAGTGAATTTCGAGCGGGCCGCATTGATTTGCCCGATTTGTTGAACAGACTATCGACCCTGATGTTTTGCCGGGACGAACAATTCTGGATCGACCATCGCGCCGTTCAGCACGACGCTCCAGTGCAGATGCGGTCCCGTGGCTCGCCCGGTTTTTCCGGAACGCCCGATGCGCTGGCCCTTGCGCACCGTTTCGCCGGCTTTCACGCCGATCCGGTCCAGGTGGCAGTACATCGTGATCAACCCGTCGCCGTGGTCGATAAAGATCGTCTTGCCGTTGAAAAAATAATCGCCGACCGCCAGCACCCTGCCGCGCCCGCTTGCCTTGACCGGCGTGCCGCGCGGGACTGCGACATCGAGCCCGGCATGCGGCGCGCGCGGTTCCCCGTTGAAGAAACGGCGCAGGCCGAAACCGCTGGACAGTTCGCCGTTAACGGGCATGATGAAAGCCAGTTCGGGATTCCGCACCGCGCGCCAGTGCAGTTTCAGTTCCTTGATGTTTGCGATCTCGCGTTCGGCGCGCGCTTCGTCTGCAGGCGACAGTTCCACCTTGCTCTTGTCCTTAAGGGTGATGCGCTGCTCGGGGTAATCTTTTGTGTTGACCACGAAGTCCTGCATTCTTGTCACGCCGCCGATCTCGACGCGCAGCTGGTGCGGTCCCGGCACGGTATCGAGC
>CAVWTZ010000156.1:0-16847 GCA_963757485.1 uncultured beta proteobacterium
TTACCATTGCTTTCTGAACGTAGGTATAGTAGGGTGTGAATTGCACACCCCATTGCTCCTTGGCTGCATCATGCCAATCGGCAGTCGCGCTGAGCGTATGGGCGACTTCCGGTTTCAAAATCGATATTGCCCACATAGCCGTTTCCATCGCCCGCAAAATTATTCATCACCATTGCCATTGGCAGCGTCGACCAGGAATAAAGCTCGTACAAATTGGGCGAACGCGTCTTGCGTGAAATAACCTGCCTCGAAAGATTGCGTTGCACCGGGCGTATAGCGGGACAGCGCGGTCAGATCCCAATTTCATCGGTGTGCTGGTGGTCAGGGCATGAAGGCATTTGCGTCCGGCGAATACGTCATTGCCAGTGTTATGACCCTGCACCGCTCCCGTATTCATCTTGACCGTGTCGCTACGAACCCCGAGCTGGCTCAGCCATGAGGATGCCAGCGTGTCCCCCCATTCGCCGAAGATATCGTAAGCGGTCGACGTTTGTGTGTTGATGTTCCAGAAGTATTCGGAGCCATCATTGTTCCTCCGATGGGGACCACCAGTATCATTCAATTGGTAATCCTGAATCGGCGCCTATCCTGGTACTGTCCCACTCCGTAGCGCGGATGTTTCCTTTGACCTCGCCCCGGCTTTCCATTCGTATTCATCGGCATGCCGCGTATGGTGGCAGGAGTGTCATACCAGAATTGTGCTTGTCGTCGCCGAAATTAATGCTGTGATTGGTTTTTCGGTTATAGATGCGGGATTCCAGTGTCCCGTCGTAACGGCCTGTGTCGTGAAGATGATGTTTGGTGTCGGTGTTCCCGTCATGTCCAGTGCTGGTTTGGATAGCCTTCGTAAGGGATGTTCTGCACACTCACGTCCAGGCCAGACTGGTGGTTGTCATGACGCAATGCAGACCTGATATCCTGATTCACAGAGTTATAGCTTGTAGACCCGACCACGTCCCCGTCCAGAAAGCCAGTCCCTGATTGCACTGCCGATTTGAAGTCTTGGCTGCTTGTAATCCCCAGACTGGCGGTTGATCCGCGATACGTCAGGCCATGTTTTGACCTGCGATCGTCGCCCCGATATCGGCACCATAGGCATTTCCATTGCTCCGATAAGGTCGGCCTGGCCTTGGTCCAGGTTCCCGCCCCGGGGCTCTAAACCTGGCGGTGCGGAGGTTACCTGATGGTGCCGCCTATGCTGTCGCCGCGATGCTTACGGCGTAATGCCGGCAAAACCTTGACGCTCCTTGATCCGTCGGATCGATATGTGAAAGTGAAAAGTTCCATGCGGTTAGGGCAGAAGGGAACCAGATTCATGCCGTCGACCTCGGCGTTCACGCGGTCATCGGCCTTGCCATCAATGGCCGGTAGACTGGACACTCCCCCGCCTCTGTACAGGCTGACGCTGGAATATCACCAAGAAGGCTCGGCCGTATGGCTGGTTGCGGGTCTCGACGGCGCAAGGCTCGCTGTACAACGCTGAATGCGCTCAGCGTGTGAAGCTCGATGCGTCCGACGGTGTGGAGATTTCACTCGTTTTGGAAGTGGAATAACCAGTTCAGCGGGTTGCTATCCTGTGCAAATGCCCAAACAACGGCAAGCGGCAAGCATGATCGCTCAGTGACGTGAGACCGAAGCGGGGAGCAATTTTCATGGCAATTTCGAAATAAGGATTGAACGAAAGCTCATTTTCGTTGTCCTCCCGCCACCGCAATCTGCGGCATGTTGTCGCATGCAGCGATATGTCGATTCCAAATGTGCTTTTATCCACTCGATTTCGTTCTGCAAGTGGCGATGACGATGGCCCGCAGCTCTGAATACCCTCTCCTGGCTATCAATTCGCCGATGAGCGTTTTGCTTGCTGGTGCTGTTTTCCAATGCAGCAGATGTCCCGTGGTGTACTGTAGCCACGGGGGTCACGTGTATGGAGAGTCGCTTTCCCGGCTTTTTAGACGCTTCTGATGATCCCATTGCGACACTGAATTAACATGCAGTAACTTCGCGATTGACGGCTACGGGACAGCGAACTGTCAGCCGACCGGCCGGTTCAGGTCGATGAGAGACGGTCAAAACTAATCGAATTTTGCCGATGTCAACTAGTGTTTCGGCCTTGCGGCAGCGATTCAGAAGTCCAAGTTTCTATAGCGGGATTATGTCTGAAGTGGTACGTCGTCAAATTCAACTTTCACTCAAGAAAAAGCTATACAGATATTTTTGATTGTCTATTGGCCCTGCACCATTGACTCATCGAAACCCGGCACGGTTGTGCTTCAAGTCATGCCCAGTCGTCGTGAACTGAAGCATAAAAATATGCACTTTCTATGCTATTAAATCACGGTTTGGCATGGACTTAGTCCCATCCGGTTCAGCCGCCGAGATAAGCGCGCTGCACCGCGTCACTGCCCAGCAGCGCGCCGGCCGCACCGGACAGGGTGACCCGTCCGCTTTCCATCACGTAGCCGCGTTGCGCCACTTCAAGCGCAAGCTTCGCGTTCTGCTCGACCAGCAGGATGCTCATGCCCAGCGCGGCGATGTCGCGTATGGTATCGAAAATCTTTTGCACCATCAGCGGGGCAAGCCCCATGCTGGGTTCGTCCAGCATCAGCAGGCGCGGTCGGCTCATCAGCGCGCGGGCCATCGCGACCATCTGCTGTTCGCCGCCGGAAAGGGTTCCGGCCAACTGATGCATGCGTTCGCCGAGGCGCGGGAACAATCCGTACATGCGCTCAAGGTCTGCTGCGATTTCGTTTTTGTCGCTGCGGCTGTATGCGCCCATCAGCAGGTTTTCCGCTATGGTCATGCGCGCGAAAACCCCGCGTCCCTCCGGCACCAGCGCGATGCCCATCGCCGCACGCTGGTGTGCCGCGACGTTGTGCAGGCTGTGACCGTCATAGTGGATATTGCCGCCCGCCGGATGCAGCAGGCCCGCCAGGGTTTTCAGCGTGGTGGTCTTGCCCGCGCCGTTGCTGCCGATCAACGCGACCAGTTCGCCCTGGGCAATATGCAGGTCGATACCCTTGATGGCATGAATGCCGCCATAGGCGACCTTGAGTCCGCTTATGTCGAGCAATGGCTCAGTCACTGCCGCCCCCGAGGTAAGCGGCGATCACGGCCGGATCCCTGCGTATCTGTTCCGGCACGCCTTCCGCGATCTTCTTGCCGTAATCGAGCACCGCAACGCGGTCGCACAATCCCATGATGAGCTTGACATCGTGCTCGATCAGCAGCACGGTGACGCCCTGATCACGTATCGACTTCAACAATGTTTTGAGATTTTCCGTTTCGCTGTCGTTCATTCCCGCCGCCGGCTCGTCGAGCGCGAGCAGCAGCGGTTCGGTGGCCAGCGCCCGGGCGATCTCGAGACGGCGCTGTTCCCCGTAGGAAAAATGCTTGGCCAGCGTCTGCGCGGGCTTTTCGATGCCCACATAACGCAGCAGTTCGCGCGCGCGCACCGCGATGGCGTGCTCTTCCCTGCGCGTGCCGCGATCGCGCAGCAGCGCGCCGAACACGCCCGCACGGGTGCGCACGTGGCGGCCTATCATCACGTTTTCCAGCGCGGTCAGGTTGGCGAACAGCCGGATGTTCTGGAAGGTGCGCGCGATGCCCGCTTGCGCCAGCTGGTGGGGTTTGCCCGACTGATAATGCAGGCCGTTGAACCGGAAACCGCCGGCGCTCGGCTGATACAGCCCGGTGATCACGTTGAACAGGGTGGTCTTGCCGGCGCCATTCGGGCCGATCAGGCCGTAGATCTCTCCGCGCCGGATATGCAGCGAGACGTCGCTGAGCGCACTCAACCCGCCGAATTTCTTGCCGATGTGCGAAGCCAGCAGCAGCGCGTCTTCAGTGTGTGGCATCGTACGCGCTCTCTTCGGCAGCCGCCTCGTCGCCGCCGAACTCGCGGCGGCGCACGCGCGACGGCAGCAGCCCGGCCGGACGATACAGCATCATCACGATCAGCGCTGAGCCAAACAGCAGCATGCGCAGGCTTTCCGGATCGATCAGCGTCCTGCCGAACATCGCCTGCTGCAGCGGCACGACGATGTTGCGCAGCACCTCGGGCAGCAGCGCCAGCAATACCCCGCCCAGAATCACGCCGGCGATGTTGCCCATCCCGCCGAGCACCACCATGCACAGCACCATGATGGATTCCATCAGGCTGAAACTTTCCGGGCTGACGAAGCCCTGGAAACCCGCAAACAGCGCGCCGGACGCGCCGCCGAACATTGCGCCCATCGCAAAGGCCAGCAGCTTGAGGTTGCGCGTGTTGATGCCCATCGCCGATGCGGCGACCTCGTCTTCGCGGATCGCCATCCACGCCCTGCCGATGCGCGATCTCTCCAGCCGCTGCGAAACGAAGATCACCAGCGCGGTGAATGCCAGGAACAGGTAGAAATACAGATGCACCGAAGGAAACGCAATGCCGAAAAAATTCTGGGTCTTGTTCAGCGATACGCCCATCACGCTGATCGGGTCGATGAAGCTGATCCCCTGCGGGCCGTTGGTCAGGTTGACGGGTGCATTGAGGTTGTTCAGGAAGATACGGATGATCTCGCCGAAGCCCAATGTGACGATGGCAAGATAATCGCCGCGCAGGCGCAACGTCGGCGCGCCGAGCAGCACGCCGAAACCGCCCGCGACCAGTGCCGCCATCGGCAGAACCATCCAGAACGGCAGGTGAACGCCATCGTGGAACGCCGCCGGAAAGGCCTGCGCCAGGTGTGGCGAATTGGTCAGCGCATAGCAGTAAGCGCCTACCGCAAAGAATGCGATGTAGCCGAGGTCGAGCAGGCCGGCATAGCCGACCACGATATTCAGCCCGAGCGCCAGCATGATGTACAGCATTGCGAAATCGACGATGCGCACCCAGCCGCGCCCGAGCAGCGCGTCGGTGATGAAGGGCAGCGCCAGCAGCACAACGGCGAGAGCGACGAACAGCAATTTTGATTTTGGGTTGAATTTCATCTTTGCAAAATCATTTAGCCACAGAGAACACAGAGCACACAGAGAAAACCTGTTTCATCTCTGTGATCTCGGTGGCATGAATTCTGGTTTAAGAATTCATGCGCGTTCCGCAAGACGTTCCCCAAGTAGTCCGGAAGGCCGGAACACCAGCACCGCGATCAGCACGAAGAACGCGAACACGTCCTGGTAGTTGCTGCCGAAGAATCCGCCGGTCAGATCGCCAATATAACCGGCACCCAGGCTCTCGATCAACCCGAGCAGCAATCCGCCCAGCATCGCGCCGCGCAGATTGCCGATGCCGCCCAGCACCGCAGCGGTAAAGGCTTTCAGGCCGAGTATGAAACCCATGTAGTAGTGCGCCAAACCATAGTTCGCGCTGACCATGACGCCGGCGATCGCGGCAAGCGCCGAGCCGAGCATGAAGGTGATCGAGATCACCCGGTTGATATCCACGCCCATCAGCTGCGCCGCATGCTGGTTCTCTGCAACCGCGCGCATCGCGCGCCCGAGACGGGTGCGATGCACGATCGCCATCAGCCCGGCCATGATCGCCAACGCCAGGATGAAAATGATGATCTGGATATCGTTGATGATCGCGCCGCCGATGCTGTGCGGGGTATTGGCGATCAGCTGCGGGAATGCGTGGTACTCGCGACCCCAGATCATCATTGCCAGGTTCTGCAGCACGATGGATACGCCAATCGCGGTGATCAGCGGCGCCAGGCGCGGCGCATGGCGCAGCGGACGGTATGCAATGCGCTCGATGCCGTAGCCAAGCAGCATGCAGCCCAGCATCGCCAGCGCAACGCTGAGCGGCAATGCCAGCAGAGGCGACACGCCCCAGCCGAGCAGCACCTTCAACGAAGACAGCGCCAGCATCGCGCCGATCATCACCACTTCGCCATGCGCGAAATTGATCAGACCGAGTATTCCGTACACCATGGTGTAGCCCAGTGCGACCAGCGCATACACGCTGCCCTGCACGAGGCCGTTGATGATTTGTTGCAGGAAAATATCCATGAAGGAACAGACAAAAACGACACGCAACCCGTGTCGTTATGTGTTCTACGGTTGCCGCATCAGTTTGCCGCCGTCTTTCCGGCGCCCAATGTCTCCAGCGGCTGCCACTTGCCGTGCTGGACTTGATACAGGGAGATCGCCCCGCCCTTGAGATCGCCCTTTTGATCGAACCGGATATTTGCCGTGACGCCGTCATAGGAAATATCCGCAAGCGCAGGCAGGTATTTTGCGGGATCCGCCGAACCGGCCTTCTGCATCGCCGCGATCATCACATTGACCGCATCGTAACAATAGGGGGCATACAGCTGTATGGGCCCGTATTTGGCGATGTATCGATCGGCGAACGCCTTGCCGCCCGGCATCTGGTCCAGCGGCACGCCGGGCAATGATGCATACGCACCCTCCGCGGCATCACCTGCCAGCCTGATGAATTCCGGGGTATAACCGCCGTCACCCGTCATGAATTTCGTCTTCAGCGCAAGTGCCTTGAGTTGTTTCACCATCGGTCCGCTCTGCGCATCCATTCCGCCGTAGAACAGCAGGTCGGGATTTTTTCCCTTCACCGCAGTCAATACCGCGGTGAAATCCATCGCCTTGTCGTTGGTATATTCACGCGCGACGATGTTCGCGCCGCTGGCCTCTGCCGACTTGATGAATTCATCCGCCAGGCCCTGGCCGTAAGCGGTGCGGTCGTCGATCACGGCGATCCGCTTCGCGGCCAGATTTTTTGCCGCGTACTCGCCCAGCACACGGCCCTGCTGCGCGTCATTCGCCATCACGCGGAATGCGGTCTTGAAACCCTGCGCGGTGTAGGCGACCGCGGTGGCGGAAGGCGATATCTGCGGTATGCCGTTGTCGCTGTAGATTTTTGCCGCCGGGATGGTGGTGCCGGAATTCAGATGGCCGATGACGCCGCTGACCTTGTCGTCGACCAGCTTCTGCGCGACGATGGTTGCAGTCTTCGGATCGGCCTGGTCGTCTTCGCTGATCAGTTCAAAATGCGCCTTGCGTCCCCCGATCATGATGCCCTTCGCATTCGCATCGTCTATCGCCATGCGCGTGCCGTTCTCGTTGTCCTTGCCCAGGTGGGCCTGCGGGCCGGTCAAAGGAGCTGACGCGCCGATGCGCACGACCAGATCACCGGATGAATCCTGGCCGGTCGTGGCCGATTTTTCACAGCCGCACAGCGCGATGGAAAGCAGCACCGGTACAACGGCGCCGATCAATAACGAACGCTGCGAATGACGTGCCATGTCTATCCCCTTCGATGAATGAGTTTTGATTATGTGGAGCGGATGCTCCGGTTGTCAATTTTATGGACAACAAAAAAGCCGGCTTGCGCCGGCTCGTGCTGCATTAACTTCGACCTTATTTGGTGGCCAGGCTCTGCTCGAATTTGACCAGTTCGGTGATTTCCGCCTTTTTTGCCCCGGTCGGGTCGTTGGCCGGCATCGGCATGGTGCCCCAGTTCCCGGAACCGCCCTGCGATACCTTCATCACCAGGCCTTCGATCAGGGGATATTCCTTGCCCTTGTAAGTGTACTTGGTCACACCGCTTCCGGTATATTTTTTGGCCACATCTCTCCACGCCGGACCGACGACTTTATGGTCTATCGCGTGGCAAGCGGTGCAGTTGAGCTTGTGTGCAAGCGGCGGCATTTCAATCGCCATTACACTACCTGCAATCATCAAACCTGCGGCTGCAATCACACTTCCGACAATAGCTTTCATACGTTTCTCCATTTATATGTTAAGTATTTCGACCCGCGAAGGCTGCACCCCCAGCATGATGCTAATCAACTCGTTCTGCTTTGCCCAGGCACCCCGCGTTGACACCTCTTGCCGGCCATGAAGCATGGCTCCACGCGGCAAAAAAACCCGGCGCTTGCCGGCCGTTCGGATGTGCTCCATTGCTTCCACGATGCTCCACGATCAGCACTGCAGGAATCAGCACGAACTTATTTTTTCCAGATTCAGAATGAATTCGATCAGCTTGTCAGCGAAAATACTGCTATCGGAAAGCGCACACAAAATCGCCAATCCAAGCGCTAGGTTCGAGCGCAGAGCTGTTGAACGGACATCCCTCGGCTGTGCTTTACTGCTTCAATGCTTGAAGAACAAAAAAGAAACAAATCACCGTGCTGACATTTCAACACTGGCATACATGATAGAAAGAGGTGTGCATCGAACATGAGTTCCGGATTCCCCAGCTTAGGAAGGCGGCCGATCAGGCCGCCTCCTTAAAGCTGCCTGCATCACAAATCTTACATCTTGCCAGACTTAACAGCCGCAAAAAGTGCCTTTGCCGCTTCATCTTCATGGCCCTTGATCAAGGCGTTATACTGCGATGTCATAATGGCCGCTTGGCTCTTGAATTTAGGCTCAGTGCTTGCTATTTTGCGATCTTCCACCTTAAAGCCAGACTTGAACACCTTTGCCAGAGCTGCCTCACTGCCATATTTCTCTGCAACTCTTTTCCAGGCGGGACCTACGACATCTTTATCAACTGCATGGCAAGCCTTGCATGGTCCAGTTGAGAAGGCGCTCGCCGTTGCAGACATGGCCAGCAATCCAGCGGCAGCTACAAAAAGCGCAAATGATTTTTTCATCCTACATTCCTCCCTTTATAAATCCGAATCAAAAAACAGAGCAATTAAAGAATTGAATTACCCCGAATACCCAATACCTTGAATGCGTCTGAAACGATGTGAAGGTTACACCTCCATTTTCGATTCTAGACAACTCCGCCTGCTTTGCCAATAAACTCGTCCGGCAAATTGTTACCAACGGTAACAACACAACGCGATGACCCCGGCCAAGGTTGACACCGATGCTCTATCCGCATCATAAACCTGATATAGATCAACAAGCTTGCAGAATCGCATCAAACAGACATTCCGGGGCTGACTACGATAGCGGCAAAAACATAAACACTCATGTTGGCGCGGCTAAACCGATTCTGCGCAATACTCGACGATCAGCGTATGACGCGTCCCTGCCGCAACTTTCACCACGTTTTCCATGGCATTCGCGGATTCCACGCATAGCATTTCGCGCCAGCCATCAGGTTGTCCCATGTCGCCCATCTTGCCGGCCTTTTCGGTCCACGGCGTCCACACCACGGTGGAACGGCTGCCGGATTTGGTGATATGGATATATCGCTTGAGCTTGTCGTCCACGATCACGCATTCGGATGCCGTGTTGACATACACCCTGTCGGTCTCGCCCGAGAATGTGATCGGGCCGGATTGCTTCCTGAGAGTGGAACCACCGACTTTGTCCCAGTAGTCTGAACCTTCCAGTCCGGTCACCCGAACTGCCCCGATATCGCCGATCTGAAAATAGGTATGCAACGCTTCGCCGATCACAAAATCGGACGTTCCGGTATTTTCGGTGGTCAGTTCCATGTGCAATATATCGGCAACGATGATGGTCAGATTCAGCTTCGAAGGATAGGGCCACTGCGTTCTCGTCTTCTCGTTTTCCACCAACTGAAGCCCGATACGGGTCGAACCGCCAGGTCCGGTCTCGGTTTCCACAACCTGCCACGGCACGGTTCTCGCGAAACCATGCCCGGGGAAAGTTGCATCGCTCGCATGTGCGCCAAACCATGGCCAGCATACCGGGACGCCGCCGCGTATCGATTTCCCGACCGCCAGTTTTGCGTCCCGCGACAGCCACACCACCGGCACCGCCTGGCTCCTCGGCTGCCAGGTCATCAGGTGGGCGCCTTGCAGGCAGATTGACGCTTTTGACAAGGGGTTGTTGATCTCTGCAATGATCAGACCGCTGGCATCTTCGCGAAAAACCAACTGCCCGCCGATACCGAATTGCGTGTTCAATTGTTGTACTGTGGACATGTTTGCTCCCCTCTGGTTAGGTACCTTTTAAATTTCCGAGACAGCCAACGATCGGTTAATTCTCCACCTGCGATACATCCCGCACCGCTCCCTTATCGGCGCTCGTCACCATGGCTGCGTATGCCCTGAGTGCAATCGACACCTTGCGTTGCCGTTCTGCTGCCGGCTTCCACGCCTGTTTCCCTTTTGCTTCCATCGCCGCACGGCGCTTGGCCAGCTCGGCATCCGGGATCACCAGATTGATACTGCGCTTGGGAATATCGATCTCGATACGGTCGCCTTCCTGTACCAGCGCAATCGCGCCGCCGCTCGCGGCTTCCGGCGAGACATGCCCGATGCTCAAACCGGAAGTGCCGCCTGAGAATCTTCCGTCGGTCAACAGTGCACACGCCTTGCCCAGCCCTTTCGATTTGAGGTAGGAGGTGGGATACAACATCTCCTGCATGCCCGGCCCGCCCTTCGGACCTTCGTAGCGGATCACGACCACATCGCCCGCAACAACCTGGTCGGCAAGGATGCCGGTCACGGCATCGTCCTGACTCTCGAACACACGCGCGCGCCCGCTGAACTTCAGGATGCTGTCATCCACGCCCGCGGTTTTCACGATGCAACCGTCCAGCGCGATATTGCCGTGCAGCACCGCCAGCCCGCCGTCCTGCGAGTATGCGTGCGCCTTGTCGCGGATGCAGCCCTGGGCACGGTCGGTATCCAGCTCGTCATAATGCACGGACTGCGAGAACGCGATGGTGGTGCTGATACCGCCTGGGGCGGCGCGGAAGAATTCCCTGACCGTTTCATCACCGGTCTGTCTGATATCCCATTGCCTGAGTCCGTCTCTCAGGGTTTTGCTGTGCACCGTGCCGACCTCGCCGTGCAACAAGCCTGCGCGGTCCAGTTCTCCCAGTATCGCGGCGATGCCCCCTGCGCGATGCACATCTTCCAGATGGTATGCACTGGAGGGCGCGACCTTGCACAGCGTCGGCACATGGCGCGACAGCCTGTCCATGTCCTGCATCGTGAAATCCACCTCGGCTTCGCGGGCGATCGCGAGCAGGTGCAACACGGTATTGGTCGAGCCACCCATAGCGATATCCAGCGTCATCGCGTTTTCGAACGCCTCGAAAGTCGCGATGTTGCGCGGCAATACACTGGCATCGTCCTGCTCGTAATAGCGTTTGCACAATTCGACGACCAGCCGCCCGGCGCGCAGGAACAATTGCCTGCGTTCGGCATGCGTGGCGACCAGAGAACCGTTGCCGGGCAGCGACAAGCCGAGCGCCTCGGTCAGGCAGTTCATCGAGTTCGCCGTGAACATGCCGGAGCAGGAACCGCAGGTCGGGCATGCGGAACGCTCGATGGCCTCGACCTCCGCGTCGCTGTATCTGCTATCCGCTGCAGCGACCATCGCGTCGATCAAGTCGAGGCCTTTGACCTTGCCCTGCCAGTTGACCTTGCCGGCCTCCATCGGTCCGCCGGACACGAACACCACCGGGATGTTGAGGCGCATCGCGGCCATCAGCATGCCCGGGGTGATCTTGTCGCAATTGGAGATGCACACCAGCGCGTCGGCGCAATGTGCGTTGACCATGTACTCCACCGAGTCGGCGATCAGGTCACGCGAGGGCAGCGAATACAGCATGCCGTCGTGGCCCATCGCGATACCGTCGTCGACCGCGATGGTATCGAATTCCTTGGCGACCCCGCCGGCTTTCTCGATCTCGCGCGCGACCATCTGACCCAGGTCCTTGAGGTGCACGTGGCCCGGCACGAACTGGGTGAACGAATTGGCGATCGCGATAATGGGCTTGCCGAAGTCGCCATCGGTCATGCCGGTGGCGCGCCACAACGAGCGGGCGCCGGCCATGTTGCGGCCATGCGTGGAAGCGCGGGAACGGTATTGGGGCATGATGTCTCTCTGACAAAGTGGAAACAAGTATAATCAGCTCTGCAATATTACCTGAATCCATCATGCTCGTTCATCCGCAATTCGATCCTGTCGCTATCCACCTCGGTCCGCTAGCGGTCCATTGGTACGGCCTGATGTACCTCGCCGGTTTCATCGCCTTCCTGTGGCTGGGACGTATCCGCGTCGCCCGATTGAACAATCCGCAGATAAACAACAAGCTGCTCGACGACCTGCTGTTCTATGGTGTGCTCGGGGTGATTCTGGGCGGACGCCTGGGCTATGTGCTGTTCTACAAACCCGGATATTACCTGGCCCATCCTCTGGAAATTTTCGCCGTCTGGCAAGGCGGCATGTCATTCCACGGCGGCTTTCTCGGCGTGCTGGTGGCGATGGCCTGGTTCGCGCGCAAGCGCCAATTGCGCTGGCTGGAACTGACCGACTTCATCGCCCCGCTGGTCCCGCCCGGCCTGGCGTTCGGGCGGCTCGGCAACTTCATCAACGGCGAACTGTGGGGACGCCCCACCGACGTGCCATGGGCAATGGTCTTCCCGAATGTCGATAACCTGCCGCGCCATCCCTCAGAACTGTACGAGTTTTTCCTGGAAGGCGTGGTGCTGTTCACGCTGCTCTGGATATACGCGCGCAAGCCGCGACCCGTGGGCGCGATATCGGGCCTGTTCCTTATCGGCTATGGCAGCTTACGCTTCCTCGTCGAATTCACCCGCGAACCGGACGACTTTCTCGGCCTGCTGTCGCTGGGCATGAGCATGGGCCAATGGCTGAGCCTGCCGATGATCATTGCCGGCGTATTGCTGATGGTTTGGAGCAGCCGTCGCGCCACTTGACACCCGCTTACCTCTCGCCCACTATTCTGAACGTCGAAATGACCGCCATCACCATAACCAGGGCATCACTTTGGACGATCTTTCTCTAGCCACACTGTTTGGTATCTTGCTGTTGCTGCTGGTTTGCAGCGCGTTCTTTTCCGGTTCGGAGACCAGCATGATGGCGATCAACCGCTATCGTTTGAACAGCCTGATCCGCAGGGGCAACCGCAGCGCAAAACTGGTCAGCCGCCTGCTCGGCCAGGTGGATAAGTTGCTCGGCTCGATCTTGCTCGGCAACACCCTGCTCAACGTCATCGCAGCGGCGGTGACCAATATCATCATCTTTCGCATATACGGACAAAACGATCTGGCGCTGCTGCTGGGCACGCTGACGCTCACCTTTGTGCTGCTGGTATTCAGCGAGATCATGCCCAAGATCATCGCGGCAAGCTATCCCGAGCGCATCGCGCTGCCGGCCAGTTATCTGCTCGCGCCGCTGATCACGCTATTCCATCCGGTGGTCTCGATTGCGGGCGGCCTGGTCAAAGGCGTACTGTGGCTGTTGCGCATCAAGATAGAACCCGATCAAAGCAAACAAAAAATGACCATGGAAGAATTGCGCGGACTGGTGCTGGATGCCGAGCATTTCCTGCCGCGCAAGCACCAGAAAATGCTGCTGAATCTTGTCGACCTTGAGCGCATCACCGTGAACGATGTGATGATTCCGCGCAACCAGATCGAGGCGCTGGATATCAATGCCGACGCGAATGAATTGCGCCAGCAGATCATCACCTGCCACCACACGTTGCTGCCGGTCTATGCCGACACGCACAGCAACATCATCGGCATACTGCACATCAAGCGGGTGCCGGCCCTGCTCCAGGAAACCACGCTGGACCTGACCCGGTTGCGCGAAATCCTGAATGATCCCTATTTCATCCCTTCCGATACGCCACTTCTCAAGCAACTGCAGCAATTTCAGGAACGGCACACACGGCTTGGCATGGTGGTGGATGAATACGGCGAACTGCTCGGACTGGTCACACTGGAAAACATCCTCGAAGAGATCGTCGGCGAATTCACCACGCAATCGCCCTCGCAAACCGGGAAATTCCTGCGCCAGGAAGACGGCAGCTTTTTGCTTGAAGGCAGCAGCAGTCTGCGCGAGCTGAACCGCAAGCTGGGCTTGCACTTGCCGGTGGACGGGCCGAAAACACTGAACGGGCTGATTCTCGATCATCTCGAAGATATTCCGGAACCCGGCACCAGCCTGAAAATCGCGGGTTATCCGATAGAAATCATCCAGACCCAGGACCGCATCGTAAAGGTGGCGCGCATTTTCCCGCCCGGCCGATAATCCGCAATGCAAGGCATGCCTTTACAATAGTCATAAAGCTCGGCATGATGCCCGCAAACATTTGATACATATTAGTTAGTGACCCAAGGGAGACACTATGGCTGTAGCAACAAGAGACCAGAAAGCGAAAGAATTTACATATGCATGGGAAGGAAAGGACAAGTCCGGCAAGCAGGTCAAGGGCGAGATGCGCGCGCCGGGCGAGGCCAGCGTGTCTGCCTATTTGCGGCGCCAAGGGGTCAATGTCACAAAAATTAAAAAGCAGAAAAGCGGCGGCAAGTCCATCACGGCCAAAGACATCACGCTGTTCACGCGCCAGCTTGCCGTCATGATGAAATCGGGTGTTCCGCTGTTGCAGGCTTTCGACATCGTGGGCAAGGGACATAGCAACCCATCCCGTGGCGCGGCTGCTGCTCAATATCAAAACCGATGTGGAAACCGGCAGCAGCCTGCAGCAGGCCTTCCTGAAATTCCCGTTGTATTTCGACGCGTTGTATTGCAACCTGATCGGCGCGGGCGAGGCCGCGGGTATTCTGGACGCGCTGCTGGAACGCCTGGCGACCTACATGGAAAAAACCTAGGCACTCAAAGGCAAAATCAAATCAGCCCTGTTTTACCCGATTTCCATCATCGTGGTGGCGTTCCTGATCACCGCGATCATCATGATCTTCGTGATCCCGGCATTCAAGGAACTGTTCGAAGGATTCGGCGCGAGTCTGCCGGCTCCGACATTGGTTCTCATGCACATTTCCGATGCCTTTGTAAAATATTGGTGGGCGATTTTCGGCGGGATAGGCGGCGGCTTCTATGCCTTCTTTTATTTCTGGAAACGCAGCAAAAAAATGCAGGATTTCCTGGACAAATGGTTTCTCAAACTGCCCATTTTCGGAGAACTGATCCGCAAAGCCACGATCGCGCGCTGGACCCGCACGCTTGCCACCATGTTCGCCGCCGGTGTTCCATTGGTCGAATCGCTCGATTCGGTGGCCGGCGCGGCGGGCAATGCGGTGTATTACAATGCCACCAAGGTGATCCAACGCGAAGTCAGCACCGGCAGCGGACTGACCGTCGCAATGCAGAACACCGGGATATTCCCCAGTATGGTGCTGCAAATGTGCGCCATCGGCGAGGAGGCCGGCTCGCTGGACTCCATGCTCAGCAAAGTTGCCGATTTCTACGAGGCGGAAGTGGATGATGCGGTAACCGCCATCTCCAGCCTGATGGAGCCGGTCATCATGGTGGTTTTGGGCACGCTGATCGGCGGCATGGTGATCGCGATGTACCTGCCGATCTTCAAGATGGGCGAAGTCATCTGATGAACAAACCGGCGCAACGCACAAAACCGCGCAGCGGCCGGCAACCGATCCCCGTTCCGGCAAGATGAGTCTGGTTGAGCGACTGCGAGCGGTCCGCTGCCGAATACGTTGCTGCGTGCCTGGTTCCCGGATCAGTGGCCAGCGCGTCCGCCTTCACTGAAACAGCCGCTATGTATACATTACCCCAGCTTCTCCAATCCTCGCCGCTTGCGTTCACCATCATGGCTGGCGTGCTGGGCCTGATGGTCGGCAGTTTTCTCAATGTAGTGATCCATAGACTGCCGAAAATGATGGAACTGGCCTGGCGGGAACAATGCGCCGAGCTGTCGCAAAGCGGCGAAACTGGCAAGCCCGCAAGCGGAGAAGTCCAGGCCGTGCATCGGGCGCCTTACAACCTCATCGTTCCGCGCTCCGCCTGCCCGCACTGCAATCATGCCATCAGCGCATCGGAAAACATTCCCATCGTCAGCTATCTGCTGTTGCGCGGCAAATGCAAGGGCTGCGGTGCGGCCATTTCGCCGCGCTATCCCATCGTCGAGGCGATCAGCGGCATAGTGTGCGCCTACGCGGCCTGGCACTTCGGCTTTGGCTGGACTGCTGCTGGTGCGCTGTTGCTGGTCTGGGCATTGCTGGCGCTCACCGCAATTGACATCGACACACAACTGCTGCCTGACGACATCACCCTGCCGCTGCTTTGGGCGGGTCTGCTGTTCAACCTGTTCGGGGTATTTGCCAATTTGTCCAGCGCAGTGCTGGGTGCGGTCATCGGCTATCTCGCGTTGTGGAGCGTGTACTGGTTGTTCAAGCTTGTCACCGGCAAGGAAGGAATGGGGTATGGAGATTTCAAACTGCTTGCGGCGCTGGGTGCCTGGCTGGGCTGGCAGATGCTGCCGCTGATCATCCTGCTGTCGTCGCTGGTCGGCGCGGTGGTCGGCATCATTCTGATCGTGGCGCTCAAACATGGCCGCAACATCCCGATCCCGTTTGGCCCCTATCTGGCCGGTGGCGGGCTGATCGCGCTGTTCTGGGGGCCGGTACTGACACAAGCCTATCTGCGGCTGCTGGGTTAGCCATGCCCCCCTTCGACGGTGCTCAGGACAGGCTCTGTATCGGGCTGACCGGCGGGATAGGCTGCGGCAAAAGCACTGTGGCCGGGCTGTTCGCGGAACATGGCGCAGGCATCGTCGATACCGACGCAATCGCACACCGCCTGACGCAATCCGGCGGCGACGCGATCGCCGCAATCCGTGCCGCATTTGGCGAAGGTTACATCACCGCGGAAGGATCGTTGAATCGCGACCAAATGCGCCGGCTGATCTTTTCGGATGCTGCCGCCAAACACCGTCTGGAACTGATTTTGCATCCGCTGATCCTGGAACAGGCCAAACTGCAGCTGCAACAGCTGCACGACAAACCTTACATCATCCTTGCCGTGCCGCTGCTGGCGGAAAGTCCGGCGTTCCGGCAACTCGTCCGGCGCATAATGGTGGTGGATTGCGACGAACATGCCCAGGTTGCGCGCGTGATCGGGCGCAGCCGGATGGGCGAGGCAGAAATTCGCGGCATCATCGCACAGCAGACACCGCGTGCCGAACTGCT
>CAVWTZ010000157.1:0-8316 GCA_963757485.1 uncultured beta proteobacterium
GAAGGATGGGCGATGAGTTGCATGTCAATGGCGGTGATGGTTCCCGAAGTGGGCGCATGCACTGCGCTCGAAACGAAACCGTCGGGCATGCCGACAAGCTGGCCCTTCAGCACATGATCGCCGGCTTGCACCACAGGTTTGGCAGCCTCTCCGGCATGCTGGTGTAGCGGAACGATCAGTTTCGCGGGCAGCGGCGCATGCGCGATGGCCGCACGGTTGGACTGCGTCTTGTTGCTGGGCGGATGGATGCCGCCGTGGAAACGATGGAGCTTTCTCAACGCGACGCCCCTGCTGCTGTTTGGGCTGCTTCTGCGGCATGCATGGCGTACACCGGATATTTCCATTTCCAGTTGCCGAATCTTCTCCCGGTATGGCCTGCATGCTGATGCAGTCCACCGGGCAGGGCGCGACGCACAGCTCGCAACCGGTGCATTCGGCAGCGATGATGGGTGCTATCTGCTTGGCGGCGCCGACGATCGCATCCACCGGACAAGCCTGGATGCACAATGTGCAGCCTATGCAGCTGGATTCGTCGATGCGGGCGATGGATTTGGGTTTGGGTGCGGCGGTATCGCTGCCGAAGGGCTTGAATTCGACGCCGAGCAGATCGGCCAGTTTCTGTATGCCCTGTTCGCCGCCCGGCGGACAACGGTTGATGTCGGCTTCCCCCGCCGCGATGGCCGTGGCATAGGGCTTGCAGCCGGGATAACTGCATTGCCCGCACTGCGTTTGCGGCAGCACCGCATCGATCTTGTCCACCAGCGGATTGCCTTCCGTGTGGAATTTGATCGCTGCGAATCCCAGCACCGCGCCGAGCACGATCGCGATCGCCGCCATGACCAGCAAGGCACTCAACATTACTTGATCAGCCCTGAAAATCCCATGAACGACAGGCTCATCAATCCGGCGGTGACCATCGCGATCGCCGAACCCTTGAAGATCGCCTGGGACGCCGCTCCTTCGAGGCGTTCGCGCATCGCGGCGAACAGCACCATCACCAGCGTAAAACCCAGCGCGCCGCCCATGCCGAAGAAAACGGATTCCATGAAATTGTGTTTCGCCTGTACATTGAGCAGCGGAATGCCGAGCACGGCGCAGTTGGTGGTAATCAGCGGCAAATAGATACCCAGAACCTGGTGCAGAACCGGACTGGTTTTCTGCACCACCATCTCGGTAAATTGCACGATACCGGCGATCACCACGATGAACGACAGCGTGGTAAGGTAAGACAGGTCAGGTCCGAGCAGATAATGGTTGATCAGGTAACTCGAACCCGATGCCAAGGTCAACACAAAAGTGGTGGCTGCACCCATGCCGATGGCGGCTTCCAGTTTTCTGGAAACCCCCATGAACGGACACAACCCGAGAATCTTGACCATCACGATGTTGTTCACAAACACCGCGCTGACCAGGATCAGCAGATATTCTGTCATTGCAAGGCCTTAATTTATTCAGGCGCGGATTATCCCCCGATTCATATGCTGCTTCAACCACGATCGCGGCATATGCATATTCCGGAATGTCCGTCCGCAACATCGTTGCCCAGGGTCAAGTTTCGCCGGCTGCAGGAACAATTTATAACCGCAAAAGGACACTGCGTCCGGACTCAAATCTCAATTCTTGTCCCCATTTCAATGACCCGGTTGGCCGGAATCTTGAAAAAGTCCGTTGCATTCACCGCGTTTTTGGACAATGCCATGAACAGGTGCTCGCGCCATTTCGCCATCCCGGGTTTCGGGCTGGAAACAATCAGGGCGCGCGAAACGAAGAACGAGGTGTCCATCATGTCGAAAGGCAATCCCTGTGAGGCGCATAATGCCAGCGCAAACGGAATATCGGGCGTTTGCATGAATCCGTAAAACAGCTTCACGCGATAAAAGTTCCTGCCCATATCCTTGAGCAGGAAACGATTGCCCCTTGTGACATAAGGCTTGTTCTCGACCACCACGGTCAGCAGTATGTTGCGTTCGTGCAGCACATGATTGTGTTTCAGGTTGTGCAGCATGGCAGCAGGCGCCCCATCGCCCTCCGGGGTGAGGAATATCGCCGTACCGCTTACTCTCGGCATATTGTCCACGTCGTCAATGATCGCTTGCAAAGGCACTTTCAGTTCAGTGATCTCGTCAAACAACAGTTTCCGGCCGCGCTTCCATGTGGTGAGCACGCTAAAGAATACCAGGGCAACGCCCAGCGGGAACCAGCCGCCTTGCGGTACTTTAAGGGTGTTGGCGGCGAAATAAGTCAGGTCCACGATCAGTACCACCGAGATGACCGGAATGGCTATAGGCAATGGCCAGCGCCATAGCAACACTACGACAAAAGTGATCAGCAATGTGTCTATCGTCATGGTTCCGGTCACGGCGAGTCCGTACGCCGCAGCGAGATGGCTGGAGCTTCGGAACGTAACAACCAGAAATATCGCTGCCGCAAACAGCGTCCAATTGGTGAAAGGCACATAGATCCGGCCGCGTGCCTGGTCGGAAGTCTGGCGGATCTTCATGCGTGGCAACAAGCCCATTTGCACGGACTGACTCGCTACCGAGAATGCGCCGGATATGACGGCTTGAGAGGCGATGAGCGTTGCGGCGGTCGCAAGCAGCACCATCGGTATCAGCGCCCAGGCGGGCGCCAGCAGATAGAATGGGTTATCTATTGCCTTCGGATTATGCAGCAGCAACGCGCCCTGGCCGAAATAGTTCAATGCCAGTGCGGGGAGCACGAAGGAAAACCAGCTGAGGCGGATCGGAAATTTACCGAAATGTCCCATGTTGGTATATAACGCCTCTCCGCCAGTCACCGCAAGAACGATTGCACCAAGCGCAAAGAACGCGAGCCGCGGATCGGCAGTCAAAAACTTGAAGCCGTGATAGGGATTCAGCGCAGCCAACACCATGGGGTTTTTGGCAATTTCAATGACGCCGAATCCGGCCAGGCAAAGGAACCAGATGACCATGATCGGTCCGAAAGCCCGGCCGACAATTCCGGTGCCGCGCTTCTGAATGAAAAACAACCCGGTCAGGACGACAACGGTGGCGGGAAGCACGTATACGCTGAACTGGTCAGAAACAATTTCCAACCCCTCGACTGCCGCAAGCACCGAAATCGCCGGTGTGATCATGCTGTCACCGTAGAACAATGCGGCGGCAAATATACCGAGCATGGTGACGAACCACTTCATTCTGGTCCGATTTTCAGTCAGTTTGTTTACCAGGGCCAGCAAAGACAGCGACCCGCCTTCGCCATTGTTATCGGCTCGCATTATGATGCCCACATACTTGAACGACACCAGCAGCATAATGGTCCAGAACATCACGGACAATACCCCCAGAATATTTGCTGCCGCGACCGGAAGCGAATGGGAGCCTGCAAATGTTGCATGGAGCGCATACAGCGGGCTGGTACCGATATCGCCGTACACCACGCCTATCGCACCAAGCAGGAGGGGTGTCAACCGTTGTTTTGCCTGCGTATCACTCATGGGCCGGCCGATATCCATCGAAGAATGGGGCGGCACTGTACGCTTGCGCTATGCCCAAAGCAATCCTGGCCAGCATGTTGCGTATATCGCAGGAGCGCTATTGATTTCTCCCAGTCCTGTTCCCGACCGGTTATCTATGCCCCTCGCATTGATGCTGAATTCCGCAGAGAATGAAATCTGGCCGGGGCTAAAGTTACTGCCTCCCAGCCAGATCTTATAGCTTCTTATGGGTGCCGTCGCACAGCACGCCATTTGCACTGTGCTTGCAGCCGCAAAAATACACCGCTTCCGATTTGGTTGCCTTGTATTCGACTGGGGAAGATTCGCTGCCCTTGTGGCTGCCATCGCAGAACGGTTGGGTGGCGCTTTTGCCGCAGGCACACCACCAGTAGCTTTTGCCGGCTTCTACTTGCACGGCATATGGGGATTTCTGGACGATAACAGCTTGCTTGTCCGATGTGTTGCTTGGCATGTTGAAACTCCTTATATTAACTTGACATACGGGTACAAAAATTTCCCACCATTTTGGGTGAGCCCTCCGTGGAAGAACGCCATACCCGCAAACAGATTGATCGCGGGCATGGTCCGCTCCACAAGTTCTTCAGCTACTCCTTGATGCTGTGTGCCGCAGCAAACATTCCGCGCAAGCGGTGCAGACTCTCTGTCATTCCGTTAAGCTCTTTCTGCGACAATTGTGCAAAAGCGCGCTCCATGTGCGCCAGGTGCGCCGGGAAAATGCGTGCAAACAATTTCTCGCCCTGGGCTGTCAACTGGACGATCTGGCGGCGCCGTCGCTGGGCAAGGTGTTCCGTCGCACGAGTTCTTCGTCCACCACCGATCGACGACACTGGTCAGCGTACCTTTGGTGATCAGTGTCTTTTCGCCGAGTTCCCTGGTCGTTATCTTATTGTGTTGCCCAGCGTGGCGACAATATCGAATTGTGCCGGCGCAGGCGAAGCGCACGCACATGCGCCGACGAATAAACCTAAAGGCCTGGTAGGTGTGGGGGAATTCACGCATAAGCGGCAAAAAATCGGGGAAGCCATGATCTCAGCATGCTGCGTTCCATCGTATGGCATAATAGTTTGAGTTAGACGGTTGTCACGCCCTGGCTTTGCCTTATTGATGCTTTTCTGCTTCTCCGTGTGTAAAGTAAGTACAATTGCGCTGTCAAAACATTAACATAGACATATTCATTCATGAAATTGATCCCGACGATACTGTGTGGCGGAGCAGGTTCAGGCTCGGCCGGTTTCCCGCGAGCTGCATCCGAAGCCGTTTACTTCGCCTGGCCGACGGCCAGAGCCTGCTGCAAAAGGCCTGGCTGCGCGGCGTATCTCTGCCGGATGTGGCCGAACTCTGACCGTTACCAACCGCGAGCTCTTCTTCAAGACCGAGGACGAGTATCGCGAGGTTGCCGGCGCCCGGTACAAGGACCTTGCCAATAATTTCATCCTCGAAACCTTTGGCCGCAACACAGCTCCCGCCATTGCTGCGGCTGCACTGCACGTGGCGGCCAGCCAGGGTGATGACGCGCTGTTGCTGGTACTGGCCGCCGATCATCTGATTACCGATCAACCCGCGTTTTCCCTGGCCGTTGCTGAGGCAATGCGATTGGCGGCACAGGGAAAGCTGGTCACCTTCGGCATCCAGCCAGAATCCCCCGAAACCGGCTATGGCTATATCGAAGCAGATGGCAACAAGGTGGCGCGCTTCGTCGAAAAACCCAGCCTTGAAGTGGCCCGCGAGTATCTGGAATCCGGCAATTACCTGTGGAACTCGGGCATGTTCTGTTTCTCTGCGGGCGACCATGCTGGCGCGAAATGCAGCTGGCACTGCCCGGAAATTCTGGCTGCCACCCGCGCCTGCCTCGGGCAATCGCGCCGGGTAGAGGGAGAAGCCACACGCGGATCGAACTGGAACAGGAATCTTTCGCTCGCGTGCCGGACGACTCCATCGACTATGCCGTCATGGAAAAGTCTGGGAATGTCGCCGTGGTGCCTTGCAATATCGGCTGGAGCGATATCGGTTCGTGGAACGCGGTTGGCGAACTGACCGCGCCCGATGCCCATGGAAACCGCATCGAAGGCGAAGTCATTCTGCAGGATGTCAGCAACTGTTATATCCAGAGCAACCAGCGCATTGTCGGCGCGGTAGGGATCGATAATCTTGTCGTCATCGATACGCCGGATGCGTTGCTGGTTGCCGACCGCAGCCGCGTCCAGGATGTAAAACTTCTCTATGCGCGGCTCAAGGCCGAAGGGCATGAAACGCACAAACTGCACACCACGGTGCACCGTCCCTGGGGAACCTACACGGTGCTGGAAGAGGGCCCGCGTTTCAAGATCAAGCGCATCGTGGTCAAACCGGCGGGCCGACTCAGCCTGCAAATGCATCATCATCGCAGCGAACACTGGGTCGTGGTCAGCGGCATGGCAAGGGTCGTCAATGGCGACAAGGAATTGTTCGTTAACACCGACGAGTCCACCTATATTCCTGCGGGCCATAAACACCGCCTGGAGAACCCCGGTGTTGTCGATCTGGTCATGATCGAGGTGCAAAGCGGGGAATATCTGGGTGAAGACGACATCGTGCGATTCGAGGACATATACGGACGCTGACGCTGCCGTGACGAGCGACTCGAGCTTGACGCGCCTTGCCGGCGCAATTCGAGGCGGCAATTCCGGTGTGCCAATATGCCGGCGTGCCCGCCGACGACTACCGATACAGCGCCGGGAATTTTTCGCGCAAATGCTCCAGCTTGGGCAGGTCGTTGAAAACGATATAGGGCTGGTAGGGGTGCAGGGCCAGATAGTTCTGGTGATGCGCTTCGGCGGGATAGAACTGCTGCAGCGGCACGACCTGTGTGACGATGGGATCCGCAAAAGCGTGCGCGGCGGCAAGCTGCCGGATATAGTCTTGCGCGATCTTGCGCTGCTCGTCGCTGGTATAAAAAACCACCGAACGGTATTGGCTGCCGGTATCCGGGCCCTGGCGATTCAACTGGGTAGGATCATGCGCCACGCTGAAGAACACCTGCAGCAGTTGCTCGTATGATACCTGCGCGGGATTGAAATGAACGCGCACCGACTCGGCATGGCCGGTGTTGCCCTGGCTGACCATCTCGTAATGCGCGGTTTCCGCAGCGCCTCCCGAATATCCGGACACCACGTCCGTCACGCCCTTGACGTGCTTGAACACCGCATCCACTCCCCAGAAGCAGCCCCCGGCGAACACCGCCGTTTCCTGAAGCGGTGCAGCGGCAGCATTTGACAGAGCACTCAAGCCGAGCGCGAAACACAGGCCGGCGCTGAAAAAATAACGACGGATAACATTGATCGTCAGCATGATGACACTCCTTTAAAATCAGCCAAAAGTAAAAGCGAACGCCTGTGCACCGGCATCCGGAAACTCGATCCGGAAGGTATGGGTCCCGATCTTTCCCCGTTGCCGGATGAGCTGGTACAAGCGCTGCTCCCGAATCACGCCGTTGCCTCGCGAATCGATATCCGAGCCGTGATCCTTACCCGGCACCGCTCCGTCCAGGGTGACCCTGAATCGCAGCGGCCTGCCGCCCGCCGAACCCAGCACCAGATTCAGGTCGCGGCCGCGAAAGCGGTAACTGATCGTCCCGCCCGCGTCCTGCACGACGGCGGCTTCCGCGGATATCAGCCAGTTGCCGCTCAGCGCCCATTGGTCCGGTTCGAGCACGTGCGGCGTGCTGTAATGCGCAATGGCATCGTTCTTGATCGCCTCGGGAGAAACCAGATTCTGCTGGCGCGCATAACCCAGATAGGTTTCCGGCGAGCTTTTGGCATCCGAAGGCGCGGCCGTCACTCCTGAACCCGCGACCTGCACCAGCCCTTCGCCCATCCCGGGCATGCCCTGGTGCGCTTCCCTGAGCAAGGTCTGGATCATCCGCTCGGTTTCGTCATACGCGCCTTCGCCGAAATGCTGGTCGCGAATATGCCCTTGTGCGTCGATCAGATAATGCGCAGGCCAGTACTGGTTGTTGTACGCGTTCCAGATGGTATAGTGTGTTATCCATCGCCACCGGATATTTGATGCCCAGATCGCTGATCGCCTGCCCGACATTGCGCGGGTCCTTCTCGAACGCGAACTCCGGCGTATGCACGCCAACGATCACCAGCCCCTGGTCGCGATACTTCTGATCCCATGCTTTCAGATAGGGCAACGTGCGCAGGCAATTGATGCATGAATAGGTCCAGAAATCCACCAGCACCACTTTGCCGCGCAGCGATCCGCCGGCTAGCGGCGGCGAGTTGAACCACTGTGTCGCGCCGGCAAAAGACGGCATCAGCGGCAGACTGGCTTCCGTTGGCGTGCCGGATTGCCGGACAGCCGCCGGCCTGGCCAGCTGCGCGATCAGCTTCTGCTCGGTCCCGGCAGTGTTCAAAAAGTTGAATTGCGACAGGAAGCGCGTATCCCAGCCCAGCGCGATAGCCACCACACCGATCAGCACGGCAACCCCCGAAGCCGCGCCGCAGCCATTCTTCCGCGCCCAGGCCGCGCTTCATCAGGCCGAACACCCGCTCCTCGGGCCAGCAGGGCTGCCGCCAGCGAAGTCGCCGCGCCGGCGGCGAACGCCAGCAGCAGCATCGCGCTGTAGAGATTCGCGCCGTTCAATGCCGCGCCCGCCAACACCAGACCGAAATCGGCCCCGCGCAGGGCGCCCACAGGAATCTCGACTGCACACGCCCAGCAGCAGCGAACCTTTGACGCTGGCCTGCCGGTCGGCCTGCTGCTGCAAACGGCCGCCGAACGCGACAAACGGGCGCATCAGCCAATCTGACATGGCCGGAAAAATCAGCGCAAGT
>CAVWTZ010000158.1:0-4618 GCA_963757485.1 uncultured beta proteobacterium
GGCGAGCACGTTCCCGACCATAGCTGTGCAGAACACCACGGCTGCATCGAGCACGAGGCGTCGACGTCGAAGATCGGCGAGGACCAGATGTTCTTCTTCGCGCAGCGCGGCATCGGTTTGAAAAGCGAATTCCCATGATCATCAACGGCTTTTGCAAGGATGTGTTCGTGCATCTGCCGATGGAATTTGCGGTCGAGGCAACCAAGTTGCTAGGCCTGAAACTTGAGGGGAGCGTAGGGTGATTAACAAGGGAAGCAAAGTGTTGCCGCTGGAAGTGAAGAGCCAGGCGGAAGTAGGCGGGATCGACACCTTTCAGTATCTCGATCCCGCCTACTTCCGCCCTGAGGTTCTTCACTTCCAGCAACACTTTGCTTCCCTTGTTAATCACCCTACGCTCCCTTCAAGTTTCAGGCCTAGCAACTTGGTTGCCTCGACCGCAAATTCCATCGGCAGATGCACGAACACATCCTTGCAAAAGCCGTTGATGATCATCGAAATCGCCTCTTCCGAACCGATGCCGCGCTGCGCGAAGAAGAACATCTGGTCCTCGCCGATCTTCGACGTCGACGCCTCGTGCTCGATCGTCGCCGTGGTGTTCTGCACAGCTATGGTCGGGAACGTGCTCGCCGCGCAACGGTCGCCGAGCAGCATCGAATCGCACTGAGAATAATTCCTGGCCCCGGTCGCGCGGCTGCCTACTTTGACCTGCCCGCGGTAGCAGTTGCTCGAACGCCCCGCCGAGATGCCCTTCGAGATGATCTTGCTGCGCGTGTTCTTGCCGACGTGGATCATCTTGGTGCCGGTGTCGGCCTGCTGCAGGTGATTGGTCAGCGCGACGGAATAGAATTCGCCGGTCGAGTTGTCGCCCAGCAGCACGCAGCTCGGATATTTCCATGTGATCGCGGAGCCAGTCTCGACCTGGGTCCAGGAAATCTTCGAATTAACGCCCTTGCACAGGCCGCGCTTGGTGACGAAATTGTAGATGCCGCCCTTGCCGTTCTCGTCGCCTGCATACCAGTTCTGCACCGTCGAATACTTGATGTCGGCATTGTCCAGCGCGACCAGTTCGACGACCGCGGCATGCAGCTGGTTGGTGTCGAACTGCGGCGCGGTGCACCCTTCCAGATAGCATACCGAGGCGCCTTCTTCGGCGACGATCAGGGTGCGCTCGAACTGCCCGGAGCCTTCGGTGTTGATCCGGAAATAGGTGGACAGGTCCATCGGGCATTTGGTGCCCTTCGGGATGAAACAGAAAGAACCATCGGTGAACACTGCCGAATTGAGCGCGGCATAGAAGTTGTCGCCGCTCGGCACGACACTGCCCAGATACTGTTTCACCAGTTCCGGATGTTCATGCACCGCTTCAGAAAACGAACAGAAAATGATCCCGACCTCGGCCAGCTTGGCCTTGTAGGTGGTGGTCACCGACACGCTGTCGAAGATCACGTCGACCGCCACGCCGGACATCAGTTTCTGTTCGTGCAGCGGCACGCCGAGCTTTTCGAAAGTGCGCCGCAATTCCGGGTCGACTTCGTCCATGCTCGCGAGCTTCTTCTTCGGCTTGGGCTGGGCAAAATAGCTGATATCCTGGAAATCGATCTTCGGATAACTGACGTTCGCCCATTCCGGCTCAACCATGGTCAGCCAGTGCCGATATGCATTTAGACGGAATTCAAGCAGCCATTCCGGCTCGTTCTTCTTCGCCGAAATCATCCGGATCACGTCCTCGCTCAGGCCTTTCGGTACGACCTCGGATTCGATGTCGGTCACGAAGCCATGCTTGTATGGCTGATTGACCAGATTGTGCAATGCCGTGCTCATGATTATTAGCCCGACCGCAATACTTCAGACCGCAAAGCTCTCGCCGCAGCCACATTCGTTCTTGACATTCGGATTATTGAACTTGAATACATGTCCCAATCCCTCCTTAACATACGCGAGCTCGGTTCCCTCGAGGAACGGCAGGCTCTCCGCATCGACCACCACCTTCGCGCCAAAGGCCTCGAAAACCGTGTCGTTGCCCTGCACTTCCTTGGCGATATCCATCGTGTAGGCAAAGCCGCTGCATCCGGATTTCTTCACGCCCAGGCGCAGCCCGACCCCGCTGCCGCTTTGCTCGATCTGGTTGCGTATGTGTTTTGCTGCCGATTCAGTCAATGTAATAGCCATTTGATTCTCCGACTTAAAAATTTAAACAAAAGCGCCGCGTGAACGTATCCTGCTCACGTCCACCACCTGTGCCTTCGGCGCGATCATCTCGGCAAGATTCACCTTGTTCAGCGCGTCGTGAATGATGTGATTGATCCCTTGCCAGTTGCTGCGGGTCGAACAGGTCGACTCGCGCTCGCAGGACGTCGTGGTGCCGCTGCATTCGGTAATGGAAATCGGTCCGTCCATCGCGTTGATGATCTCGGCGATCGAAATCTCGCCCGGATCACGCGCGAGCATATATCCGCCCTTGGCACCCAGCGAAGAAGACACCAGATTCTCGCGCACCAGCATTTTCAATATCTTGCTCACCGTGGGAATCGAAATACCCAACCCCGCCGCAACCTCGCTGGCGCTATGCACGGCCCCGTCCCTGGCCATATAAACCATGACCTGGGTACCATAATCCGCGAACTTGCTTAAACGTAGCATCTACCCACCTCACGTAAGTAGGACCAGTTTAGTACCAGTTGGTTCACGATGCAACTTCAAATCTTCTCGAGAAACAGGCTTGCGGGTTGAACGGCTGTAGGCAACGACCGATTGACTCGTTGCAACACATTGCTTTTATTGATACAAATAGCGCCACCGGCTTTGCATTTTGCTCTGTTTTGTCAGGCCTTCACGGGGACAATATTCGGCCCAACATTCGATTAACCTTGATAATTAAAAATTGACGTTGTTATAAATTTTGTAATACGCTTTGTCCACGCTTGGATTCATGATCTACGGTACCACCCTAAAATAAACCATATTAAGAGGGAGAATAATGATGGTTACTAGGGAAACTATCCTGCAAACCCTGAAATGCTCACCGAACCAATACCCGCAGTTGCTTCATGAGAAGTTTCCTCACGTCATGGAAAAAATCGTTGAACTCTGGAACTCGCCTGATGGTGAAGATTATTTTCACGATCTATTGCAGCCTAATGGCCGTGGCGGCGGCAGATTTGACCGGCTTGGCTTTCCGGAGAAAGTTTGGTGGGAGATATACAGGCTGAATGAACTCTACAATAAGCCGCGTCCCAGATCGGCAAAGTGATCGCAACATGCCGATAGCTGCAATTGGCGAAAGACTTAATTATTCGAATTCGGATGTTTGCGATGGTAGCCGCTGATGATTTGCTGTCGCCCAGTCGACTCGAATTTGTTGATTATGCGGGCTCTGGAGCAAGGAACGAAAACGAACTTCCAATGAAGTCCGGTTTGTTGGGCAAGTGAACAAGACAACGTAAAAACGAATGTTCACTTTATGCGCCAAGCAGGGAAATGACCTCTTTGATTTCGCGGCGCAACGCGTCGACATTCAGCATTGCCGCCTTCGATGCAGCGGGAGTCTCTGCATGATTCTGATGGTCCAGCAGATTACGCGCTCCGCTGATCGTGAAACCCTGCCCGTACAATAACTCGCGGATGTGCCGTATCAGCATCACCTCATGGTGCTGATAGTAGCGACGGTTGCCGCTGCGCTTGACCGGTTTAAGCTGGGTGAACTCCTGCTCCCAATAGCGCAACACGTGCGCCTTGACCCCGCACAACTCGCTGACCTCACCGATGGTGAAGTAACGCTTTGCGGGAATCGGAGGAAGTTCGGAGTTAGGCTTGTGGTTTTCCATGATAGGACTTTTCCACCATGGTTTTCAATTTCTGGCTGGGATGAAAGGTCACGACACGACGGGCCGTAATCGGGATTTCTTCGCCTGTTTTCGGATTCCGTCCGGGACGCTGCGGTTTGTCGCGCAGTTGAAAATTCCCGAAACCGGATAGTTTGACGCTCTCACCGCGTTCCAATTGCAAACGGATTTCCTCAAAAAAGCTTCCACCATATCCTTGGCTTCACGTTTATTAAGGCCCACTTTTGCGAACAGCTGATCTGCCAGTTCGGCTTTGGTTAATGTCGTTGTCATTTTTCTCCCTTATTCCAATCCCTATCAGGGAATCCGCCTCAAATACAGATTACATTCGCAGCTGCGCACCGTTTTTCTGCAGAATTTCTACTAGCTGTGCAATGCTTGGTTCAATTTCCGACTCCGAGAGTGTCTTGTGAGTATCTTGTAATAACACTCGGAATGCAAGGCTTTTTTTGCCTGTGCTCGACGCTTTTCCCGGCGATAAACATCGAACAGCGCAAGTTGTGACACATAGGGTGCAGATATGCGCTGCATTGCGTCCTAGCAAGGCTCTGGCACCATTACTCCCCTCGTCAACCACTACTGCCAGATCACGGCGCACCGGCAAAAATCTGGCGATCTC
This sequence comes from uncultured beta proteobacterium, assembly GCA_963757485.1. Lineage (GTDB taxonomy): Bacteria > Pseudomonadota > Gammaproteobacteria > Burkholderiales > Gallionellaceae > Gallionella. The sequence goes on from CAVWTZ010000158.1 coordinate 4,462, forward strand.
GCTCATCAGCGGAACCCGCGTCCAGGCCAGCGCTTCGAGTTGGAGTTCGAAACTACACGCAGGCTTGGGGGATATCGTATTGCTGTTGCCAGTGCGGATGCAACTCGCCCATCCATCCAACCATCTGTTCGCCGCAATATATCTGCCCAGAACGCCC
>CAVWTZ010000159.1:0-11512 GCA_963757485.1 uncultured beta proteobacterium
ATGCTCGTCTGCTTGGTTCAGTCTCGTATTCTGTCTCGTTTCTGGATCCTGGATGTGGCATACACCGCTGCGCCATACGCCGATTCGGTTCGCCGAGGAGGACGTGCATCTCTATCAGCCCGCGACGGCGTACCGCGTGCACACCGGAGAGGCTCCGGCAAAACTGTTCTTTAAGGGAACGAATCCGCCTGATGGCGCGGTGATTTATTACTACCTCAAGCAGGCCCCAAAGCCGGGAATGAAGCAGGAAGTAAAGATTGAAATCCTGGACGCAGCGGGCAGTGTCATCCGCACGTACTCCAGCAATAAAGCCGCGCCGCTCACTGAACCGCTCGATCCCGACGATAAGAAGCCGGAGAAACAGATCAAGCCGGAAGAGGGTTTGAATCGTTTTGTGTGGGATCTGCATTACGAGGAGGCGAATCGCGTCCCGGACTATTACTTGTGGGAATACAACGATGGTGCGCGCGGGCCGCTGGCGCTGCCGGGCCACTACCAGGTGCGGCTGACCTTGGTTGCCGATGGATCGGCCGCCACCGGCAAGAGTGTAATGGCTCCGTTCGAAGTGAAGCTGGAGCCGCGCGTTACGACTTCCCAGAGCGATCTTGAAAAACAGTTCAAGCTCGAGATGGACTTGCGCGAACAGGTGAGCCGCGTGCACAACGCGGTGAACCAGATCCAGGAAACCGTCCCAACCAGTCTCCCGAAAATTCTTTTATCAGCCCCGCCGCACTGATGAGAATGGCTTATGCCGAAACTCATACTGGGACCGCTGGGCACGGAGTTAATAGCGCGTGCCGGTACAGGCCCCGCTGTATCGAGCGCAGATGCACTGCTGGATATTTCCACCATTTTGCAGTTGAAAGGCAACCACGAGGTGGCATTCTCGATACAGCACGGAATACGCTGTCGGGCTCAGCAGCTCTACCATCTGCCCGCGCCGCTTGGCACCACAGGAATACGTCTGCTTGCGCTGATGACCCCGGGCAACCTGATGGCGAACATGCCGCTGGATTTTTTGCTGGAAGATTCTGACATTGCGCTGGATATATTGTATGTCGCGCCGAGCGTTCCCGTCCCGGATACGGTGCCCGACCACGATGTGCTGTTCGTCGCGATCGGCGAATCTGACGAAAGCCTGCCGTTGCTCGATAAGCTCAACAGGTGCGGCGCTCAGGCGATGGCCCAGACCGGTATTGAACCCGGCCGAACGCATCGCCTGGCTTTCGCGCGACCGCGCCTTCAAGCTTTTGAGTGAACTGCCCGGCGTGGCCATGCCGGCCACGTCACGATTGACCCGTCAGGCATTGGAAAGCATCGCCAATGAGACGATGCCGCTGCAGGATTATTTATTCGATGGCGCATTCCCGATCATCGTCCGCCCGGTGGGATCTCATGCCGGTCATGGCCTGGAAAAAATTGAACATCCGGTCAGCTTGTTCGAATTATTTGCTAACCATGCGGCAGGAAACGTTTTACATTTCCCGGCTTCATCGATTACAGCAATCCCGACGGTTTATTCCGCAAATACCGCATCGTGCTGATCGAAGGCAAACCCTACGCCGTGCACATGGAGAATCCCGCCCACTGGATGATCCACTATGTGAACGCCGGCATGGCCGACAGCGCAGACAAGCGTGCGGAGGAAGCGCGCTTCATGGCAGAGTTCGACAGCACATTCGCACATCGCCACGCGATGGCGCTGCAGGCCATTCATCAACATATGCAACCTCAACCTGGTTATCGATTGCGCCGAAACACAAGACGGGAAGCTGCTGCTCTTCGAAGTGGACAACAGCGCAGTGGTTCACACGATGGACCCAATTGACCTCTTTCCATACAAGCAACCCCAAATGCGCAAAGTATTCGATGCCTTTCGTACCATGCTGGTTCATGCCATCGGACCGTACACGGCCTGACTGATGGGACAAGCCGCCTTGAACATCCTGCCCGGAACGGCCCAGCTTCTGGTCGAGGGCGGCGACAAACGCATCAAGCTTGATCCGCTGCGCGGCGTGAATCGTTACGGCTGCGGCTCAACGCCCGATCCGGACCTGCTCGATTTTTCCTCCGCTACCGCTTCGGTGATCTCTACCGCGGCATTTGAGGCGGCCGGCTGGCTGCGTAAACGGCTGGGACGGGATATCCGTTGCCTTACGCCTGCCGCCGTTTATGCGCGTGAACTGGCGCGTATGCGCAGGGAATTGCTGACATTGTGCGCACTGGGTGATCTGCCCGAGCCAGATATCATTTTTGCCGCCTCGGGCACCGACCTGCACCGGATTGCGGCCCAACTCGCGCAAGCCGCTCCGACCAGCCAGTGCTGGTGCTCATGGTGGACGAGACGGAAACCGGCAGCGGCGTATTGGCCGCCATCACCGATACTTGCCCAACCATCGAAGTCGCCCGGCATCGCGTTGCGCAAGGCTGATCATTTGCGCGCAGCGCAGGCGAGATTGATGCGGATTTCAGCGAGCTTGCGCTGCAAGCCGGTGCCGCCGGTCGCCATGTGCTGCTCATCCAGACTGACATCTCGAAAACGGGCATGATTGCGCCCAGCTATGTCTGCACTGCGGTTTTGCAACAGGTGCTGGGTGGTCAGCTTGACGTGCTGATCGATGCCTGCCAGTTTCGCATTGCCCCCGCGACCTTGCGCGCTTGCCTGGCGCGAGGCTACTCCGTTGCGCTGACCGGATCTAAATTCGTCGGTGGACCCAGCTTTTCCAGCGTGCTGATGATTCCCGCCGGGACTGCCGAGCAGTTTCGCAAACGTCCCTTTCCACGCAAATTGGCGACCCGACTCCGCCGCGACTGGCCGGATTGCTGGCCCGTGCAGGATGTACTGGAGACGTGCTGGAATTTCGGGCTGTTGCTGCGCTGGGATGCCGCACTGTGCGAATTGCGGGCTTTCCGCACACTGCAGGAGTCTGATGTCACCCGCTTTCTGCAAATCTTCGCGCAGGCAATGCAAGGCTAAGCTTGCCGGCGGTCCCGCGTTCTCGCCGATTCCTGTACCGGAACTGGATCGCAGCGCCTTGCTTGTGCAATCCGGCTGGGATCAGGTCCAGACCATATTTCCCTTCCAGCTTTACCGGGTCACCGTATCGGGAAGACAGCCGCTCGATGCCGAACAAACGCAGCAGGTCTATTGTCGCTTGCCATTTGCCGATATCCACTGCCAGCTCGGCCAGCCCGTCAACTACAGCGCCGAACGCAATGCGCTGCGCCTATGCCTGAGCGCGCGCTTGGTCGTGCACGCGCTTGCGAATAAGGGGGAAAATGCCGGCAACATCATTGCGCAGGCATTGACCGCACTCGATCAGGCAGCCCATTTGGCTAATTTGTCCTGATCAGGGATACATTCGCCCCCTTGCCGGTTTACTTGCAGCGCCCCGGCACGGTAACCGATCCTGTTTCAAGGTGTTGCGCTTGGAGCACGAATCTGCGCTCTTGAAATGGCCCGCTTTCTTCGCGTTATTCCACGCTTTACTTGTCAATCAAGCTGCTACCTTTGCATGGTCGCATAAAGTCCAAATTTGGTTCGATGCGCCATCAACCGGAATAAGAGGGCAACACCATGTCAAAACCAGCTGTGTTGAGATTTTTGAGAAACAATGACGAACAACATAACGCTGAGTCGGAGGCTATCAACGAGACGCGTGGGCATATTGAAGCCGAGATGCAAGCCGAGCTATCTGCGCAGGCGCGTGCGCGCTTAAGCGCACATGCACGGGAGTTGGCGGAAACGCGGGAACGCACCGAGATGGAGTTGGCCGCGCAGCTGGAATTGAAGTGCCAGGAAGAAACCAGACTTGCCGAGATTGTTCAAGCCAATCTTGACATCGCAAAAAAAGCGGCGCTTGAAGTTCAGGGCAGGCTGGATTCAGAGCTTGGGCTTCAAACCGAGAGCCAGGCAAGGCTGAATAGCGAGTTGCAACTTAAAGCGGAGAACGAGGCAAGACTGCGTGCTGAAAAACAGGCGCATGCCGAGCTGAAGCAGCGTTTGCTGCATGAGAAAAATGCCCGCGCCGCCGAGGAAGCCAAGATCAAGGCGGAAAGCGAATTGGCGGCGCTCGCAGAGAATGAATGGAAAATCAAGCTCGATGCCCAGCTTGAAGCCGAGAAGAAGCTGCGCCTGCTGCAGGATGCGGTCGCCGAACTGGTGGTATGTACCGAACAGGTCGCTGCGGAGCGTTATGCCACCGAACAGGCACAAATGATCCAGGCAGAGGAAAAGTTGGAACTGGAAACCCGGCTTCGTGACATGGCAGCCCAGCGTGCTGAAGCAGATGCCGCATATGCGAAGCTGGCAAAAAACAGGATCGATGCCGAGCAAGCTGAACTGCATCAAATCAACGAGCGCAAGCAGGCCGAGCAATCCGCGATACAGACTTCTGAAAATCGGGCCAGGCTTGAACAAGAGGCCGCCAGGCTGGCCGGTGAAAATGAGTCGGTTGACAAGGCCATTGCGCTGACAATAGAAGAGAAAATTCGCAAAGAACAGCAGTTCGCCGCAGAGCTGGACTCGAAACTGGCGGCCGAACAAGCGGAAGTGCGGGCCATGGATGCACGGACCTGCGCAGAAACGCTTGCAGTGAGCGAAAGTGAAGCTCGGCTTGCCGCCTGCCAGGAAGCCGAGATGGCCGCTCTGGCGCGAGCCGAAGCGGAGCGTGCGGCCGCCAATGCTTTCATTCAGCGCAAGATACTTGACGAACAAGCCAGGGCGGATGTCGAAGCATCCGAACGTGACGAAAATCTGGCATTTGAGGCAGCCAGGCATCGTGCCAACAAGGCGAAGGAATTGGCCAGAGTCGAGGCGGAACGCAAAATCAGGGCCGAACAGGATGCCGCCGCGATATTATTGTCACAGGCTGACGCGGACAGAAAGGCAGCGCAATATCAGGAGCAGGCTAATGTGCTGCTGCGCAAAGCCGAATTGAAAGCCAAGGAGCGTTTGGACAGCGAAATGGCAGCCAGTCAGGCCGCGGCAAGCAAGCTGCAAAGAGAGTCTGATCTGGCCGCTCTGGCGGCACAGCGTGCCGCAGCCGAATTGGATGCTGCACGGGCAGTTGAGCTCAAGTTGCAGGCTGAAGCGAAACAGCGCGAAATGGAAAACGAACGAGTCATTCTGGAGCGGCAGGCTCAGCATGTGGCAGAGCACAAGACTGAAATTGAAACACGGATCATTGCCGAGATTGAAGCGCGCATGGAGGTTGAATTGCGTGCCATTAATGCTGATAACGAACGCTTGGAACTCGAGGTTCGTGCTAGGGAAATGGCCAGCGAAACAGAAAAGCGGAATGAACAGGCGGTTCAAGTCGCGAGAAACCTTGAAAAGGCGGCGGTTCGCGCACTGAACATTGCCAAGGTTCGTGCCGAAGCTGAAAGCGAGGCACTCAATGCAGAAGAAGCCAAGATACATGCAGAGGCTCTTGCTGCCGTGGCTTTGCACAAGCAGATTGCATCCTGTGAACTTGCCCGGGACGAAGCGATTGCGCAGGCAGAGAGTATGGAGAAACGGCTCGCTTATGAAGAACAAAAAGCTTCCGAAGCCGAGTTGGAGCGCGCCCGTCGTGAAGAGTTTGCTACGGTTGCCGCACAAAAACGCAGAGAGGCGGCAGAGCAAGCTAGCTTGCTAGCCGAGCAGCGCGAGCAGCTGGAAATTCAATTGCTGGCACAACAGCAGCAGTATCTTGACCAGGAACGCGAATTGGAGGCGCAGGTAAATCAGCGCAAATCACTCGCAGTGGAAGCGGAGCTGTTGATGCAGTCGCGCATCAAGGAGGAGCGTGAGGCTGTGAAAGTAGAGCAGGATAAAATTGCGGCAGAACACGCCGCGATCAGCTACTTCAGGGAGCTTGCGGAAGCGGCCAAGCGGCTGGCTGAAGAATCAAGTCGTCTTGTTGATGAAGCGACCGAACAACGTGTGGCAGAAAGACAGCGGGCTGCTCAGGCAGAGCAGGCGCAACTGCAAGCGGAGCAGGCTGCATGCAAATCTGCTCATGAGCGTGCCGCCATTGCCGAACAAGCCGGTCAGTATGCCCTGCGCCAGTATGAAGAAGAGCAAATATTGCTGGCGCAGCAGCAGGTGAGGCTGGAGAACGAACGGAAAATATTGGTAGAAACCGAAATGCTTGTAAAGGCTGAAACACTGGCCGGTGCGACTGTTGAAAAGCGAAAATTCATCGTCCAGCGCGCCCGTGAGGCCGCGCAAACCAGGGCGATTCTGGCCCAGGAAGCAACGCTGGTTGCGCAGCAGCTTGCCGAGTTGGACGAGAGCGAGAATGGGCGGCTTCGTGTGCAGATCAAACAGTCGCGCGCTGAAGTGATGACGCATCGTTTGATGGTGCGCCTGAACAAGATCATGCAAATCGGCAGGCTGGGGAAAACTTCCGGAATAATCTCGGCCGCGATCCTGATCGGACTTTCCCTGAAAATAGATACCGTACAGCCTGCCGTGGTCGGTCAACCTGTTCGCGCTGAGGTAACGCACACTGGCAAGAATGTGTTTGCCGCCCAGGGCGGGTTAAAATCTGAAAGCGTCAGTCAGGTAATGAATCTGGCGCTGGGCAATCTGAAATTAAGCGATCATTTGGGAGAATAAACATATTATGCATTTCATGATTGCAGGCATCCCGGGAAAAAACAGCGGCTATCCGCGGATCATGGAGTGATAAATGACGGTAGTCGCAGTATTCAATCAAAAGGGTGGCGTGGGTAAAACCACCACCTGCCTGAATGTGACGGCTGCTCTCGAGATATTGCAGCAATTCCCGATTGCACTGGACTTGGATCCCCAGGCTCACCTGACCCTGTCCTGCGGGATCAAGTCGGTTCCACAGGACAGCGGCCTGGTCGAATTCTTCAAGAATAAAACCCCGCTTGACAGCCTGTTGCGTGAAACGCCGCGCGGCTGGGAGATCATCCCCGCCTCGTTGGAACTGGCGAAAATAGATGCGCTCTACGGCAGCGACGCGAAGGCGGCAACCCTGCTCAAGCAGGGTTTGAGAGAAGAGCTGGCGCTTTCCGGCGCACCCATCCTGATCGACTGTTGTCCGACGCTGGGGGTGTTGACGCTGAACGCATTGCTGGCCAGCGACCGGGTGTTGATTCCGGTGTCCGCAGATTTCCTTTCGCTGCAGGGCGTATATCGTCTGGACAGTGCGCTTAATGTGCTGGAAAAAAAATTACAGCGCAGTCTGGAGCGGCGCATTGTGGTGACGCGCTTCGATTCAAGGCGCAAGCTTTCATACGATATTTATGACGAGCTCAAGGAACGCTACGGAGCACTGGTCTGCAATACGCGCATTGGCGAGAATGTCGCGCTGGCGACCAGTCCGATGCATAACGTCGATGTGTTCGCTTTCGCTGCTCATAGTCCCGGAGCGGCAGACTACATGGCGTTGACCAGGGAGTTATTGGACACCGGTTTTTTCACGGATACTCATTAACGCCGGGATCGTGTTTTCCATCGCTCGGGTAGAACATTCCTGATCCCCCCTGTCTTCGCCAGCCATTACATATGCCAAATGAGCAGGGTGGAGCGATGCAAGTCATTCACCGGCACGGTTTCATGCGGCGATTGATCCGGGACGGCAAAAGTGCTGCTGATAAACAATGTTCCGGGGCGCATTTCGGCACGCGCTTTGTGCCAGAGTTTTTCCATCGGCACCGGCGAGAGATAGGCAAACACGATTTCATATTGCGATAAATCGCAGTCCCACAAGTTGCCCCAACGTACCCGGCAATTGCGGTAGCCGCCTAGCCGGATGCGCAGCCAACTCCAGATAAATGGTAAAGGCGCCGCTTCCACGCCAGCATATGATCCGTCCGGACGAACTTTGGCAAGGTGCGTTAACACCCCACCCAAACCGGAACCCAAATCCAGAAATGTGAAACCGGGACCGGTTTTTTGGACAGGCAACAAACGATCCAACGCATGCCATACCTTGTCACTGGAAAGATACAAGGGCACTTGAGTGCGAAAAGTACTCCAATATACAAGCACCAATATCAGGAATGCAGCAAGGAACAGGTTGGGCGGCAGCCCGGCCCCGAGCATCAATACCAGGGTTGGCGCAAACAGCAGTTGTATGAAAAACCACCAAATGGCAAGCCCGGAAAAATAACTGAATGTCGCGGCAAGCAGTCCGCATAGCCAGGCAAACGACAACGGCGAGGGGTGTACTTCCGTAATTTCAACCGCAAGCCGGATGAATACGAGTGCCGAGCACTGAAGGAGAATCGCGGCAATGGAAGGAGGAGTTTTTTTAAAAATACGCCGCATCAGGTAAATGGATTTTAGTCTTTCTGGAAGGCGCATGATAATGGCGAAACGGAACAGATTATTTGGAGCATTCGCCATTAAATTTGTATTGTGTTGATAATAAATGAATAAATATTTCATTTTTATCCTAAAGTATTTTCGAATGTTGCCGATAAGAGTTATACAAATCCTGTATTTGATGTTGGTTTGACCCTTTGCAAACCTGCATCATTCTTTTACCTTCTGCCTTACCTTGTGAGGCAGAAGGTATTTCTTTGTAAGAAAAAACCCTACAGGAGTCATTCAGGAATTCGTACGGAAGAATTGGCGCTCTTCCCATTTTTTTGTTTGGCCCCGCCCGGTAATAATGCGACTGTCGAAATCGATAGATCGAGATCGCGATAAAAGTAATTTCTGAAATGACGCGGTATTATATTTTAGGGTTATCGGTGCAGTACCGCTTAAAAGGGGGCTAGATGAATATCACGCAATTACATGAAGGTATCCGCGACATCAATCTGACTTATCTGATGCTGGCTCAGCAAATGATCAACGAGGATAAATCTGCCGCAATTTTCCGTTTAGGTATCGGTCAGGATCTGTTGGAGGTGATAGCTCAGCTTACCCCGCCGCAAATCATAAAAATGGCGGCATCCAACATGCTGCTGTGCCGCTTTCGCTTCGACGAAAAGCTGTTGCTTAATATGGTGACCGATTACAGCAAGGATCGCATGATGTCCCAGGCTCATGCGGCGATCCTGATGTCGGCGCAAACTGTCGAAGAATTAGCCTAGGTGGGCCGCTATCATGGCTACCAAAACCGTAATGGGTGAAGCTCAGCAGGTGAGGATCGCGGTTGACCTGATCGAACTGGGTGCGCGCCTGCAATTGCTGCAGGAGGAAACTTCGCTGAGTCGTGAACGTCTGCTCAGACTATATAAAGAAGTGAAAAAAGAATCGCCTTCCAAGGGAATGTTGCCTTACTCGACCGATTGGTTCATGAGCTGGCAGCCTAATATCCACTCGTCGCTGTTCATGGATATTCACCAGTTTCTGGTCAAGAATGCCGGGATTGACGGTGTGTACGCGCTGATCTCGGCTTATCGCTTATATCTCGACCAGGTGCAGGGCATCGAAAGCGCAGAACCCGTACTGAGCATTACCCGTGCGTGGTCCATGATTCGCTTCTTCAAGGCCGGCATGATGCAACTCGTTTGCTGTCAGGAATGCGGCGGTCATTTTGTGACGCATGCCGGCGATTTGCACGTCCACTATGTGTGCGGCATCTGCCATGCTCCCGCGCGAGCCGGAAAAACAAATGCTGCCAGGAAAATCTCGATCTCTGCTGCACAGGCCGCTTAACAGTTGATATGACTGGTTGCGGTGTTGCGGTTTTATCCGGCCGACCGCAAACATTTTTCCAGTCTCCTCTCACGAAATCGAAAGCCGTGCCGTTGATAATGTTGCATTCTGGAGATGCGGATTTGTTTTAGAATGTACTCGACCGTATCATCATCGTAATGAGTGGGAGCGTGGGATGAATGCCGAAAGAGCCGAATGATCGCGGCATTGGCAGCGGGATATCGAGGCGCCCCTTTCATGCGGGGGAATAAAAACAGGGGGCGTGAGCATGTTGGTAATCGTCGGTTATTTGGTGGTGTTGGGTGCGGTATTCGGCGGCTTTGCACTGGCAGGCGGTCACCTGGCTGCCCTGCTTCAGCCGGTTGAATTGTTGATGATCGCTGGCGGAGCGGCAGGCGCATTTCTGGTCGGCAATAACAGCAAGGCAATCAAGGCAACACTCAAAGATCTGCCGAAAGTGCTGAAGGGCAACAAATACAACAAAAATAGCTACATGGAACTGATGGCTCTGCTGTATGAATTGCTCGGCAAAGTGCGCAAGGAGGGGTTGATGTCGATAGAGGGTGATGTCGAAGCGCCTGGGGAAAGCCCGATCTTTGCCAAATATCCCCAGGTGCTGAAAGATCATCAAGCCACCGAATTCCTGACCGACTATTTGCGCATCATGGTCAGCGGCAACCTGAATTCCATGGAAATAGAAAACCTGATGGATGTGGAAATCGACACCCATCATCATGAGGCGATGATTTCATCCCATGTGATTGCCAAGCTGGGTGACGGAATGCCGGCATTCGGTATCGTCGCGGCGGTGATGGGCGTGGTGCATACCATGGAATCGGTCGGGATCCCGCCCGCCGAGCTGGGGATATTGATTGCCCATGCGCTGGTAGGAACTTTCCTCGGCATTTTGCTGGCTTACGGTTTTGTCGGCCCGTTGGCAACCCTGCTTGAACAAAAAGCCGAGGAAGGCACCAAGATGCTGCAGACCATCAAGGTGACACTGCTGGCGAATCTTAACGGCTACGCACCGGCGATGGCGGTGGAATTCGGCCGCAAGGCGCTTAACTCCACCGAACGCCCGGGTTTCCTTGAACTGGAAGCGCATGTCAAACAGAAACGCTGAAGTGATAATTGAAGCAAGAGGGTTCAGGTTTGAGAATACCCTCTATTCTGCCTCCGGGTTCAATCTTGAATTTCCGCTCCTGAGTCATGTCCGAAGACAAAAACAAAAGGCCGATCGTCGTAAAGCGCATCAAAAAGGTGGTCGGTGGACATCATGGCGGCACCTGGAAGATCGCCTACGCCGACTTCGTCACGGCGATGATGGCATTTTTCCTGCTGATGTGGTTATTGGGTTCGACTACAAAAGGCGACCTGATGGGTATATCCGAATATTTCAGGACCCCGCTTAAAGTCGCATTATTTGGCGAACCGGAAGCGGCGACAGCTCCAGCATCATCAAGGGAGGCGGCCAGGACCTGACGCGCAGCACTGGCCAGGTCAAAGAGGGCGAACTTCCCCCGCTCAAAAAAATCATCAATCTCAAGGCTGCGCCGGAGGACTACCTTCGGCTTGAGCGTCTCAAGGAAATCGAAAAGCTCAAAGCCCTGAAGGCGAATATCGAGGATATGATCGACACCAACGCGAGTTTGCAGAAATTCCGCAACCAGATTCTGATCGACATGACCACCGAAGGGCTGCGCATCCAGATCGTCGATGAGAAAAACCGGCCCATGTTCAAAAGCGGGAGCGCACAACCTCGAGCCTTACACCAGAAAGATTCTGGATGCGATCGGCAAGATGCTGAATCAGGTCCCCAACAAGATCAGCTTGTCCGGCCACACCGATGCCGCCGCCTATAGCGGCAGCGGCAAAGGCTACAGC
>CAVWTZ010000160.1:0-4885 GCA_963757485.1 uncultured beta proteobacterium
CTGCTGGATTTCAGCCACCCCGCCTGCTCATTCGATTTGGCGGTCGACCGCCTGCCGCTGGAACGCTATGTTTCGGCCGACTGGATCAAGCGCTACCAGAACGATGCGACGCTGATCGATCCGGGCTTCCTGAAGGATGCGCAGCTGCACGGCACGCTGCATGCCGGCGAGATCAGCACCGCGAAGTTCCGCGCCAGCAGTCTGGCTGCGGATATCAAGGTCGAGCAGTCCGCGCTGACGATATCGCCGCTGACCGCGAGGATGTATGGCGGCACGCTGAACGGCAGCATCAGCGCAACCGCGCAGGTCAAACCGCAATTCGCGCTCAAGCTGAAGCTGGGCGGTTTCCAGATGAAGGCGCTGCTCGCGAATACCGCGAACGCCGGCAAGCTGGAGGGCAGGGGCAACCTGGCTACGGACCTCAGCGCGGAAGGCGGCAGCATCGCCGCGTTGCGCAAGTCGCTGAACGGCACCGTGTCGCTCGCGCTGTCGCGCGGTTCGCTGGAGGGCATCGACATGCGCACCGCGCTGATCAGCGGCAAGGACGATCTGGCCACGAGCAATGCGGCCCGCATGCATGAAACCCGGCTCAGCGAGAGCACCGATTTTTCGGATCTGGATGCGGTGTTCAACATCGCGGATGGCAGCGCCCGCGGCAACGGTTTCGACATGCGGTCGCCGTTGTTCCGCCTCGCGGGCGACGGCGACTATATGCCCGATACCGGCCTAATCGATTACCGGCTCGCAGCGACAGTCAGTTCGGCGCTGAAGCGGCGCAGCGCCGGAGAACTATACGGCCTGCGCGGCGTCACCGTGCCGGTCAGGGTGAGCGGGCCGTGGGCGTCGCCCGGCATCACGCTGAATTTTGCCGCAGCCAGCGGCGAGATCGTGACAAAGAAGATCGAGGCCAGGGTTGCGGCCGAGCAGGCGGCCAAGGCAGCAGCCGAGCTTGCGACAGCAAAGAAGACCGCAGCTGTCGACAAGAAGCAGGAAAAAAAACGGCCGGTCAAAAAGAGACCGGCCACGATCAAGAACAAGGCCACGGCCAGGAAAATAGTGACGGCACCGGCATGACCCGCTGCCGATTCGCGCGACTATTCCACGCTGCCGAACGACGGGTCGCTGGAATAGGGCGGCACCGGAAGTCCGCCGATGCGGCTGGCCTGGCTGACCGGGCCGCCGGGGAACAGTTGGTATAGCACGGCGCGCCCGCGCCCGTTGGTGAAGTTTTCTTCCAGCTCGCGCATGATCTCGCGTGCGTTTTTTGCGTCGCCGTGCGCGCGGTAGCGATCGCGCAGGTAGTTGATGATCGCCCAGTGATCGTCGGTGAGAAAAATCCCTTCGGCTTCGGCCCGCTGCTTTGCAACCAGCGGCGACCAATGCTCCAGGCCAAACATGTGGCCTTCGGGATCGTTGGGGGAAGCGACGGCTTTGTTGACGTCCAGCATGATGGAACCCTCCTTTCGAATTTGCGACTGATGTTTGATACATGTCAGGAAAAAAAGTTTTCGGATTGTTTCGGGTGTCGCTAAGTATGCAAATATTAAGGGGGCAGGCTGTGCGGAAGAGCCAGTTTGCGACAAGCGGTGGAAACCCGAGCAAATCTCTGGGAGAATATCCGCCGGCACAAGGAGGCATGTATGGACAGCGTCGATCTTTCTGTACTGAAAACCCTGCTGGAATGGCAAGCCGTTGGGCAGCCGCTGTGGCTGGTGACGGTGGTGGAAACTTTCGGTTCCAGCCCGCGTCCGCCCGGCGCGATGCTCGCGTTGCGCGGCGACGGTCTGGCGGTGGGCTCGGTGTCGGGCGGCTGCATCGAGGATGATCTGGTGCGGCGCGCACGGCGCGGCGAATTGCCGGTCGATCGCGGCGAGCTGCTGACCTTCGGTGTCACCAAAGAAGAAGCCAAACGTTTCAGGCTGCCGTGCGGCGGCGTGATACGCGTGGTCGTCGAACCCATGCGAAACCACGCTTGGGTGGAGCGGGTGCTGCAGCTGGTCCAGGCGCACCGGCTGGTCAGGCGCACGCTGAATTTGAATTCATTGCATGTCGAACTGGGCGACGCCGTCCGCGCCGAAAAAATTTCCTTCGACGGCTCGACATTGACCACCGTGCACGGCCCGCGCTGGCGCATGCTGATCATCGGCGCCGGGCAGACTTCTTCTTATCTCGCGCGCATGGCACAGGCGCTCGACTACCAGGTATTCGTCTGCGATCCGCGCGCGGAAATGCGCGCAACCTGGGATGTGCCGGACACCACGCTGACAGGCGAGATGCCGGACGACGCGGTGCTGGCGCTGCAGGCCGACAGCGCGACCGCGATCATCGCGCTGACCCATGATCCCAAGCTGGACGACATGGCGCTGCTGGAGGCGCTGAAATCGCCGGCGTTCTATGTCGGCGCGCTCGGCTCGGAAGCCAACAATGCAAAGCGCCGCGAGCGGCTCGCGATGTTCGACCTCACCGATCAGGAAATCGCCCGCCTGCACGGCCCGGTTGGGCTGCGCATCGGCAGCCGCACGCCGCCGGAAATCGCGGTGTCGATCCTCGCGCATCTTATTGCGGTTCGTAACCAGCCGGTCAAATCTGCCGGTGCGATGCAGGACCACAACCAGATTCAAACTCTCAATCAAGTTCAAGCTGGCAAGCAGGAGGTGTGCTCATGATCACTTTATTCATCAACGGAAAAAAGACCAAAGTGGATGCCGACCCCGGCACGCCATTGTTATGGGTGCTGCGCGACGGTCTGCAGCTGACCGGCACCAAGTACGGCTGCGGCATCGCGTCCTGCGGCGCATGCACCGTGCATCTGGACGGACGCGCGGTGCGCTCGTGCGTGACCCCGGTGTCGATGGCCAGCGGCAAACATGTCACCACGATCGAGGGCCTGGCCGAAACCGCGCTGGGGAAGACGGTGCAAGCCGCGTGGCAGGAGGTGGATGTGCCGCAGTGCGGATATTGCCAGTCCGGACAGATCATGGCGGCCACCGCGCTGCTGAAGGAAACCCCGCATCCCAGCGAGGCGCAGATCAGCGCCGCCATGGACGGCATCCTGTGCCGTTGCGGCACCTATAACCGCATCCGCGCCGCGATCGAGAAGGCGGCCGGGAACGGAGGTGCCGCATGAAAACCTGGACAGAAAGCCGCGTGAAAATCGGCGCCGCGCAAAATCCGTCGCGCCGCAAGTTCATCAAGGATTCGGCCGCGATGATGGGCGGCCTGGTGATCGGCTTCTACCTGCCGAAGCAGGGCGGCCGTGCCTATGCGGCCGAAGCGCCAGCCGGACAGGCCAAACCGGTCTATCCGCCCGATGCGTTCATCCGTATCGCGCCGGACGACAGCATCACCATCGTGCTGAACAAGTCGGAAATGGGGCAGGGCGTCTACACCTCGCTGCCGATGCTGATCGCCGAGGAACTGGAAGCCGACTGGAGCCGCATAGCCGTGGTCACGGCGCCGGTGGCCGCGGTGTATAACCACACCGGTTTCGGCATGCAGATGACCGGCGGCAGTTCCAGCATCCCGTCGTCCTGGATCAGCTCAGGCGCGTCGGCGCCAGCGGCAGGGTGATGCTGATCCGCGCCGCGGCGCAGCAATGGGGCGTGCCGGAAAGCGAATGCCATGCCGAGAACAGCCAGGTGATCCATGCCGCAAGCGGCAGGCGGGCGAGCTACGGCGCACTGGCCGATGCGGGGAACAAGCTGCCGCTGCCGGACAATGTCGTGCTGAAGTCGACCAAGGATTTCAGGATCATCGGCAAGCCGACCAGGCGCCTCGACACGCCGGCCAAGATCAACGGCAGCGCGCAGTTCGGCCTGGACGTCTATGTGCCAGGGATGCTGACGGTGGTGATCGCGCGCAGCCCGGTATTCGGCGGCAAGGTGAAACATTTCGATGCGGCCGAGGCGCGCAAGGTCGCGGGCGTGCAGGGCATCTACCAGGTGCCGACAGGGATCGCGGTGGCCGCGTCCGGCTTCTGGCCGGCCAAAACCGCGCGCGACCTGCTGGAGATCGACTGGGACGAGGGGCCGGGTGCCGCCCTGTCCACGCCGAATATGTTCGCCGAATATCTGGAGCTCGCAAAGACGCCGGGCGCGATTGCGCGCAAGGACGGCGATCCCGTGAAGGGCATGCAGCAAGCGCACCAGACCGTCAGCGCCGAATATCAGGTGCCATATCTCGCGCACGCCGCGATGGAGCCGCTCAACGTGGTGGTGGACCTGAAGCCCGATCATTGCGTGATCTGGACCGGCACCCAGGCGCAGACCATGGACCGCAACATGGCGGCGATGACCGCGGGGCTGAAGCCGGAGCAGGTGGAGATACATACCACTTTCCTCGGCGGCGGCTTCGGCCGGCGCGCGAATCCGCGCTCGGATTTCGTGATCGAGGCGGTGCAGGCGGCGCTTGCGATCAAACAGCCGATCAAGGTGGTGTGGACGCGCGAGGACGACACGCAGGGCGGCAATTACCGGCCGATGTGGGCCGACCGCATCGCGGCGGGCATCGCGAAAAACGGCAAACCGGTGGCGTGGCAACACACCATCGTCGGCCAGTCCATCGTTGCCGGCACGCCGTTCGAGCGCTTCATCGTGCACAACGGCATCGACGCCACTTCGGTGGAGGGCGCGGCGGATATTCCCTACCTGATCCCGAACCTGCAGGTCGATCTGCACACCACGAAGAACGAGGTGCCGGTGCAGTGGTGGCGTTCGGTGGGCCACTCGCATACCGCGTTCGTGGTCGAAACCATGATCGATGAACTGGCGCATCTGGCGAAAAAGGATCCGGTCGCTTACCGGCTCGAACTGCTGCCCGCGGATTCGCGCTACCGCGGGGTGCTGAAACTGGCCACAGAAAAAGCCGGCTGGGGCAGGAAGAAATT